>CAYZGL010000015.1:0-10954 GCA_964477985.1 uncultured Rubrivivax sp. | reverse complement strand
CCGCGCCGCGCTACGCGATCGGCATCGACCTGGGCACCACGCACAACGCGCTGTCCTGGGTCGACCTGGCCGCCAGCCGCGACACCGACAACCCCGAAACCACGGTGCACGGCGTGCTGCCGCTGCCGCAGCTGACGGCGCCCGGCACGGTGGAGTCGCTGCCGCTGCTGCCGTCGTTCCTGTACCTGCCGCACGCCGACGAGCTGGCCCCCGGCGAGCTGGCGCTGCCCTGGGCCAGCGACGATTCCCACGTCGTGGGCGAGATGGCGCGCAGGCGCGGCGCGGCCACGCCGATCCGGCTGGTGTCCAGCGCCAAGAGCTGGCTGTGCCACCCGGGGGTGGACCGCCGCGCGGCCATCCTGCCGGCCGACGCGCCGCCCGAGGTGGCGCGGGTGTCGCCGCTGCAGGCCTCGGTGCATTACCTGACACACCTGCGCCATGCCTGGGACCTGGCGCACCCCGACGCGCCGTTCGATGCGCAGGACGTGACGGTGACCATCCCCGCGTCCTTCGACCCCGCGGCGCGCGAGCTGACGGTGGAAGCCGCCAAGGCCGCCGGCTACCCGCCGCCGACGCTGCTGGAAGAGCCGCAGTCGGCGCTGTACAGCTGGATCCAGGCCAGCGGCGGCGGCTGGCGCAAGCAGGTGCGCACCGGCGACATCATCCTTGTGGTCGACGTCGGCGGCGGCACCAGCGACTTCTCGCTGATCGCGGTGCTGGAACGCGAGGGCACGCTCGAGCTGCACCGCGTCGCGGTGGGCGAACACATCCTGCTCGGCGGCGACAACATGGACCTGGCGCTGGCGCACGTCGTCGCGCGCAAGCTCGCCACCGCGCCCACCGGCGCCGTCACGCTCGACGCCTGGCAGATGCGCGCGCTGACCCACGCCTGCCGCGCCGCCAAGGAGGCGCTGCTCGCCGATGCCGACGCGTCGGCGCAGGCGATCGTCGTGCCCAGCCGCGGCAGCAAGCTGATCGGCGGCTCGGTGCGCACCGAGCTGACGCGCGACGAGCTGGGCGCCACGCTGGTCGAAGGCTTCTTCCCGCAGGTGGAGGTGTCGGCACGGCCGCAAGTGCGCGTGCGTGCCGGCCTGGCGCAGCTGGGCCTGCCCTACGCGCAGGACGCCGCGGTGACGCGCCACCTGGCGGCCTTCCTGGCGCGGCAGCGCGACGCGGTGGCCGAGCTGGAAGGCTTCGCGGCAGGGCAAACCTTGGCAGAGGGGCCGGCCGGGGCCAGCTTCCTGCACCCGACCGCCATCCTGTTCAACGGCGGCGTGTTCAAGTCGCAGCTGCTGGCCGAACGCGTGCTGGCCACGCTCAACGCCTGGCTGGCTGCCGAAGGCGCGGCGCCGGCGCGGCAGCTGGCCGGTGCCGACCTGGACCTGGCGGTGGCGCGCGGCGCGGCCTACTACGGCTGCGTGCGGCGCGGGCGCGGCGTGCGTATCCGCGGCGGCACCGCGTTCGCGTACTACATCGCGGTGGAATCGGCGATGCCGGCGGTGCCCGGCGTCGAGCCGCCGGTGCAGGCGCTGTGCCTGGCGCCCTTCGGCATGGAAGAAGGCACCGAGGCCGAGCTGCCGGCGCTGGAACTCGGGCTGGTGGTCGGCGAGCCGGTGCATTTCCGCTTCTTCGCCTCGTCGGTGCGGCGGCACGACGTCGTCGGCACATTGCTCGACGCCTGGGCCGCCGACGAGCTGCAGGAGCTGGACGCGATCAGCGCCACGCTGCCCGCCGAAGGCCGCAGCGCCGGCGACATGGTGCCGGTGCGGCTGCACGCGCGCATCACCGAGGCCGGCACGCTCGAACTGGAGGCGGTGCCGCGCAGCGGCGACGAGCGCTGGAAGCTCGAGTTCGACGTGCGCGGGGAGCGAGAGAAATGAACCACCCCCTACGCGCTTCGCGCGCCCCCTCCAGGGGGCACCGCTGGCGGACCGGCAAAGCCGGATCCGCGGCGGTCGCTCCACACTCCCGTTCGTGCGTCGCGGGTCTCGCATAGCGCGGGGGAGCCACTGAGGTGGTTCGTGTCGCTACGGCCGCGGTCTATACGGTCGGCATCGACCTCGGCACCACGCACACCGTCGTCGCCTACGCGCCGGCGGCGGGGCGGGTGTCGGACGCGACGCTGCGGCTGTTCGAGATCGAACAGCTGGTCGCGCCGGGCGAGGTGGCGGCGCGCGCGCTGCTGCCTTCGCTGCGCTACCACCCGGCGGCCGGTGAACTGAACAGCGCCGACCTGGCCTTGCCCTGGGGCGCGGCGCCCGAAGGTGCCGTCATCGGCCCGGTGATCGGACATTGGGCACGCCAGCTCGGCGCGCAGGTGCCGGGCCGGCTGGTCAGCAGCGCCAAGAGCTGGCTGTCGCACGCCGCGGTCGACCGCCTGGCACCGATCCTGCCCTGGGGTGCGCCGGACGAGGTGCCCAAGGTGTCGCCGGTGGCGGCCAGCGCGAGTTATCTGGCGCATTTGCGCGCGGCCTGGAACGCACGCTTCCCGCAGGCGCGGCTGGAACATCAGGAGCTGGTGCTGACGGTGCCGGCCTCGTTCGACGACGCGGCGCGGGCACTGACGCTGCAGGCGGCACGCGAGGCCGGCTTGCCGGCCTTGTCCAGCCCTGCGGGCCTGCCCACGCTGCGCCTGCTGGAAGAGCCGCAGGCGGCGCTGCACGACTGGCTGTTCCGCCACCGCCGCAAGCTCGCCGCCGAGCTGGCCGAGGTCAAGCTGGTGCTGGTGTGCGACATCGGCGGCGGCACCACCGACCTGAGCCTGGTGCGCGTCACTCACGTCGATGGCCAGCCCCAGCTCGAACGCTTCGCGGTCGGCCGCCACCTGATGCTGGGCGGCGACAACATGGACCTGGCGCTGGCGCATGTGGTCGAGGGGCGCATGGCCGCGGGCACGGCTGCGGCTTCGGCTCCGGGCAGCGCGCGGCTGTCCCCCGCGGCGCTGGCGCAGCTGGTCGAACGCTGCCGCGCCGCCAAGGAACGGCTGCTCGCGGCCGATGCGGCCGGCGCGCCCGAGCGCGCCACCGTCACGCTGCTGGCCGCGGGCGCCAAGCTGGTCGGCGGCGCGCGCTCGGCGCAGCTCAGCCGCGACGAGGTCGAAGCGCTGGTGGTCGACGGCTTCTTCCCGCAAGGCGCGGCCGACGAGCTGCCGCGGCGCGAGCGCGCGGGCGGCGGCCTGCTCGCCTTCGGCCTGCCCTACGCCAGCGACCCGGCGGTGACACGCCACATCGCCGCCTTCCTGCAGCAGCATGCGCACGCCGGCTGGCCGGATGCGCTGCTGCTCAACGGCGGCGTGTTCCGCGCCGAGCGCATCGTGCAGCGGCTGCAGGCCACGCTGGCCGGCTGGCGCGGCGCGCCGCTGAAGCTGCTGCACAACGCCGACCCCGACACCGCGGTGGCGCGCGGCGCGGTGGCCTACGCGCTGGCGCGCCGCGGCCAGGCGCCGGCCATCGGCGGCGGCTCGGCGCGCAGCTACTTCCTGGTCGTCGACGGCGGGCCCCGCGATGCGGCAGCGCGCGGCGTGTGCGTGCTGCCGCGCGGCACCGAGCCCGGCCACGAACTGCCGCTGGCCGAGCGCAGCTTCGCGCTGACCCGCGGCCAGCCGGTACGCTTCGACCTGGTGGCCACCACCACCGGCCAGGCGCAGCCCGGCGAGCTGGTGAAGCTGGCGGAACTGGATGCGCAGCCGCTGCCGCCGCTGGCGGCGGTGCTGCCCGGCGACGACGCGTCGCGGCGCGAGCTGCCGGTGCGGCTGGTGTCGATGCTGACCGAGGTCGGCACGCTGGCGCTGCACTGCATCGCCGAACACGACCCGGCGCGGCGCTGGCAGCTCGAGTTCCAGCTTCGCAGCGAGCACGGCGATGGCGGCACCGCGGCCCCCGCCGGTCTGCCGCCGCGTTTCGACGAGGCGCTGACGGCGGTCGAGCGTGTGTTCGGCGCGCGCGACCGGCAGGCCGACCCGAAGGCGGTGAAGCAGCTGCGCGCCCGGCTCGAAGCGCTGCTGGGCACGCGCGATCGTTGGACGCTGGCCACGTTGCGCGCGCTGTACGACGCACTGGCGCAGCGTGCGCGTGCGCGCCGCCGTTCGGCCGAACACGAGCGGCTGTGGTTGAGCCTGGCCGGCTGGTGCCTGCGCCCCGGCTTCGGCGACGCACTGGACGGCTGGCGCGCCGAGCAACTGTGGCCGCTGTACGAACAGGGTGTGCAGCACGGCCACGACGCGCAGGTCAACGCCGAATGGTGGACGCTGTGGCGCCGCGCCGCCGGCGGCCTGGAAGAAGCAGCGCAACAGCGGCTGCTGCAGGATTTCGCGTACACGCTGCGCGGCGCCGAACTCGGCAGCCAGGCCGAGCGTCCGCCGCGGCTGGTCAAGGGCGGCTGGGACGACATGATGCGCGTGGGCGCGTCGCTGGAACGCATCGCCCCCGAACACAAGGCCGAGGTCGGCGACTGGCTGGTGGCGCAGCTCGAGCGCAACACCAGCCCGTGGACCGTGTGGGCCATCGGCCGGCTGGGCGCGCGTGTGCCCTTCCACGGCAGCGCGCATGCCGTGGTCGCGCCTGAACGCGCCGCGCCCTGGCTGGCGGCGCTGCTGGCGCTGGACTGGAAGCGCGTGGAAGGCGCGGCGGCCGCGGCGGCAAACCTGGCGCGAATGAGCGGCGACCGCGCACGCGACTTCGATGCAGAGCTGCGCCAGCAGGTGATCGAGCGGCTGCAGGCCGCGCACGCCGCGCCGAGCTGGATCGAGCGCGTGCGCGAGGTGGTGGCGCTGGACGAAGCCGGTGAACGCGGCGTCTTCGGCGAGGCCTTGCCGCCGGGGTTGAAGCTGATCGGCTGATCGCGCTGCAGCAGATGCGAGCGGCGGCCAAGGCGCGTGATGCGCAGGCGTTCAACGAGTACGTCGACGTCGCCAAGCTGCGCGACAACCTGAAGGGCCAACTCAGCGCAAGGCTGGCCGGCGCGATCGGCCCCGACGCGCAAGGCAGCGAAGCCCGACGCGCCGGCACGGCGCTGGGCACCGCGCTCGGCGTGGCGCTGGTCGGCAAGGCGGTCGACGCGCTGGTGCAGCCCGACACCGTGATGCAGGCAATGAGCGCGGGCAAGGCCGTGGGGTGGCTCCAACGCCTGCCGGGCGTCGAACTCGACCAGCCGGCAGACCCGGCCGAGCGCCGCGAGGTCGAGTGGCGGCTGCACCGCGAAGGCGCCGACCGGGTGGCGGCCTACGCCGTTGCGGCCAAGGCGGCCGATGGCGCTGCGCGCGCGGACTGGCCAGACCAGGGCATCGGCCTAGTCTTCGAGCTCAGCGGGCTGGCCGAATGGAAGTTAGCCTTCACAATCCGCTCATGCTCATGTCACGTCCCACAAGATACGGAGCGGGCATCGTGCTCGCAGGAGATTCTGCCGACTTTGAGCAACTCCATGAGATCGTCCACGAGCTTGCATCTGAGTCTGGTCCTCTCGCACCGGGACAGGACGAATTCGTCCTTGGCCTAGCCTACGAGTGTCGGAAAGCATACGAAGGGAAGAGGCCAAAATTCGGCGGAGACGACCTTCGGTATTCCGACTACCACGCAGTGCAAGTTCTCTGGCCGATCCTCCTGGTGCAGGTTGGCATGCTTCGGTCTAGCTGCGCATACGTTCCGACGGATCGCAAAGTTCAAGCGAATCTATACACTTTGGAAGCTTGCACTGAAGAGGCGCTACGCGCGGTCGACCCCGTAGTTGGCGCTCTTTGCATGAGGTGGCTCGCGCGCTTTTACCCCTTACCCGACAAGTACCTGCTTGAGTTCATCTCGTTCCAGGCTAGAGACTTCGTCTTCGGTGCAAAGCCTGGGAAGCAACGACTGCAGAGGTTACCGACGGTCTTGGACCGAATGGACTCGCTCTCTACAGCGTATCGAGAGTTTCAAGATCGCGTCGGCGGCGCTGCTGCAAGAGCGGGCGCACGACCCGAAGACATGCAAGACTGGTCAGAGTGGCCAGAGTTCAAGTGGTAAGCATCGGTGCTCCAGTGAAGGCTAACTCAAACGCTCAGCGGCGTGAGGCTGCCGCCACCGCGCTGACGCGGCTTCAGTGCACCGGCCGGTGCGCCTCGGCCACCGGCCACGGCAGTGCGCGCCCCTGTTCGGCGCTGTCACGCACCGCCGCGGTTGCCGCCGCGATGTCGAAACCCATCGCCGCCAGCCACTGCGGGTTGTAGCAGCTGTGCGCATAACGCTCGCCGCCGTCGCACAGGATGGCGACGATCGAGCCGGCCTCGCCGGCCGCGTGCATGCGCTGCGCCAGGTGCAGCGCGCCGATCAGGTTGGTGCCGGTGGAGCCGCCGCAGCGCCGGCCGAGCGCGCCCACCAGGTAGTGGATCGCCCCCAGCGAGGCCGCATCGGGCACGCGCAGCATGGCGTCGATCACGCCGGGCACGAACGAGCGTTCGACGCGCGGGCGGCCGATGCCTTCGATCAGCGAGCCGGCATCGAGCCGCAGGCTGTGGTCGCCGCTGGCATAGGCGTCGAAGAACACCGAGTTGTCCGGGTCGGTGGCGCACACCCGGCTGGCATGGCCGCGGTAGCGGATGAAGCGCCCGATGGTGGCGGTGGTGCCGCCGGTGCCGCAGCCGCACACGACCCACGCCGGCAGCGGGTGCGGCTCGCGTGCCATCTGCGCGAAGATCGATTCGGCGATGTTGTTGTTGCTGCGCCAGTCGGTGGCGCGTTCGGCGTAGGTGAACTGGTCCATGTAGTGGCCGCCGCATTCGCGCGCCAGCCGTTCGGATTCGCCGTAGACCTGGTCGCCGCGCTCCACCAGATGGCAGCGCCCGCCGTAGAACTCGATCGCCGCGATCTTCTCGGGCGAGGTGCTGCGCGGCATCACCGCGACGAAGCGCAAGCCCAGCAGCCGCGCAAAGTAGGCCTCCGACACCGCGGTCGAGCCCGAGCTGGCCTCGACCACCGTGCTGCCTTCGTGCAGCCAGCCGTTGCACAGCGCGTACAGGAACAGCGAGCGCGCCAGCCGGTGCTTCAGGCTGCCGGTGGGGTGGCTGGATTCGTCCTTCAGGTACAGGTGAACGCCGGGATAAGCCGGCAGCGGCAGCGGGATCAGGTGCGTGTCGGCCGAGCGGTTGAAGTCGGCCTCGATGCGGCGGATCGCCTGCGCTTGCCAGTGGCGTGAGCCCATGGTGCTCCTCCTTCGTAGACTCTTCAGTCGGCCAGCGCCTCGTCCAGCACTTCCACCCAGTGCCGCACCGGCGTGGCGGTGCCGCTTTGCAGGTGCTGGATGCAGCCGATGTTGGCGCTGACGATGGCCTGCGGCTGCAAGGGCTGCAGCTGGTCGAGCTTGCGGTCGCGCAAGCGGTAGGCCAGCTCGGGCTGCAGCAGGCTGTAGGTGCCGGCCGAGCCGCAGCACAGGTGGGGCTCGCTGGGCGCCAGGTCGATCTGGAAGCCCAGCGCCGCCAGATGCGTCTCGACCTCGCCGCGCAGCTGCTGGCCGTGCTGCAGCGTGCACGGCGGGTGCCAGGCCAGGCGGCGCTGCGCCGGCTCGCGCAGCTTGGGTTTCAGCAGCGGCACCAGCCCGCCCAGCAGCTCGCTCAGGTCGCGCGTCAGCAGGCTCACGCGCGCGGCGCGCTGCGCGTAGTCGGGGTCGTGCGCCAGCGCGCGGCCGTAGTCCTTGACCGTGACGCCGCAACCCGAGGCGTTCATGACGATGGCTTCGACGCGCCCGGCCGAGGTCAGGCCCTCGACCAGCGGCCACCAGGCGTCGATGTTGCGCCGCATGTCGTGCAAGCCGCCGTCGTGGTCGCCCAGGTGCGCGCGGATCGCGCCGCAGCAGCCGGCGCCGTCGGCCACCAGCGTCTGGATGCCAGCGGCGTCGAGCACGCGCGCGGTGGCGCTGTTGATGTTGGGCATCATCGCCGGCTGCACGCAGCCCAGCAGCAGCAGCACCTTGCGCGGGTGCTCGCGCTTGGGCCACAGCCGCGCGCGCGCGCTGGGCAGGCGCGGCAGCTTGTGCTTCAGCGCCGCCGGCAGCAGCGCTCGCACCAGCCTGCCCAGCGCCATCGCCGGCGCGAACAGCGGGGAGGTCAACCCTTCCTTCAGCAGCCAGCGCACCGCCTGCTCGCCGCGCGGGCGTTCGACGCGCTGCTCGACCAGCTTGCGGCCGATGTCCAGCAGCTGGCCGTATTCGACGCCGCTGGGGCAGGTGGTCTCGCAGTTGCGGCAGCTCAGGCAGCGGTCCAGGTGCTGCTGCGTGCTGCGCGTCACCGGCGCGCCTTCGAGCAGCTGCTTCATCAGATAGATGCGCCCGCGCGGGCCGTCGAGCTCGTCGCCCAGCAGCTGGTAGGTCGGGCAGGTGGCGGTGCAAAAGCCGCAGTGCACGCACTTGCGCAGGATGGCTTCGGCGGCGTCGCCGTCGGGCGTGCCCTTGAACTCGGCGGCCAGGTGGGTCTGCATCAGGCCAGCGTGTAGTGCAGCACCCAGTAGTGCGGGTGTTCGATCCAGGCGATGTCGTGCGCGCGCTCACCCAGCGCGGCCAGCGCGGCCAGCGCTTCGGCGCGGGTCGGGAAGTTCTTCAGCACCTCGTGCCTCGAGCCGTCGTCCAGCGTGCGCTGCTGCCAGCTGTCGCCGGCCGCATCGACGCGCGCGATCGGCGTGCTGCTGCCGGCGACGAAGCGGTTGTCGATGAAGACCACGCGCGCGCCGGGTGCCAGCCGCGCGTGCAGTTGCGCCAGCCAGCCGGGCAGCCGCGCGCGTTCGACGTGGCTCCACCAGAAGCCGGCGAAGGCGGCGTCGAAGCGCGGCGCGCCGCGCGCATCCAGGGCGTCCAGGGTGTCCAGCCGCCAGGCGTCGAGCTCGGCCAGGCGCACGCACGGCGGCAGCGCCTTGCGGCGCGCGATCGCCAGCGTCTGGGGGTTCAGGTCGCTGGCCAGCCACGACGCGGCGTCGCGCGCGCCGTGCGGCGTCCACCAGCCGGTGCCGCAGGCGATCTCGAGCACGTGGCGTCCGGCGAACACGCCGCCCAGCCAGCCTTCCAGCAGCCGCAGTTCGGCCTGCCGCTCGGGCTTGGCGTAGATGCGCTCGTAGCTCGCCGCGCGTTGCGCGTAGTACGCGGCCAGGTCGGTGTTTGGCGGCGGCGCACTCACGGACACATCGCCGGATACAGGCGCCCGAGGTTGAACACGCCGTCGGGGTCGAAGGCGCGCTTTAGCTCGCGGTGGATGCGGTCCAGCGGGCTCTTCAGCGGCGCGAACACGCCGGCGCTGCGCTCGTGGCCCATGAACAGCGTGGCATGGCCGCCGGCCGCGGCGGCGGCGTCGCGCACCTCGGCCGCAGGCAGCGGGCTGCTGAGCCAGCGCTGCGCGCCGCCCCATTCGATCAGGCCGTCGCCGGCCAGCGCCAGCGGCGGCGTGGTGGGCGGCAGCGACAGCCGCCACAGCGTCGCGCCGTGGTCGAGCGCGGCGCGCGCGGCGACGAAGTATTCGTCGCCCTGGTCGCGCAGGCCGTCCCAGAAGGCGTCGGCCAGGGCCGGCGGCAGGCGCTCGCCGCCGAGCGTGCGCGCCGCCGCCTGCACCGCCGCCGCCGCGCCGGCCAGGCGCAGCACCAGCAGGCCCTGCCACCAGGCGCTGGCGTGCAGCGGCAGCGGCTGGCCGCCCCACTGGTTGAGCTGGCGGATCGCGTCGGCCTGTGCCATCTCGAAGCGCAGCGTGGCGCTGGCCGCGGGCCGCGGCAGCACCTTCAGCGAGACCTCGCAGATCGCGCCGAGCACGCCCAGCGACCCGGCCAGCAGCCGCGACACGTCGTAGCCGGCGACGTTCTTCATCACCTGGCCGCCGAAGCTCAAGACCTCGCCCTTGCCGTTGAGCAAGGTGGCGCCGAGCACGTGGTCGCGCACCGCGCCGGCGGCGGCGCGCGACGGGCCGCTCAGCCCGGCGGCGACCATGCCGCCCACCGTGCCACCCTGCGTGCCATCGATGGCAAAGCGCGGCGGCTCGAAGGCCAGGCACTGGCCTTGTTCGCCAAGCAGCGCTTCCAGTTCGGCCAGCTTTGTTCCGGCGCGCGCCGTGACCACCAGCTCGGTGGGCTCGTAGCTGCTGATGCCGGTCAGCTCGCCCATGTCCAGCGGCTCGCCTTGCGGCGCGTTGCCGTAGAAGCGCTTGGTGTCGCCGCCGCGGATGCTCAGCGTGCGCCGCTCGGCGCGCGCTTGCTGCACGTGCTCGACCAGCGTGCGCAGCGCGTGCTCGTGTTCGGCCCCGGGCGCGGCGCTCATCAGAACCTGGGCAGCTCGGGGAAGGGCAGCAGGCCCTTCTTCACGTGCATCTTGCCGTACTCGGCACAGCGCGACAGCAGCGGGATCACCTTGCCCGGGTTCAGCAGCTCGGCGGGGTCGAAGGCGCGCTTCAGCGCGGCCATCTGCTCGCGTTCCTCGGGCGTGAACTGCACGCACATCGAATTGAGCTTCTCCACGCCCACGCCGTGTTCGCCGGTGACGGTGCCGCCCATGGCGACGCTGGTCTCCAGGATGTCGGCGCCGAACAGCTCGCAGCGCCGCAGCTGGTCGGCGTCGTTGGCGTCGTACAGGATCAGCGGGTGCAGGTTGCCGTCGCCGGCGTGGAACACGTTGGCGCAGCGCAGCTGGTACTTCTTCTCCATCTCGGCAATGGCCAGCAGGATGTCGGCCAGGCGCTTGCGCGGGATGGTCGAGTCCATGCACATGTAGTCGGGGCTGATTCGCCCCGAGGCCGGGAAGGCGTTCTTGCGCCCGCTCCAGAACTTCAGCCGCTGCGCTTCGTCCTTGCTGACTTCCAGCCGCGACGCGCCGCAGCCGCCGAGCACGTCCAGCATGCGGCTGATTTCTTCGTCGACCTCCTCGGGCGTGCCGTCGCTCTCGCACAGCAGGATCGCTTCGGCATTCAGGTCGTAGCCGGCGTGCACGAAGTCCTCGACCGCGGCGGTCATCGGCTTGTCCA
>CAYZGL010000014.1:0-32842 GCA_964477985.1 uncultured Rubrivivax sp. | reverse complement strand
CACGAGAACGTCGACCTGAACCGCAACTTCCAGGACTTCTCCAGGCCGCTGCCGCACAACGCCGACTACGACCGGCTGGCGCACCTGATCGTGCCGGCCGAGTGGCCGCCGACGCCGGAGGCCAAGGCCGGGCTGGCCGAGTTCGCGGCCGAGCACGGCGCCAAGGCGCTGCAGACCGCCATCTCCAGCGGCCAGTACGAACACCCGCGGGGTTTGTTCTATGGCGGACGCAACCCGACCTGGAGCCAGCAGACGCTGCGCCACGTGCTGCAGGAACACGGCCGGCGCTGCCGCCGCCTGGCCTGGATCGACCTGCACACCGGGCTGGGCCCCAGCGGCCACGGCGAGCGCATCTGGGCCGGGCCCGACGACGCGCCGGCCATCGAGCGCGCGCGCCGCTGGTGGGGCCCCGAGGTGACATCGATCTACGACGGTTCGTCGCAATCGTCGTGGCTGACCGGGCTGATGTGGCTGGCCGCCGGCGAGGAATGCGCGCAGGCCGAATACACCGGCATCGCGCTGGAATACGGCACCGTGCCCTTCGACGACGTCACGCTCGCGTTGCGCGCCGACCAGTGGCTGGAGAACCACCCCGAAGCGCCGCAGGCGATGCGCGCGCAGATCAAGCGCCAGGTCCGCGACGCCTTCTACACCGACACCGACGCATGGAAGGCGCGCATCGTCGAGCAAGGATTGCAGGTCGCACAGCAGGCCCTCGCCGGCTTGGCCGCTTGATCGCCGCCATGACGGCGCGGCAGCGCCGGGGCCCGAAGCCGCAGCCGTGCTGCGGCGCGCCGCTGCGGGTATTCCCGCGACCGCGACTCACTAGAATTTGTTCACAGTCCCACCATTCGTTGCAACCACAGGAAACCACACGATGAAGCAGCATCTGATCGCCCTGGCGCTGGGCGTCGCCGTGACCGGCGCGGCCTTCGCGCAGGCCAACGACACGCTGGCCAAGATCAAGTCCAAGGGCGAGATCACGCTGGGCGTGCGCGACTCCTCGGGCCTGGGCTTCACGATCGGCGGCGGCAAGTACGTGGGCTTTCACACCGAGATGGCCGAGCGCATCATCGACGACCTGAAGAAGCAGCTCAACATGCCCAACCTGAAGACCAACTTTCAGGTCATCACGTCGCAGAACCGCATTCCGCTGCTGCAAAACGGCACCATCGACTTCGAGTGCGGCTCGACGACCAACAACCTCGCGCGGCAGAAGGACGTCGCGTTCGCCGTCACCACCTACGTCGAGGAGGTGCGCATGGCGGTGAAGGCCAATTCGGGCATCAAGTCGATCAAGGACCTGAACGGCAAGACGGTCGCCACCACCACCGGCACCACCTCGGTGCAGACGCTGCGCAAGAACGAACGTGCCAACGGCATCGACTTCAAGGAGGTGATGGGCAAGGATCACGCCGACAGCTTCCTGCTGCTCGAGTCGGGGCGTGCCGACGCCTTCGTGATGGACGGTTCCATCCTGGCCGCCAACATCGCCAGGGCGAAGAACCCGAAGGACTTCATGATCGTCGGCGAGGTGCTGTCGGTCGAGCCGATCGCCTGCATGCTGCGCAAGGACGACCCGAAGTTCGAGGAGGCGATCAACAACTCGATCAAGCGCCAGATTGCCGACGGCTCGCTGGCCAAGCTCTACGACCGGTGGTTCATGCAGCCGATCCCGCCGAACAACGTCACCCTCAACATGCCGGCTTCCGACAGCACCAAGGCGGCGTGGGCGAGCCCGAACAACCGGCCGATGGAAGACTTCAACAAGAAGTGAGCGCAGCCGGATCCCCGAGATGATCCGGTCCGATGAACGCCCGCCCGAACGCATTCGGCGGGCGTTTTTTGTTGCGCGGCGGTGGCGACGCGGCACGAGCGGAGGCAAGGGATGTTGAACATGGATTGGTCCTTGTTCTGCAAGGACATCATCACCGAGGAGGCGACCGCGGGGTGCCTGGGCAGCGGGCGCGACATCACCTATCTGAACTGGCTGTTCAGCGCCTGGGGCTGGACGGTGGGGGTGTCGCTGACCGCGCTCGCGGTCGCGCTCGCCGCCGGCTCGATCATCGGCGTGATCCGCACGCTGCCGGCCGCTCCGTGGCTGGTGCGCTTCGGCAATGCCTGGGTCGAACTGTTCCGCAACATCCCGCTGCTGGTGCAGATCTTTCTGTGGTACCACGTGGTGCCGGCGCTGGTGCCGCCGATGCGCGATGCGCCGCCGTTCGTGCTGGTGGTGGTCGCGCTCGGGCTGTTCACCTCGGCGCGCATCGCCGAGCAACTGCGTGCCGGCATCCAGGCGCTGCCGCGCGGGCAGCGCTACGCCGGCATGGCGCTGGGCTTCACGACGCCGCAGTACTACCGCTACGTGATCCTGCCGATGGCCTACCGCATCATCATCCCGCCGCTGACCAGCGAGTCGATGAACATCTTCAAGAACTCGGCGGTCGCGTTCGCGGTGTCGATTCCCGAACTGACGCAGTATGCGCTGCAGGTCGGCGAGGAGACTTCGCGCCCGATCGAGGTCTACATCGCGGTGACGGTGCTCTACGTGATCTCGGCGCTGGCCGTCAACCGGATCATGGCGTTCATCGAAAAGCGCGTGCGCGTGCCCGGCTTCGTGGCGTCGGGCACCGGGGCCGGGGGGCACTGAAGATGAACCTCGACTTCTCGATCCTGAACTGGGCGTTGATCCAGGGCTTCATCCTCAAGGGCCTGTGGTTCAGCCTGACGCTGACCGTGGTGGCGACCGCCGGCGGCATCTTCTTCGGCACGCTGCTCGCACTGATGCGGCTGTCGGGAAGCCAATGGCTCGACGCGCCGGCGGCGTTCTACGTCAACGGCATGCGCAGCATCCCGCTGGTGATGGTGATCCTGTGGTTCTTCCTGCTCGTGCCGTTCATCATCGGGCGGCCGGTCGGCGCCGAGTACTCGGCGGTGATCACCTTCATCGCCTTCGAAGCGGCGTACTTCAGCGAGATCATGCGCGCCGGCATCCAGTCGATCCCGCGCGGCCAGGTCTTCGCCGGCCAGGCGCTGGGCATGAACTACCGGCAGAACATGACGCTGGTGGTGCTGCCGCAGGCCTTCCGCAACATGCTGCCGGTGCTGCTGACGCAGACCATCATCCTGTTCCAGGACACCTCGCTGGTGTATGCCATCGGCGCCTACGACCTGCTCAAGGGCTTCGAGACCGCCGGCAAGAACTTCGGCCGCCCGATCGAGATGTACCTCGCGGCCACCGTCGTGTATTTCGCGATCTGCTACTCGCTGTCGTGGATCGTCAAGCGCATCCACCAGAAGATCGCCATCATTCGTTAGGAACCCATGCCATGGCAGAGCCGATGATCCGCATCAAGAACGTATCCAAGTGGTATGGGCCGGTGCAGGTGCTCAACGACTGCAGCGTCGACATCAACAAGGGCGACGTGGTGGTGGTGTGCGGGCCCTCGGGCTCGGGCAAGTCCACGCTGATCAAGACCGTGAACGCGCTCGAGCCCTTCCAGAAGGGCGAGATCACCGTCAACGGCATCGCGCTGCACGACCCGAAGACGGATTTGCCCAAGTTGCGCTCGAAGGTCGGCATGGTGTTCCAGCACTTCGAGCTGTTCCCGCACCTGTCGGTGACCGAGAACCTGACGATCGCGCAGATCAAGGTGCTGGGCCGCGGCGCCGACGAGGCCAAGACGCGCGGGCTGAAGATGCTCGAGCGCGTCGGCCTGATGGCGCACAAGGACAAGTTCCCCGGCCAGCTGTCGGGCGGCCAGCAGCAGCGCGTGGCGATCGCGCGCGCGCTGTCGATGGACCCGATCGTGATGCTGTTCGACGAGCCGACCTCGGCGCTCGACCCCGAGATGGTCGGCGAGGTGCTCGACGTCATGGTCGGGCTGGCCAGGGAAGGCATGACGATGATGGTGGTCACGCACGAGATGGGCTTTGCGCGCAAGGTGGCCAACCGGGTGATCTTCATCGACGTCGGCGGGCGTATCCTCGAGGACTGCGCGAAGGAGGAGTTCTTCGAGCACCCCGAGAACCGCCAGCCGCGCACCAAGGACTTCCTCAACAAGATTCTGGGACACTGAGCGGTGCTGCGCTGCGGCCACGCCCGGCGCTCGCGAGCATGACCCCCCGCTGGGAGACACATCGATGGCCAAGGACTCCTCCGCCTCCGCCCACAAGAAGGGCTCCGCCGGCGCCGGCGCGCGCACCGCTCGCGGTGTGCGCGCGGCTCAGGCCGGCGACATCGCGCCGCGCCTGGGCGCACGCGCGATCGAGCGCCATGTGGTGCGACAGGCCACGCTGGCCCGGCAGGAGGCTCAGGGCGAAGCGCTGCGCGACCTGCTGCGCCGCGCAGCGAAGTCGGCCCCCGCCGATACGGTCGAGGCGTTGAACGCGATGTTCGCCGGTGCATCGGCCGACGACCTGCAAGCGCTCAAGCGCATTTTGCTGGACCAGCCCGGGCGCAAGGCCGACACCGACACCGACACCGACCTCGAACTGTCGGCGCAGTGGCGCGATGGCGCCTACCCGTACCTCAACCTGATGTCGCGCAAGAGCTACGAGGCGCAGAAGTACAAGCTGCAGGTCGAACTGCTGAAGCTGCAGGCCTGGGTCAAGGACAGCGGCCAGCGCATCCTGATCCTGTTCGAGGGCCGCGACGCCGCCGGCAAGGGCGGCACCATCAAGCGCTTCATGGAACACCTGAACCCGCGCGGCGCGCGCGTGGTGGCGCTGGAAAAGCCCAGCGAGATCGAACGCGGCCAGTGGTATTTCCAGCGCTATGCGCAGCACCTGCCCACGCGCGGCGAGATCGTCATGTTCGACCGCAGCTGGTACAACCGCGCCGGCGTCGAGCGCGTGATGGGCTTTTGCAGCAACGACGAGTACATCGAGTTCATGCGCCAGGCGCCGGAGTTCGAGCGCCACCTGGTGTACAGCGGCGTGCACGTGTTCAAGTTCTGGTTCTCGGTCAGCCGCGAAGAGCAGCGCCGCCGCTTCAAGGAAAGGCGCAGCCACCCGCTGAAGCAGTGGAAGCTGAGCCCGATCGATCTGGCCTCGCTGGACAAATGGGACGAGTACACGCGCGCCAAGGAAAGCATGTTCTTCCACACCGACAGCAACGATGCGCCGTGGACCGTGATCAAGTCGGACTGCAAGAAGCGCGCGCGGCTGAACGCGATGCGCTACGTGCTGCACCAGCTCGATTACGCCAACAAGAACCTGGACGCGATCGGCCCGCTGGACCCGTTGATCGTCGGCCGCGCCGGCCTGGTGCACGAGAGGGGCGAACGCGTCAGCCCCTCGCTGGACAGCCTGGTTCGCGCCAAGGTGCCGCCGGTATAATCGCGCCCCTGCCGAGGAGCGCTGCGAGACGACGAAGATCGGATGAATCTTCGTCGTTCCAGGCTCGGCACAGATTCAACCGCGCTCACCCCCTCGACGACGGTGTGGTGAGCGTCGGCGCCTTCGGCGCCGCATGCGTGCAGGCCCATCCGCAGAGGGTTCACCCCCGTTACGGAGAAATGCCTTGAACGCCGTGCTCGAAACGCAGAACTTCACCGACTTCCACGTTGCCGACCTGGGCCTGGCCGCCTGGGGCCGCAAGGAAATCGCCATCGCCGAAAGCGAGATGCCGGCGCTGATGGCCATCCGCGCCGAATACGCCGCCAAGCAGCCGCTGCGCGGCGCGCGCATCGCCGGCAGCCTGCACATGACGATCCAGACCGCGGTGCTGGTGGAAACGCTGCAGGCGCTGGGCGCGCAGGTGCGCTGGGCCAGCTGCAACATCTTCAGCACGCAGGACCACGCCGCCGCGGCGCTGGTGGCCAACGGCACGCCGGTGTTCGCCTACAAGGGCGAAACGCTGAAGGACTACTGGGACTACACGCACCGCATCTTCGAGTTCGGCGCCCAGGGCGCCGGCGGCGAAGGCCCGAACATGATCCTGGACGACGGCGGCGACGCCACGCTGCTGATGCACCTGGGCAAGCGTGCCGAGAAGGACGCCTCGGTGATCGCCAACCCCGGCAGCGAGGAAGAGCGCGAACTGTTCGCCGCGATCAAGGCCAAGCTCGCCGCCGATGCCAGCTGGTACACGCGCAAGGCCGCGCAGATCATCGGCGTCACCGAAGAGACCACCACCGGCGTGCACCGGCTGAAGGAGATGAGCGCCAAGGGCACGCTGCTGTTCCGCGCCATCAACGTCAACGACTCGGTGACCAAGAGCAAGTTCGACAACCTGTACGGCTGCCGCGAGAGCCTGGTCGACGGCATCAAGCGCGCCACCGACGTGATGGTGGCCGGCAAGATCGCACTCGTCGCCGGCTACGGCGATGTCGGCAAGGGCTCGGCGCAGGCGCTGCGCGCGCTGAGTGCGCAGGTCTGGGTGACCGAGATCGACCCGATCAACGCATTGCAGGCGGCGATGGAGGGCTTCCGCGTCGTCACCATGGACTGGGCGGCGGACAAGGCCGACATCTTCGTCACCGCCACCGGCAACAAGAACGTCATCACCTTCGAGCACATGGCGGCGATGAAGCACAACGCCATCGTGTGCAACATCGGCCACTTCGACAACGAGATCGACGTCGCATCGATCGAGGCCAAGTGCCAGTGGGAGGAGATCAAGCCGCAGGTCGACCACGTCATCTTCCCGGCCGCAGACGGCCAGCCCGGCAAGCGCATCATCCTGCTGGCCAAGGGCCGGCTGGTGAACCTGGGCTGCGGCACCGGCCACCCCAGCTACGTCATGAGTTCGTCGTTCGCCAACCAGACCATCGCCCAGATCGAGCTGTACACGCACAGCGACTTCTACGAGCAGGGCAAGGTCTACGTGCTGCCCAAGCACCTGGACGAGAAGGTGGCGCGGCTGCAACTGGCCACGCTGAACGCGCAGCTGAGCACGCTCAGCGACGAGCAGGCCGCCTACATCGGCGTGCCGGTGCAAGGGCCGTACAAGCCGGACAGCTACCGCTACTGAGCCGCCTCGCGGCGGCCGGCCGCCCGCCCGCCGCGCCCGGACGGGTCCGTTGACCGCGGCCACCACCGGCTCCAGAATGGCTCCATTGGATCGAACGGATCCATTCTGGAGGCAAACCATGAGCCTGAACCTGTCGATCAAGGACGTGCCCGACACCATCGCCGAGCGCCTGCGCCAGCGCGCGGCGCGCAACCACCGCTCGCTGCAGGGCGAATTGATGGCCATCATCGAACAGGCGGCTGCCGAGCCGTCAGCGCAGCCGCCGACCGAACGCGGCGCTGCGCCCGGCATCCGCCGCAGCTGGACGCAGGGCCACAAGTCCTTCGATCAGCTGCCGGCCGAGCGCGAAGCCGCCGGGTGGACGCCGCACCCGTCGCTGGCCGATGCGCCGCTGGCCGTGGACATCATCCGCGCCGACCGGGATTCGCGGTGACGCGGGTCAAGCCCCGGCCGGCCGTCGCGGCAGCGCCGCCGCGACCGCGCGTGCTCTACGTCGCCGAGCCCGTACCGGCCTGGGCGCCGCAGCCGCCGGCAGTGGTGGACTGCAGCGTCGTCGCCGCGCTGCTGTGGGCCGAGACCGCCGCCGCCGAGGCCCATGCGCGCATGGGCCTGCGCAGCCTGCACGCGCCGAGCCTGCTGCCTTACGAGCTGGCCAACGTCGCGCGCAACAAGTGCCGCGCCGGCGTGCCGCCCGCGGTCGCCCGCGAAGGCCTGGTGGCATTCGACAGCCGGCGCATCACCTTGCACGAGCCCGAGCCCGCGCTGGTGTTCGACACGGCCGCGCGCCACGGCCTGAGCGCCTACGACGCGGCCTACCTCGCGCTGGCTGCGGCACTCAAGGCGCCGCTGATCACCTTCGACCGGCGGCTCGCCGACGCCGCGATGCGCGAACTGGGCGCGGGTTGAGACCAGCATGAGCCACGCCCGCGATCGCTTCATCGAACTGCTGCAGCGCGACATCCTCGAGCTCGACGCCGCGGACCTGGACTTCGGCATCTACCGCGTGCTCAACTACCGCCGCAGCGCGGTGCAGCGCATTCTCGGCGAAGAGCTGCCGGCGCGCATCGAAGCCGCGCTGGCGCGGCTGCCGGGCAGCGCCGGCGACGACGAACAAGCGCGCATCTACAACGCGCTGTACGCCTTCTTCGCGCGCTACTACGACAGCGGCGACTTCCTGCCGCGCCAGCGCCGCGGCAAAGCCGCGCGCTACAGCGTGCCCTACGACGGCAGCGACACCCACTTCCACTGGGCCACCAAGGGCAGCCATTACGTGAAGAGCGGCGAGCGCTTCGCCGCCTACGCCTACCGGCAACCCGACGGCACGCGCTTGCGCCTGGTCGTCGCCCAAGCCAGCGTCGAACGCGACAACGCCAAGGGCGCGCAGCGCTACTACGTGCCGGCGCAACTGCAGGCCCCACAGCCGGCGCACCCCGGCGAATGGCGGCTGGCCTTCGAGCACCGCGCCTTGGCCGACGACGAGGCGCGCAGCTTCGGTGCCGCGCGCAAGACGCGCGGCAGCGACGCCGCGGACGACGACGCCGACGCCGACACCGACACCGGCGAAGCCGCCGGCGCCAGCACGCAAGAGCGCCTCGTCAACGCCTGGTTTGCCCGGCTCGCCGCACCCGCGCCGCTGGACAAGGCGTTGCTGCAGCGCCACGCGCTGCGTTATGCCAGGGGCCGCAGCACCGACTTCTTCGTGCACCCGCAGCTCGGGGCCTTCCTGCGCGACGAACTCGACCACTACCTGCAAACCGAATTCATCAACCTGTGGGATTTGCCTGACGCCGCGCTGGCACGCGAACGCGGCAAGCTGGCCATCTGCCGCGACATCGGCCGTGCCATCGTCGACGTGCTGGCCGCGCTCGAAGACCTGCAGGCCGCGCTGTTCGAAAAGCGCAAGTTCGTGCTGCAGGCGCACTACCTGGTGATGTGCTCGTGGCTGGCCGCGCTCGGCGCGGCAGGCGCGGCGCTGGTGCAGCGCGCAGCCGAACATGCGCCGCAGGTGGCGCGCTGGCGCCAGTGGCTGGGCGAGGCCGAAGGCAGTGCGGCCAGCGGCGCCGAACTGCTGGCGCGCTGCCCGCACCTGCCGCTGGACACCGCGCTGTTCGACGACGCTTTCCAGTGGGAGCTGCTGGCGCTGGTGCCCGACCTGCAGGCTGCGCTCGGCGGCGTGCTGGTGCACGGCGACAACTACGCCGCGCTGCGCACGCTCGAGGCACAGTGGCGCGCGGCGGTGAAGTGCATCTATATCGATCCGCCGTACAACACACCCGCGTCCAAGATTGCCTACAAGAACGACTTCGAGCAATCGTCCTGGCTGGCGCTGATGACCGAACGCCTGCGGGCGGGAAGCAGGCTCGTCCCAGCCGGTTCGCCGATCGTCATTGCCATTGACGATTTCGAACTGGTTAACCTGTGCGCCGCCATCGACCAGGAGATAAGCGCCACAACCGAGCGCAACGTGGTCATCGTCAACCACCATCCGCAGGGTGCTGGTGGCAACAATGTTTCGCGCAGCCATGAGTACGCGGTCTTGCTCTCGGGTGCGGAGCGTGCCTTTCACGGCAAGCTGAAGAGCGAGACCGGCGAGAAGCGTCCCTACATGCGCAGCGGCACCGGCCAGAACAACTTCAGGCGGTGGCGCGAGAACAGCTTCTTTGCGTTCCTGGTCGATCCGGTAAACAAGCAAATCGTTGGCGTCGAACAGCCGCCGCCGCTCGGTGACGCGTATCCCATCACCGATACCGAGGCAGGTCTTCGTCGCGTCTACCCGATTGGAGCCGACGGCAGCGAACGCGTCTGGCGCAACTCCTACGAGACAGCGAAGCGACTTCGCGCCGAGGGATCTCTGAGCGCTTCCGATGGCTTCACGATCTATGCGACCGTCGATAACGAAGGCAAGCGCGGAGCGATCGCGAGCAACTGGACCGCGAAGCGCTACAACGCGGGCACCTTCGGCACCAACGTGATTGGGGACATCTTCGGCGATGCCTCGCTGTTCACGTACCCGAAATCAGTGTGGACCGTGGCCGACTTCGTCGACTCGATGATGTGGCCGGACGACGATGCAACCGTCCTCGACTACTTCGCCGGCTCCGGCACCACCGCGCACGCCGTCATCAACCTGAACCGCGGCGACGGTGGCACGCGGCGCTTCATCCTGGTCGAACAGGGCGAGTACTTCGACACCGTGACGCTGCCGCGCGTGGCCAAGGTGATGACCAGCCCCGAGTGGAAGGACGGCCGGCCCAAGGACGGCGTGGCCCACGACCCGGCCGCCGGCGACGACCCCGACGCGCACTGGTCGCGCCGCACGCTGCCCGTGGTGCAGGTGCTGCGCATCGAGCGCTACGAAGACAGCCTGGACGCGCTGGCGCTGCCCGACCCGGCAGCGCAGGCGGCGCAGGCTGGGCAGGGCGAACTCGCCGGCTTCGACGCCTTGCTGCGCTACGTGACCGACGCGCAAGACCCGGCCAACCCGGTGCGCCTGTCCACCGCCGCGCTGGCGCGCCCGCTGCACTACCGGCTGCCCACGGTGTGGGAAGGCCGCGCCGTCGAACGCCCGGTGGACCTGCTGCACACCACGCTGGCACTGCTGGGGCTGCACGCACTGCGGCTGCGCCGGCTCGAGCGCCCGGCCGCGGCCGGCGGCGGCGTGGCGCTGCTGGCCGAAGTGCGGCCGCACCGCCCGGGCCAAGCCGCCGGCGCCGCGCCCGATCTGCTGCTGCTGCGCGAGCACGACACCGACGCGCTGACGCCGGCCCAACAGGCGGCGCAGGCACAGGCCGAATACGACTGGCTGGCCGGTGCCGTGCAGCAGCATTTCGGCCGGGCGCTTGCGGCCTACGGCGGCGTGCACCACAACCGCGACCTGCTGCTGTGCGGCGAAGGCGAGCGCGGCGCATCGATCGATGCGCCGCTGGCGCGTGCGATGTGGGCGCGCGACCCGGCCTTCTCGGCGCCGGTGGCGCCGGCGAGCCCGTCGGCCGCGGACTGACGTGGCAACCCGGCGCAGCACCACCGCCGCAGGCCGGCGCGCACGGCCGCCGTTCACCGCCAGCCTGCTGCTGCCGCGCGCCTTTGCCGCGGCGTTCGGCCAGCGCGAGGCCGAACTGCTGCGCCGGCTGCGCGACGCCGACCCGGGCCGCGACGCGGCGGGCATGAGCGGCTGCGCGCGCGCGCTGGGCGCGCTGCCGCCGGCCGCGGTTGCGCCGCAGACCTTGCGCCGCTGGGATCTGGCGATCGGCGCGCACGAAGCCGCGGTCGGCGCCGCGCGCGCCGCACACGCCGCGCACAACGGCGAGCCCGAAGCGGCATTCACGCTGACCTACTTCCAGTGGCTGGCCTGCGCCGTGGTCGAATGGCATCTGGAAGCGCTGTGCGCCGGCGCCGCGGCGCACGTGGCGCGCATCGAGGCCGTGCGCCAAGCCGAACTGCCGCAGCTGCCGCGCTACACGGCGGCCGACGCGCGCAAGCTGGCCTGCTTCATGGCCACCGGCGCCGGCAAGACGCTGCTGCTGCACCTCAACCTGCGCCAGTTCCTGGCGCACGGCCTGTTCGCGCCGCAGCAGGTGCTGCTGCTGACGCCCAGCGAGGCGCTGTCGCGCCAGCATGCGCACGAGCTGCGGGTTTCGGGCCTGGCGGGCATGGGGGTGCGCGTCGGCGAGATCACCAAGTTCTATGTCGACGCCCCCGGCGCGCGGCGGCCGAAGAAGGGGGTGAGCGAGCCGACGTCGCGCTACGAGGGAGCGAACCTGCTGCTGGTCGACGAGGGCCACAAGGGGGGCGGTGGCGGCGGCAGCGGCGGCGAGCGCGACTGGCGCGAGGTGCGCGAGGCGCTGGCCGCGGGCGCCACCGAGGCCCACGCCGGCTTCGTCTTCGAGTATTCGGCCACCTTCGCGCAGATCGCCGACAAGGACGATGCGCTGTACGACGAGTACGCGCGCTGCGTGGCGGTGGACTTCGGCTACGCGCGCTTCTGGCGCGACGGCTACGGCAAGCAGCCGCGGCAGATCAACGCCGGCTCGGCGGCCGGCGCCGAGTTCGCGTTGGCGGCCGGGCTGCTGAGCTTTTATCAACAGCGGCTGGCCTACGCCGAGCACGCGGCGCTGGCGGCCGAATACCTGATCGCACCGCCGCTGCTGGCCTGCGTCGGCAAGGACGTGACGGCCGGCGATGCCGCGTCCGACGTGGCGCTGCTGCTGCGCTTCGTGGCCCGCGCCTGCGCCGAGCCGGCGTGGCTGGCCGAGCGTGTGGCCGAGGTGCTGGCCGGCGCCGAGCCGGCGCAGGCGGACATCGGCCTGCCGCCGCTGGACCTGCGCTGGCTGCGCCAGACCATGGCGGCGCGCGGCTGGGCGGCGGCCGAGGTCGCCGCCGACCTGGCGCGGCGGGTCTTCGGCGGCGCCGGTGCGCTGACGCTGCACCTGGTGAGCCCGCACGAGATCGGCCTGAAGAGCGCCGGGGCGGCCGACGATGCCTACTTCGGCGTGGTGCGGGTGGGCGAGGCGCGCAAGCTCGCGGCCACGCTGGCGCGCTGCGGCATCGCTCGGGCGGGCGAGCCCGACCGCGTCGCCGGCAGCCTGTTCGCGCGGCTGGACGGCGATGCGCGGCTGGCGGTGCTGGTGGGCGCCAAGATGTTCGTCGAAGGCTGGTCGAGCTGGCGCGTGAGCGCGCTCGGGCTGATGAACGTGGGCCGCAGCCCGGGTGCCGAGATCGTGCAGCTGTTCGGCCGCGGCGTGCGGCTGCGCGGCCGCGGCTTCAGCCTGAAGCGCGACGACGGCGCGCCGCTGGCGGTGCAGGCGCTGCAAAGCCTGCAGGTGTTCGGCGTCAAGGCCGACTACCTGCAGCAGTTTCTGGACACCTTGGCGCGCGAGGGCGTGCGCCCGCAGGTGCTGCACGTGCCGGTGACGCAGACCCCGGCGCTGGCCGATCTGCAACTGCGCACCTTGTTGCCCAGCGACGAGCGCTTTGCCGCGTGCGTGGCTTTCGACGCCGACGCAGTGGCCAGCGAAAGCGCGCTGGTCGACCCCGGCGTGCAGGTGTCGGTGGGCCTGGGCGGCGCGCAGGCGCTGGGCGCGGCGCCGCTGCGCGTGGGCATGGCCGGCTTCGTCGGCCCGGAGGCCGCCTACCAGCATGCGCTGGCGCTGAAACGAAGGCACGCGCTGCCGGGGCTGGTGTTCTGTGCGGCGCAGCTGCAGCGCTGGCTGGCGCGCTGCACGGTGCTGGCGCCTGCGGGCTGGTTCGAGCACCCGGCGCTGGGTGCGGCGCGGCGCCTCGCGTGCGGGCTGGACACGCTGGAAAAGGGCCTGCTGCGCGCCTGGCGGCAGGCCGAGCGCCGCTGGCGCATGCAGCGCCTGGCGGTGGCGCCGCTGACGCCGGCCAACGCCGGGCTGCCGCGCGCGGGCCTGCCGGGCACGGCGGCGCTGGCCTGGCGCCTCGAGATCGACGTGGCCCAAGGCGTGCACAGCGCGGTGCTGGGCGCGGTGCGCGAGGTGGGCGGCCAAGGGCTGGCACCGGCGGCGCTGCTGCACGAGGTGGAAGCGGTGCTGGCGCGCTACGGCGGCCAGCTGCTGGACCTGATGCCGCGCATCGAGGCGCTGCTGAACGACCCCGCCAAGCTGGCGCAAGACGACCTGTTCCTGCCGCTGCCGCGTCTGCACGGCCTGCCGCACCTGTTCGCGCCGCTGCTGCTGGAACGCGCGCTGCCGCAAGGCGCGGTGCAGCCCGCCCGCGGCGAGCAGCTCGGCCTGATCGACGCCGCGGCCTGGACGGCGAACGCCGCGGTGCGCATCAGCCCGCCGGCGCTCAATGCCGGCGAAGCCGCCTTCGTGTGGAACCTGCGCGCCTGGTGGCAGCGCCACCACGAAACGCCGCCGTGGGCCGGCGTCAGCCTGTACCTGCTGCGCAACCCGGCCGCGGGCGGGTTGAGGCTGTGGCGCGACAGCGGCTTCGCACCCGACTTCATGCTGTGGCTGGCGCACGGCGCCGGCCAGGTGCTGGCGCTGGTCGACCCGAAGGGGCTGGCGCGGCAGTGGCCGCTGGACAAGCTGGCGCTGATCGCCGAACTCGAACAAGCCGCGCTGTCGCTGCCGGTGCGCGCCGCGCTGCTGTCGGTGACGCTGCCCGAGCACATCGCGCTGCCGCCGCAGCAGCGCCATGACGCCGATGCACTGTGGCAGCAGCGCGTGCTGCTGCAATCCGACCCGGCCCACCTGGACCGGCTGATGAACCACCTGTATGCCGCCTTGCCGGCCCCCCCCGCACCATGACCCTGCCCGTACCGATCAGCTTCGAATTCTTCCCGCCCAACACGCCGGTGGGCGACCAAAAGCTCGAGGCCGTGGTGCGCGAGCTGGGCGCGCTGCGCCCCGAGTTCTTCAGCGTCACCTACGGCGCCGGCGGCGCCACGCGCGACAAGACGCTGCACACCGTGCAGGCCATCGCCGCGGCCGGCTTCGAGGCCGCGCCGCACCTGTCGTGCGTGGGCTCCACGCGCGAGCACATCGCCGCCACGCTGGCCGCCTACCGCGCGCAGCGCATCCGCCGCATCGTCGCGCTGCGCGGCGACCTGCCCAGCGGGGTGGTCGGCGCCAGCGACTTCCGCTACGCCGCCGAGCTGGTGCGCTTCATCCGCGAGACGCAGGGTGCGGACTGGCGCATCGAGGTGGCGGCCTACCCCGAATACCACCCGGCCGAACGCTACAGCGCGCGCGACCTGCAGCACTACGTGGACAAGGTGCACGCCGGCGCCGATGCGGCCATCACCCAGTTCTTCTTCAACCCCGACGCGTACTTCCACTTCGTCGAGCAAACGCGGCGTCTGGGCGCCGCGGTGCCGGTGGTGCCGGGCATCATGCCGTTCCACAACTACGCCAAGATCGCGCAGTTCGCCCAGCGCGACGGCATCGAGATCCCGCGCTGGGCAGCGCTGAAGATGGAAGGCTTCATGGACGACGCCGCGTCGATCCGCGCCTTCGGGCTGGACGTGGTGACCGCGCTGTGCCAACGGCTGATCGCCGGCGGCGCACCGGGCCTGCACTTCTACACAATGAACCAGTCGGCGCTGACGCTCGAGCTGTGCCGGCGGCTGGGGGCCTGAGCGGCCGGCCGCTGCGCCCGCTGCGCCCGCTGCGCCTGCTGCGCCTGCTGCGCCTGCTGCGCCTCAGCCACGCTGCCAGACCACGCCGTCTTCGACCAGCATCGCATCCAGCGGCACGTCGTGCGGCTCGGGCTGCAGCCACGGCACGAGGCCGTGCGCGAAGGCGATGCCCACGGTGAAGGGCCGCGGGCGCAGGCCGGCCAGCGTGCGGTCGTAGAAGCCGCCGCCGTAGCCCAGCCGCAGCCCACGCGGGCCGTAACCCAGGCAAGGCACCAGCAGCAGTTCGGGCTCGAAGGCCGCGGTGCCCTTGGGCTTGGGGATGCCGTAGGCGTCGTCTTCCATCGGGCAGCCCGGGTACCAGACGTGAAAGCGCAGCTGCCGCGTGCCGCGGTCGATCACCGGCAGCCCGATGCGCCGCCGCGCGTCGACCTCGCTCCAGCGGAACAGCGCCGGCAACGCGTCGAATTCGCCCTTGATCGGCCAGTACGCGCCGATGCTGCGTTCGCCGCGCGTCACCAGCCACACGCGCAGCACCTCCTGCAGTTGCACGCAGCGCTGGTGGCGGTCGACCATCGCCAGCCGCTCGGCCTGCAGCTGCCGGCGCAGCGTGAGCTTGTCGCGCGTGGGCTCGAAGGACATCTTGAAGCTGTCGTCTGCACTCATACCAGCGGCCGCGAGGGGGGTCATGCATTCTGAACGCAGCGCGCCGATGCGAGAATGCCGCCGTACCAAAGATGCCGTTGGCGCGCCGGGCGTTGCGCGCGTTGCCGGCACCCGAACCATGACGCTTCGCTCCTTTTCGATCCGGGTCGCCGTGGCCGCCGCCTTGGGCGCGCTGCTCGGCGTGCTGCCGGTCGCGCCGGCGCGGGCACAGGCCGATCACCAGGTGGTGCTCGATGCACGCGAGGCCCTGCGCAAGAAGGACCGCAACCAGTTGGCCAAGGCCAGCGCGGCGGCGCAGCGGCATCCGTTGGCGCCCTGGGTCGAATACTGGGAGCTGAGCAACCGCCTCGGCGATGCACAGGCCGACGAGGTCGAGGCCTTCTATGCGCGCTGGGCCGGCAGCTATGTCGAGGACCGGCTGCGCAACGACTGGCTGCTCGAGCTGGGCAGGCGGCGCGACTGGGCCAACTTCGCCCGCGACTACCCGCGCTTTCGCATGAACGACGACCGCGAGGTCAGCTGTTATGCGCTGCTGACGCGGCATCTGGACGGGCAGGACGTGGTCGATGCCGCGCGCAGCGCCTGGTTTGCGCAGCGCGAGCTGGACGACGGCTGCAACCTGCTGGCCAGCACGCTGTTCGACGCCGGCAAGTTCAGCGCGCGCGACGCCTGGCAAAAAGCGCGGCTGGCCACCGAACAGAACCGGCCGCGCGCGCTGCGCGCCGCCGCCGGCTTCGCCAGCCCGGCGGCGGCCAAGGCCGCCGCCGAACTCTGGGACAGCCCCGAACGCTGGCTGGCGCGCAAGTCCGCTGGCGTCACCGACGCCGCCGAACGCGGCGAACTCGCCACGCTGGCGCTGCTGCGGCTGGCCGCCAGCGAGCCGCAGACCGCGGCCGAGCTGCTCGACGCGCACTGGCAGCCGCGTCTGCGCCCGCCGCTGGCGGCACTGGCCTGGGCGGGGGCCGGCCGGCAGGCCGCGTACAAGCTGATGCCGCAGGCGGGTGCGTACTACCAGCGCGCGTGGCAGTTGCGCGACGCGCTGCCGGCCGCGCAGCGCGATGCGGCGCCGTGGTCCGACGACACATTGGCCTGGCAGGTGCGCGCGGCGCTGCGCTTCGACGGCGCCGATGCCCAGCGCTGGCAACTGATCTCCAGCGCAATCCAGGCGATGAGCGCCGACGAGCGCAAGGACCCGGCCTGGATCTACTGGCAGGCGCGTGCGCTGCAAGGCAGCGCCAGGCCCGGCACCGAAGGCGACGCCGAGCGGCTGGCGGCGCGGCAACTGCTGGAGACTGTCGCGCCGCAGATGAACTTCTACGGCAAGCTGGCGCACGAGGAACTGGGCGGCGCGGTGACGCTGCCGCCGAAGCCGGCGGCGCTGAGCGCCGCCGAGCGCGACGCCGCCCGGCGCACCCCGGGCTTCGAACGCGCGCTGCTGCTGATCGACATCGGCTTGCGCAGCGAAGGCGTGCGCGAATGGAACTTCAGCTTGCGCGGCCTGGGTGAACGCGAGCTGCTGGCCGCCGCGCAGCTGGCCTGCGACAAGGAAGTGTGGGACCGCTGCATCAACACCAGCGACCGCACGCGGCAGGAAGTGGACATGGCGCAGCGCTTCCCGATGCCCTACCAGAAGGAGGTCGTCGCGCAGGCGCGCGAGATCGGGCTGGACCCGGCCTACGTCTACGGGCTGATCCGGCAGGAGTCGCGCTTCGTCATGGACGCGCGCTCGAGCGTCGGCGCGTCGGGGCTGATGCAGATCATGCCGGCCACCGCGCGCTGGACCGCCAAGAAGATCGGGCTGGACTACCGGCCCGACATGATCGCCGACCGCGCGGTCAACCTGCGGCTGGGCACCGCGTACCTGAAGCTGGTGCTCGACGACTTCGGCGGCTCGCAGGCGCTGGCCGCGGCGGCCTACAACGCCGGGCCGGGGCGGCCGCGCCGCTGGCGCGACGGCCCGCTGATGGAGCCGGCCGCCTGGGCCGAGAACATCCCCTTCGCCGAGACGCGCGACTACGTGAAGAAGGTGCTGTCCAACGCCACCTATTACGGCGCGCTGCTGGGCCAGAAGCCGGTGTCGCTGAAGGCCCGCCTCGGAACCCAGATCGGCCCGCGCGACGCCCAAGCGGCGGCCGTGGACAAGGAGTTGCCATGAAACGCTTCCTGCTGCTCGGCGGCACCGGTTTCCTCGGCCGTGCGCTGTGCGAGCACCTGGTCGGCTGGGAGGCCGACAAGCGCATCACGGTGGCGACGCGGCGGCTGGTGCATGCACGCGAGCTGCAGTTCCTGCCGACCACGGTGCCCATCGAATGCGACGTGCACGACGACGCGCAGCTCGAGCGGCTGGTGGCCGGACACGATGCGGTGGTCAACCTGATCGGCATCCTGCATGGCAGCGCGGCCGATTTCGACCGCACGCACGTGCAGCTCGCACGGCGCCTGGCCGCGGCCTGCGCGCGCACCGGCGTGAAGCGCGTGCTGCAGGTCAGCGCGCTGGGCGTCGACGGCGACAAGGCTTCGCACTACCTGCGCAGCAAGGCCGAAGCCGAAGGCGTGCTGCGCGGCGCCGCGCTGGACCTGACGGTGCTGCGCCCGTCGGTGATGTTCGGCGCGCAGGACCGCTTGCTCAACCTGTTCGCGACGCTGCAATGGGCGCTGCCGATCGTGCCGCTGGCCGCGGCCGAAGCGCAATTGCAGCCGGTGTGGGTGGAAGACGTGGCCGAGGCGCTGCTGCGCTGCCTGCAACGGCTGGACACCGTCGGCCAGACCTACGAATGCGCCGGGCCGCAAGTGTTCACGCTGTCCGAACTGGTGCGGCTGGCCGGCCGCTGCAGCGGGCATGAGCGCGCTCAGCTGCGGCTGGGCGAAGCGCTGGGCGGCCTGCAGGCGTGGTTCATGGAGCTGCTGCCGGGCACGCCGCTGATCTCGCGCGACAACCTGCGCTCGCTGAGCGTGCCCAACGTCGCCGGCGGCCAGTACCCGGGCCTGAGCGCGCTGGACATCACGCCGGCGGCGGTGCAGGCGGTCGCCCCCGGCTACCTGAGCCCCGGCCACGGCATCGCGCGCATGAACCGCTGGCGCGCGCTGACCTACCGCTACTGACCCGCCGGCGCATCGCCGGCGCGGGCAACGAAAGCCTCCCCATGGCATTGCAGCTTCATATCGGCAACAAGAACTACTCGTCGTGGTCGATGCGCCCGTGGGTGCTGATGCGCGAACTCGGCATCGCCTTCGACGAGGTGGCGCTGCGCTTCGACTTCGGCGAAGGCTCGGCCTTCCGCCAGGCGGTGGCGCGCGTCAGCCCGGCGCGGCGCGTGCCGGTGCTGGTCGACGACGGTTTTTCGGTGTGGGACACGCTGGCCATCGCCGAATACCTGCACGAGAAGTTTCCCGGCGCCGGCGTGTGGCCCAAGGATGCCCGCGAGCGCGCGCGCGCGCGCTGCCTGAGCGCCGAGATGCACTCGGGCTTCGGTGCGCTGCGGCAGAACTGCGGCATGAACATCGAGGCCTCGCTGCCCGAGGTCGGCCGCAGGCTGTGGGCCGAGCAGCCCGAAGTGCGCGCCGACGTGGCACGCATCGAGCAGATGTGGACCGAACAGCTGGCAACGAGCGGCGGGCCGATGCTGTTCGGCGCCTTCGGCGCGGCCGATGCCTTCTATGCACCGGTGTGCATGCGTTTGCACACCTACGCGCTGCCGCTGGGCGCACCGGCCGCGGCCTATGTGCAGCGGGTGCGGCAAGTGCCCGGCGTGAAAGCCTGGATCGACGCGGCGCTGGCCGAGCAGGACTTCCTCGACTTCGAAGAGCCTTACCGCAAGGCGCGCAGCTGACCGCCTCAGCGCACACCGCGCACCGCGCCGGCCGCCGCGGTCTACAACCGGTGGCTGCGGTCGCCGCGGGCAAAGCCCAGTGCGTCGAAACCCAGGCCGCGGGCGACAGCGAGCACCTTGAACAGCTCGCCCATCTCGTGCTCGCTGATCAGCCGCTGCGCATGCGCCGCCTGCGCCAGCGGCGCCGCGGCCATCAGCGCGGGCAAGCCGCAGTTGATCAGGAAATGCGCCTGCGAGGTGTAGCCCAGCACTTCCAGGCCGGCATCCTGCGCCGCCAGCGCCACGGCGCTGAAGTCCACATGCGCGGTGATGTCCTTCAGCCCCACATCCACCAGCGGGTCGGCGTCGGCGCGGTGCGCGCGGTGGCACATCAGCGTGCCGCCCACACGCTGCGGGTGGTAGTACTCGGCTTCGGGAAAGCCGTAGTCGATGAAGAAGGCGGCGGCGCGGCCCATGCGCTCGGCCAGGGTGCGCACGAAGGCCAGCGCGTGTGTGTGCCGCTCGGTGACCGTGCCGGGCACGAACTCACCCGGCGGCGGCGCCAGCGGGGTCGGCCGGTCCTGCCAGCCGAATCGCTCGCCGTCGCAGGCGACACCGCGCTCATGCCACTGCTGGCCGTCCCAGTGCAGCAGTTGCACCGGCATCGCATCCAGCACTTCGTTGGCGACGATCACGCCGTCGATGCGCGCGGGCAGCCGCTCGTGCCAACGCAGCTTGTGCGCCCAGGGTTGCAGCCGCTGCGCCTGGCGCTGGCGCAGCGTGGCCGACAGCTCGATCACGTGATAGGTGCCGATGCGCTCGCCCAGGGCGTCCAGCAACTGCGCGGCCAGCGCACCCGAGCCGGCGCCGAACTCCCACAGTTCGGCGCTGCCGCTGGCGTCCAGCGCCTGCGCCAGTTGCACGGCCAAGGCACGACCGAACAGCGCCGACATCTCGGGCGCGGTGACGAAGTCGCTGCCCGACGCCGGCATCGCGCCGAACTTGCGCAGATCGTTGGCGTAGTAACCCAGCCCGGGCTCGTACAGCGCCAGCGCCATGAAGCGGTCGAAGCCCAGCCAGCCGCCGTGGCGCTGGATTTCCTCGGCGATTCGCCGCTGCAGCCGCGCCGATAAACTCGCGCCTTCCCCGTCCCCCATGCAGCGATTGTAGGAAGCCATGTCCGAGCGTCCGGTGGCCCTGGTCAGCGGCGGCGCGCGCCGCGTCGGGCGCACGATCGCGCTCGAGCTGGCCGCGCACGGCTGGGACGTGGCGCTGCACTACCGCGCGTCGGGCGCCGACGCCGAAGCCACGCTGGCCGAGTTGCGCGCGCGCGGCGCCCACGCGCAGGCTTTTGCCGCCGACCTGGCCGACGAGGCCGCGTGCCGTGCGCTGGTGCCTGCGGTGTGCGGCCACTTCGGCCGGCTGCACGCGGTGGTGAACAACGCCGCGCTGTTCGAACACGACGACGTGGCGAGCTTCGGCCATGCGCCGATGCAGCGCCACTGGCGCACCAATGTCGCCGCACCGGTGCTGCTGGCCCACGCGCTGCACGCGCACTGCGAAGCGGTGGACGCCCGCGCTTGTGTGGTCAACCTGCTGGACCAGAAGCTGTGGAATCCGAACCCCGACGACCTGTCCTACACCTTGTCCAAGGCGGCGCTGGAAGCGGCCACGACGCTGCTGGCACAGGCGCTGGCGCCGCGTGTGCGCGTGTGCGGCGTCGCACCCGGCGTGACCTTGCCGTCCGGCCCGATGGACCAGGCGGCCTTCGAGCGTGCGCGGCGCATGACGCCGCTGCAGCGCTCGTCCAGCGCCGAGGACGTGGCCCGCGCGGTGCGCTTCCTGCTCGAAGCGCCGGCCGTCACCGGCACCACCTTGCTGGTCGACGGCGGCCAGCACCTGTCGCACCAGCCGCGCGACGTGATGTTCCTCGGCCCGCATGGCCCGCCTTGAGATGACGCACCTGCTGCACCCGCAACTGGCCGGCTGCCGGCGCCTGTTCCTGCGCGACTACGAGGTGTGGATCAACATCGGCGTGCACGACTTCGAGAAAACCGGCGAGCAGCGCGTACTGATCAACGTCGACCTGTACGTGCCGCTGGCGCTGTCCACGCCGAACGACGACAAGCTGCACGAGGTGCTCGACTACGACTTCATCCGCCGCAGCGTCGCCGAGCGCATCGCGCGCGGCCACATCCACCTGCAGGAAACGCTGGTCGACGAGCTGCTGCGCACGATGCTGGCGCACCCGCGGGTGCGCGCCGCCCGCGTGGCCACCGAAAAACCCGACGTCTACCCCGACTGCGACGCCGTGGGCGTCGAAGTCTTCGGCATGAACCCCGCATGAACCCCGCATGAATACCGTCAGCGAACCCGCCGCCAGCGGCCAACGCGACACGCGCCGTCAGGCCTTCGAGACCAACAAGCTCGCCAAGAAGCTGCACCGCCAGGTCGGCCAGGCGATTGCCGACTACCGCATGATCGAAGCCGGCGACAAGGTGATGGTGTGCCTGTCGGGCGGCAAGGACAGCTACGCGCTGCTGGACATCCTGCTGAGCCTGCGCGAGCGCGCACCGGTGGCCTTCGAGCTGGTGGCGGTCAACCTGGACCAGAAGCAGCCCGGTTTTCCCGAACACGTGCTGCCCGAGTACCTGCGCGCGCGCGGCGTGCCCTTCCACATCGAGAACCAGGACACCTACAGCATCGTCAAGAAGCTGGTGCCCGAAGGCCAGACCATGTGCAGCCTGTGCTCGCGGCTGCGCCGCGGCATCCTGTACCGCGTGGCCAGCGAGCTGGGCGCGACCAAGATCGCGCTGGGCCACCACCGCGACGACATGGTGGTCACACTCTTGATGAACATGTTCTTCGGCGGGCGCCTGAAGGGCATGCCGCCCAAGCTGGCCAGCGACGATGGCAAGCACGTGGTCATCCGCCCGCTGGCCTATGTGGCCGAGACCGACCTCGAGCGCTGGGCTGCGCACCGGCAGTTCCCGATCATCCCGTGCAGCCTGTGCGGCAACCAGGACAACCTGCAGCGCGTGCAGACCAAGGCGATGATCCGCGACTGGGAGCGCCAGTACCCCGGGCGCACCGACAACATGCTGCGCGCGATGGGCCACGTGGTGCCGTCGCACCTGATGGACCCGAAGCTGCACCCCTTCGCCACGTTGCGCGCGACCGGCGTGCCCGATCCGGCCGGCGACAAGGCCTTCGACGACGATGACGACTGCGCCGCCCCGCCGGTGGCGGTGCCGATCCGCCTCGAACCGGTCTGAAGCCCAGGCGTGCAGCGCCTGTCCCACCCCTCGCCTCAGTGTGCCGTCAGTGCGCGCCGTCAGTGCGCCGGCTCCGCCACGGCCTGCGGCCGCTGCGCGGCCAGCACGCGCAGATCCTCCTGCCAGCTCGCAAGCCGTTCGCGCGCCGCCTGCCGCTGCGCCGCTGTGGTGCTGTTGTGCAGCTGCGCGATGAAGGCGCAGTTGTAGTCGGCCAGCCGCCGCTGGTAGTCGCGGTAGGCGCCCGGCGGCGCGCGCAGCCAACGTTCGGCCAGCGCCTGCAGCCCGGCCTGGTTGGCATCGCGGTCGGAGCGCGCCGGCTGCTCGGCCGTGGCGCGCTGCAGCAGCTGCAGCGTCTGCACCTGCAGCGCGCGGCGCTCGGCGTACCAGGCCACCGGGTCGAAGGGCGAGGCCGCGACAGCGGCGGCGACCAGCTCGCGCTGGCGTGCATCGAGCCGGCCGTACAACATCTGCGCGCGGTCGAGCGTGCGCGCGACCGATGCCTGCAGCCGCTCGTCGGGCGGCTGCAGGAAGTCGTGCTCGAAGTCCAGGTTGGACTTGGCCACACGGCGCTGCCATTGCGCCAGGTTGTCGGCCTGCAGCGTCGGCAGCAGCTCGGCCGCGAGCGGCACGCCGTAAGCCAGCGCCGTGCCCAGCCGCGCGCGCAACTCGTCGGCCCAGCGGCACACCTGCTGCGGCGTGGCCGGCTGCAGCACCTGCACTTGCGCCGCGGCCAGCAAGTCGGCGTAGTCGGGCAGCTGGGTGCGGCGGTGCCAGTCGAACCACTGCTGCAGCGCGGCCTTGACCTGCGGTGCCTGCGCGGCGTCGAAGTCCAGGTAGCCGTCCAGCCACCACCACACCAGCGTCGGCGCCTGGTTGTAGCCGATTCGTACCGCGCTGCAGCCGCCCAGCAGCAGCAGCGCCAGCAGCCAGCCGCCGATAATTCCGGCTTTGATTCTGGAAGCTCGCATGGCTTTGAACATCGTCATCATGGCCGCCGGCAAGGGCACGCGCATGAAGTCGGCGCGGCCGAAGGTGCTGCACCGGCTGGGCGGCACGAGCCTATTGCAGCACGTGCTGGATACCTGCGCGGCGCTGCCGGCGGCGCGCTGCGTGGTCATCACCGGGCACGGCGCCGACGCGGTCGAGGCCGAGGCGCGCGGCAACCAGCTCGCCTTCGTGCGCCAGCAGCCGCAGCTGGGCACCGGGCATGCGATCCTGCAGGCGCTGCCGGCGCTGGACGAGCGCGCACCGACCACGCTGATCCTCAACGGCGACGTGCCGCTGATCCGCGAAGCCACCGCCGCCGCGCTGGCCACGGCCTGCGGCGGCGAGAAGCTGGCGCTGCTGACCATCGAACTGCCGGACGCCAGCGGTTATGGCCGCATCGTGCGCGACGCCGCGGGCCGCGTCACCGGCATCGTCGAACACAAGGACGCCAGCGCCGTACAGCGCCAGATCCGCGAGGTCTACACCGGCATGATGGCCGCGCCCACCGCGGCGCTGCAGCGCTGGGTGCGCGCCATCGGCAACGACAACGCGCAAGCCGAGTACTACCTGACCGACATCGTCGCCATGGCCGTGGCCGACGGCGTGCCGGTGGTGGCCACGCAAGCCGCCAGCGACACCGAGGTGCTGGGCGTGAACAGCCCCGCGCAACTGGCCGATCTGGAGCGCCGGCTGCAGCGCGCACGGGCCGAAGCGCTGCTGGAAGCCGGCGTGCGCCTGGCCGACCCGGCGCGGCTGGACCTGCGCGGGCAGCTGCACTGCGGCGAAGACGTCGAGATCGACGTCAACTGCGTGTTCGAAGGCACGGTGCGGCTGGGCGACGGCGTGCGCATCGGTGCCCACTGCGTGCTGCGCGATGCCACCATCGGCGCCGGCAGCGTGGTGCAGCCGATGTGCCACATCGAAGGCGCGACGGTCGGGCCCAAGGCGCAGATCGGCCCCTTCGCGCGGCTGCGCCCCGGCGCGCAGCTGGGCGCCGACGTGCACATCGGCAACTTCGTCGAGGTGAAGAACAGCACGCTGGCCGCCGGCGCCAAGGCCAACCACCTGGCCTACCTGGGCGACGCCACGGTGGGCGAACGCGTCAACTACGGCGCCGGCAGCATCACCGCCAACTACGACGGCGCCAACAAGCACCGCACCGTGATCGGCGCCGACGCGCACATCGGCTCCAACTGCGTGCTGGTGGCGCCGGTCCACATTGGCGACGGCGCCACCGTCGGCGGCGGCTCGACCATCGCGCGCGACGTGCCGGCCGGCAAGCTGGCCATCGTGCGTGCGCCGCAGGTGGTGGTCGACGGCTGGCAGCGGCCGGTGAAGAACGGCCAGAGCGTCTAGGCCGGCGCCGCGGGGCTTGCAGCCGCCTCGGCGATCTGCGCCGCCAGGCACAGGTCGTCCCAGGCGCGCGCCTTGTCGGCCGGGTTGCGCAGCAGGTACGCCGGGTGGTAGGTCACCACCAGCGGCACACCCTGGCAGCGGTGCACGCGGCCGCGCAGCTTGCCGATGGGCTCGGCGCTGCGCAGCAGCGACTGCACCGCGAAGCGCCCCATCGCCAGGATGATGCGCGGGCGGATCAGCTCGATCTGCCGCAGCAAGAAGGGCTCGCAGCGCGCCAGTTCCTCGGGTTCGGGGTTGCGGTTGCGCGGCGGGCGGCATTTCAGCGTGTTGGCGATATAGACCTGCCGCTGCGGCGGCGCCGCCTCGCGCGTCAGCTGCAGCGCGCGCAGCATGTTGTCCAGCAGCTGCCCGGCCGCGCCGACGAAGGGCTCGCCCTGCGCATCCTCCTGTTCGCCCGGCGCCTCGCCGACGATCATCCAGTGCGCTTGCGGGTGGCCGACGCCGAACACTGTCTGCCGCCGCGTGCGGCACAACGCACAGGCCTCGCACCTGGCCACCATCTCGCGCAGCGCGGGCCAGTCGGCGGCGGCGATCTGCGCGGCACGCGCGTCGTCGGTGATGCCGGGCACGGGCACGGGCACGGGCGCAGGCGCAAGCGCAAGCGCAAGCGCTATTGGCGCCTGCGGCGAAGACGCCGGGCTCGGCATGGCCGCTGCCGCGCCGCGCAGGTTCGATCGGCGCGGCGCGGGCTCGGCTGCCACCCCGCCCGCGGCAGCGCTGCCGGCGCCGCCCTCGGCCGCGGGCGGGGCCACCGCACGGCTGGGCGCGCTCCACAGCCGGATGCCCATCTCGCGCAGCATCAGCCGCTGGCGCTCGCTCAGGTTCATCGGGCCGGGCCTCGCAGGTCCAGGCTCATCACGATCGCGTCCTCGCGCTGCGCCCTGGCCGCCGGGTAGTAGCCGCGGCGCACGCCCACTTCGGCAAAACCCTGGCGCAAGTAGACATGCCGTGCGTGCGCGTTGCTGGCGCGCACCTCCAGCCACAGCTTCGGCAGCTGCCGCTGCAGGCAACGCTGGCGCAGCGCATCGAGCAGGTGCAGCGCATGGCCGCGCCGCTGCCAAGCCGTTGCCACGGTGAGATTCAGCAGATGCATCTCGTCCACACCGGGCATCGCCACGCAGTAGCCGATCAGCGTGTCGTCGGCATCGGCCAGCAGCTCGCACAGGTGGCCGGCGGCCAGCGAATCGACGAAGTTGCCGTGCGTCCACGGGAAACCATAGACCGCCTGCTCGATCGCCAGCACGCGCGGCAGGTCGGCGAGCTGCATCGCACGCAGCCGCGGTGCACCCTGCGGCAAGGCGCTCATCGCGCGGCGGCGCGCAGCGCGTCGCGCTCGGCCGTGGTCAGCGCAACCTTGTCGCGCAGGTACAGCGGCAGCGCCGCGGCTGCGTCGACACCGCCGGCGTCGCGCCAGCGCTGCTGCGCGACGCGCGCCAGCGCCGCGGCGCGGTCGAAGCGGCCGTCGGCGCGAAGCGCGGCGCCGCAGCGCAACGCGTCGCCGAAGGCCGGCAGCGCCGTGCCGGCCACGCAAAGCGGCGGCTGCTGCGCCCAGCGCGCGTGCAGCGCGGGCAGCGTCAGCAACGCCGGCGGTTGCAGCACCTGCCAGCGCGGCGGCGTCCAGCGGTAGCGCCCGGCATAGACCTCGCCCATGCGCGCGTCCATCACCACGTCGACCGGCGCGGACTCGTCGATCGTGCCGTTGCGCGCGGACTCGTCGAGGGCGCCGTTGCGCGCGCCCTCGGCGACGATCATCAGGCTGTCCAGCGGCACCAGCGGCAAGCCGGCACCGAAGCCCAGCCCCTGCGCCACCGCGCAGGCGGTGCGCAAACCGGTGAAGGCCCCCGGGCCGGCGCCGAAGGCGATGGCCTGCAACTGCGCCAGGGCAATGCCGCCACGCTGCAGCAGCGTGCGGACCTGCGGCAGCAGTTGCGCCGACGCCGCCGCCCCGCCCTGCGTATTGCACACGAACAGCCCGGCGCCGCACTGCAGCGCCACCGACAGCGCGTCGGTGGACGTGTCGAAGGCCAGCACACACGCGTTCACCACGGCAGTTTAGGCCCAGCCCGAGCAAGGTCGCCGGCACGGTGCAGCGTGCCGGCGGCCCGGCATCGGCCGGCCGCGCCGCAGCGCCGTGCGATCATCGTGCGCATGAGCTGCAACCCGCTGCGACGGCACCACCGGGTGCGCGGCTGCGCCGCGCTGCTCGGGCTGGGCCTGTGGGCGTTGGGCGCGCACGCGGCGCTGCCCGCCGAGGTGGAAGCGGCGCTGCAGCGCGCGCGCGTGCCGTCCGACGCGCTGGCGGTAGTGGTGCAGGAGGCGGGCAGCACGCGCAGCCTGCTGGCGCAGCAGGACAAGACGCTGCTCAATCCGGCGTCGCTGGCCAAGCTGCTGACTACGCAGGCCGCGCTCGAGCTGCTGGGCCCGGGCTGGACCTGGAACACCCCGGTGTGGCTGCTGGGCAGCGTCGATCAGGGCGTGCTCGACGGCCCGCTGGTGATCAAGGGCAGCGGCGATCCGAAGCTGGTGCTCGAGCGCGTGTGGCTGCTGCTGCGCCGCGTGCAGCTGCTGGGGGTGCGCGAGATCCGCGGCGACATCGTGCTCGACCGCAGCGCCTTCGCCGCGCCGCCCGGCGCGGCCGCCGACTTCGACGGCGACGCCACCCGCCCGTACAACGTGCAGCCCGACGCGCTGCTGCTGAACTTCAAGGCGGTGAGCTACGGCTTCGTGCCCGAGCCCGAGCGCGGCGTGGCGCGCGTGCTGGCCGACCCGCCATTGGCCGCGACGCAGGTACAAAGCACCGTGCGCCTGGGCAGCGGGCCGTGCGAGGACTGGCGCAGCGCGCTGAAGGCCGACTTCAGCGACGCGCGGCGCGTGCGCTTCAACGGTGTCTACCCGGCGGCCTGCGGCGAGATGGTCTGGCCGGTGGCCGACGCCGAGCCGGCCAGCTACAACGCAAGGCTGATCGAGGCGCTGTGGCGCGACATGGGCGGCAAGCTGGCCGGGCGCGTGGTCGACGGCAACGCACCGGCCGGCGTCAAACCCAGCTTCGAACTGAAGTCGCCGCCGCTGGCCGACGTGGTGCGCGACATCAACAAGTACAGCAACAACGTGATGGCGCAGCAGCTGTTCCTGACGCTGGCGCTGCAGCGCCAGCCGCTGCAGCCGGCCACGCCCGACGCCGCACGCGCCGCACTGCACGAGTGGCTGGCCGCGCGCGTCGGCGAGCTTGCGGCGGGCTTGCAGCTGGACAACGGCTCGGGCCTGTCGCGCGACACGCGCGTCAGCGCGGCGCTGCTGGCGCGGGCGCTGCAACTGGGCTGGAGCAGCGCGGTGATGCCCGAGCTGATCAGCTCGCTGCCGGTCAACGGCGTGGACGGCACGCTGCGCCGCTCGCGCGCGACGCCCGGGCGCGCGCACCTGAAGACCGGCTCGCTGCGCGATGTGGCCGGCATCGCCGGTTATGTGCTGTCCGACAGCGGCCGGCGCTACGTGCTGGTGGCGCTGATCAACCACCCGAATGCCAACGCCGCGCGAGCGGCGCTGGATGCGCTGGTGCAGTGGGCCTTGCGCGACGGCACGCCGCGCTGAGCGCGGCGCTCGTATCCGCGCCGCGCCCTCAGCTGCAGCCGAAGGGGTTGCCGGTGGCGCGCGCGCGTGCGAAGCTGCCCAGCCGGGAATGCCCCTGCCAGCCGATCCAGCGGTCGGTGGCCCACAGCCAGGTGGTCGGGTTGCTGCCGGGCACCAGATCGGCAGCCACGTTGTCGCAGTCGGGTGTGCCGACGGTGCAGATCGCGTTGACGACGTTGGTCAAGCCGTAGCCCGCCGGGTTGTTGATCGCGGCATTGGTCATCGCATCCAGTTCCACCAGGCCCCAGCGCGAGCCGTCGTTCGGGATGTGCGTGCGCAGCGAGGTATTGAACGCGGTGCTGAACTGGCTCAGCACGCCGGGCGCGTTCACGTTCGGATGCACCACCGCCTGCAGGCGTGCGTAGGGCGTCAGATTCATCATCGGGATGGTCGACACGATGGCGTTGGCGCCGTTGTTGGCGGTCAGGTCGGCGATCGCCTGCGCCAGCCGTGCGGCGCGCGCGCTCAGCTCGTTGCTGACTGCGTTCGCGGTGGCCGCGCTCGGGTTGGCCAGGTAGACGTTCTCGTACAGGTCGATCACGTCGTTGGCGCCGATCAGCACCGACACCAGATCGTGGCAGCCGAAGCGCCCGTGCACCGCGCCGGCCGCTGCCAGCTGCGCGACGAAGTCGTCGGCCTTGGCGCCCGGTGCGGCATAACCGAAGGCGGTGGCCGCGACATGCGCCGGGTTGCACTCGGCGAAGATGAAGCCGTAGGTGCTGCCCAGCAGCTGGGTCCACAGCAGCGACGGCTGCGCCGCGGTGTTGGCCGCACAGTCGGGCGTGACGCCGTCGGCACCGACGCCGTTGACGGTGTACTTGCGCCCCAGCGGCGCCTGCTTGGTCAGCACGCTCATCTCGTCGCCGAAGGCGAAATAGCGGGTCGGCGCGAACGGCGTGATCTGCTCGGTACCGCCGCCGCAGGCGGCCAGCAGCAGCGGCATGGCCAGGCCCACCATGGCGCGTCGCGCCCGCTTGCCCCAATTCGACATCGTCACTCCTGATGGTCCTGTGTGCTTGTGCCGCGCGGCGTCATTCGGCGGCGGCGCGCTGCAGGCGGTCGCGCACGCCTTCCCAGTCGGCGCCGTCGGGCGGCTGTTCGACCCAGATCAGCTTCGCGCCACGAGCGTCGAACTCGCGCAGCGCGGCGAACAGCTCGTGCGCCGCGGCAGCCGGGTCGTCGGGCATCGATCGATGTTCGACGCCACGGCCTGCGTGCAGCCGGGCGCGTGAATATACCGCCAGCCCCAGCTTGGAGGCCTGCGGCCCCAGAAGTTCCAGCGCGTCGCGCAACTGCTGGGTGCTCATCAGGCGCAGCTTGGCCGCGGGGGCGTAGTGCGACTGCAGGCTGCCGCTGGCACGCGGCGACGCGTCATCGCGCTCGCGCAGCGGCGCACCGAGCACCGCCTCGATCTGCGCGCGCGGCAGCAGCCCGGGACGCAGCAGCGCCGGCGCCGAGCCCGAGCGGCCGGAGCAATCGACGATGGCCGATTCGATGCCGCCCGGGCATTCGCCGCCGTCCAGCACCTTCAGTTCGGCGCCGAACTCCTGCACCACGTGCGCGGCACGGGTGGCACTGACGCGGCCGAAGCGGTTGGCGCTGGGCGCAGCCACACCCGGTACGCCCAGCTTCAGGGCTTCGCGCAGCAGCGCGCGCGCCAGCGCATGCGCCGGCACACGCAGCCCGATGGTCGGCGCGCCGCCCGCCGCCGCCTGCGCCATGCCCGGCGCGCGGCGCACGATCAGCGTCAAAGGCCCCGGCCAGAAAGCTTCGGCCAGCGCCTGCGCACTGGCCGGCCAAGCGGCGGCAAAGCGCTGCGCCTGCGCGGCATCGGCCGCATGCACGATCAGCGGGTGCGTGCTCGGCCGGCCCTTGGCGGCGAAGATGCGCTGCACGGCCGCATCGTCGTCGGCGCGCGCACCCAGGCCGTACACCGTTTCGGTGGGAAAGGCGAGCAGCTCGCCCGCGGCCAGCGCCGCGGCGGCCACGGCAAGCGAGCGCGGGTCGGCAGCGGGCAGCAGCGGCATCGCGCGCGGCCTTCAGAACGGCGGCAGGCCCAGGCAGGCCGCCGCCTCGAGCGCCACGCGCCGTGCGGCTGCCGCGTCGGCGGCGACGATCGTCAGGTGTCCCATCTTGCGGCCGCGCCGCGGCGCGGTCTTGCCGTACAGGTGCAACTTCGTCCCGGGCAGCGCCAGCACGCGCTGCCACGGCGGCGTGACGCTGGCCTCGCCGTCGAACCACAGCTCGCCCAGCAGGTTCAGCATCACGGCCGCCGAATGCTGGCGCGGCGCCGCCAGCGGCAACCCCGCCATGCAGCGCACCTGCAGCTCGAACTGCGACAGGTCGCAGGCGTCGATGCTGTAGTGGCCCGAGTTGTGCGGCCGCGGCGCCATCTCGTTGGCCAGCAGCGTGCCGTCGGAAAGCTGGAAGAACTCCACGCACAGCACGCCCACATAGTCCATCGCCGCGGCCAGCCGCGCCGCCCACTGCACCGCCTGCGCGGCGGCCTCGGCCGCTACCTCGGGCGCCGGCACCTCGGTCACGGCGAGGATGCCGTCGCGGTGCAGATTGCGCTGCGCCGGCAGGTGCACCCACTGGCCGTCGGCGGCACGCGCGACGATGACGCTGATTTCGCTGCGCAGCGCCAGGCGCTTTTCCAGCACGCAAGGCACGCCGTGCAGCGCGCGCCATGCGTCTTCCAGCCCGGCGCGCGTGGCCACGGCGATCTGGCCCTTGCCGTCGTAGCCGAGCTGCGCGGTCTTCAAGATCGCCGGGAACAGCGTCTCGTCCACCGCGCGCAGCGAGGCCGCGTCGTGCAACACCGCATACGGCGCGCACGGCACGCCGCAGCGCTGGAAGTGCGCCTTCTCGGCGGCGCGCTGCTGGCAGATGGCCACGGCCGGCGCCATCGGTGCCACCGGCAGCTTGGCCGCCAGCCAGGCCAGCGACGCGGCCGGCACGTTTTCGAACTCGGTGGTCACCGCCACGCATTGCCGCGCCAGTTGCGCCAGCGCCGGCTCGTCGTCGTACGCAGCCTGCAGATGCAGGTGCGACACCCGCCCGGCGGGGCTGGCCGGATCGGGGTCGAGCACCGCGCTGCGGTAACCCAGCGCCTGCGCCGCATGCACGAACATGCGCGCCAGCTGGCCGCCGCCCAGCACGCCGAGCATGGCCGGCGCGCCGTCGGGGCCGGCCGCGCCGGGCACCAGCGCCGGCATCAGCGTGGACATCAGCCGAGCTCGCCGCTCATCGCACGTGCGGCCTCGGTCTGGCGCGCGCGCCAGGCCAGCAATCGCTCGCGCAACGCCGCGTCGCTGCTGGCCAGCATGGCCACCGCGAACAGCGCGGCGTTGGCCGCACCCGCGCTGCCGATGGCGAAGGTGGCCACCGGGATGCCCTTGGGCATCTGCACGATCGAATGCAGCGAATCCACGCCCTGCAGGTGGCGGCTGGCCACCGGCACGCCCAGCACCGGTACCACGGTCTTGGCCGCCAGCATGCCCGGCAGGTGCGCGGCACCGCCGGCGCCGGCGATGATCGCGCGCAGGCCGCGGCTGGCGGCGGCTTCGGCATAAGCGAACATGTCGTCGGGCATGCGGTGCGCGCTGACCACGCGCGCCTCGAACGGCACGCCGAACTCGGCGAGGATCCGTGTGGCGTGCTGCAGCGTGTCCCAGTCGCTGGACGAACCCATCAGCACACCGACCAGCGGCGCTGCGGCGTTCAAGGCGCGGTGTCCTGCAGGGCCTTCAGACCACCGTTTGCGCCAGCTTGCCGCTGCGGTAGGCGGCCGCCACCTCGGCCAGCGGCTGCGGCTTGATCTTCGGCGCCTGGCCTTCGCAGCCGAATTCCAGGTAACGCTGCTTGCAGATGCGGTAGGCGGCCTCGCGCGCGGGCTTCAGCCATTCGCGGGCGTCGAACTTCTCCGGGTTGTCGGCCATGAACTTGCGCACCGCGCCGGTCATCGCCAGCCGGATGTCGGTGTCGA
>CAYZGL010000013.1:0-34698 GCA_964477985.1 uncultured Rubrivivax sp. | reverse complement strand
AGCCGGGCGAGCGCTACCACTTCGACTACCCGCGGCTGCTGGCTGACCTGGCGCGCGTGCGCGCCGGCATCCAGGCCCATCTCACACCGTCGCGCGCCCAGCCGCGCGACCCCTCCGAACTGGCTGGTGAGTACCGCACCGAGCGGACCGCCCCGCCATCGCTGCCGACGACTGCGCAGGGCAGACCATGAACGGCGCCCAGGTCTCGGCATTTCAAGCCAACAGCGGTATCGCGCCTTCCGCGATGGCGACCGTCCTGGTCGGCGTCGTGTTCGCGGTCCTGCTCGTGTGGGGCGTCTGGGCCATCCGAACGGCCTACGTGGGGTGGTCCGAGAGCCGCCTCAACCAGCGCCAGTTCCTCGGCGTCTGCATCCGCTTCGTCGCGATGTACCTCGTCCTGAGCTTCTTCCTCCTCTCCTGACCTGAAAGGCCTGACCATGCCAAACCGCATCCTCACTTCCCGTTTCGCCCAGCGGGCCGCCGTGGCCCTGGGCGCCACCGCGCTGCCGGCGCTGTCGTTCGCGCAAGGTCTGCCGCAGTTGGAGAACCCGACGCGCGGCACCGGCAACGGCATCATGGAGACCATCCGCAACTACGGCTACGACATCATCATGCTCGTGGCCCTGCTGGTGGTGGCGTCGATGTTCATCGGCGTCTGCTACCACGCCTACGGCACCTACGCGGAAATCCACACCGGCCGCAAGACGTGGGGCCAGTTCGGCCTCACGGTCGCCATCGGCGCCGTGCTGCTCGTGATCGGCATCTGGCTGCTCACCGAAGCCACCGGCATCCTGTAAGCGAGGCCGGTATGTCCGAGCAGCAGCACGTCCGTGCGGACGGAACGGTCACGTTCCTTCCGCACCGGCTCAACCGCCATCCCGTGGTCGTGCGCGGCCTCACCGCCGACGAGCTGTGGATCTGCTGCGGCCTGTCCGGCGCCGCCGGCCTGCTGGTCGGCGCGCCGCTGTCCTGGGTGTTCCGCACGATCGCGCTGGCGCCGACGTTCGTCGTCCTGGGCGTGGCCTTGGGCGTGTTCATCGGCGGCGGCATCCTGCGCCGCCTCAAGCGTGGGCGCCCCGACACCTGGCTGTATCGGCAACTGCAATGGCGCATCGCCACGCGCCATCCGCTGATGGCTGGCTGGGTCGGTGGCCATGTGCTGATCTCGCGCTCGGGCTTCTGGTCCACCCGCAGGAGCATGCGATGAGCCGCTTCAAAAACGAGGTTACCCACCTGCAGGCGCACATCAAGACCTTGCGGCTGGGCGCGGGCGCGCTGGTCGTCGTCGCCCTGGTCATGGGCGGCGGCTGGTGGAGCGCGCCGCGCGACCTGACCATCCACGTCCCGCCCGACCTGCGCTCTGGCAGTACCCGCAAGTGGTGGGAAGTGCCGCCCGAATCGGTCTATGCGTTCACGTTCTACGTGTTCCAGACCCTCAATCGCTGGCCGACGAATGGCGAAGAGGACTACGCGCGCAACCTCCACACGCTCTCGCCGTACCTCACGCCGTCCTGCCAGGCCTTCCTGCGCGCGGACTACGACTACCGCCGCAGCACGGGCGAGCTGCGCCAGCGCGTGCGCGGCATCTACGAAATCCCCGGCCGCGGCTACGGCGACGACCCCACGGCGCGCGTACGCGTGGTCTCCGACCGCGACTGGGTGGTGACGCTGGACATCACCGCCGACGAGTACTACGGCGCGGAGCAAGTCAAACGCGCCCTGGTGCGCTACCCCGTGAAGGTCACGCGGGTGGACATCGATCCTGCCCGCAACCCGTTCGGCCTGGCGCTCGACTGCTACGACGGTGCGCCCCAGCGCATCAGCGCCCCGGAGCCGACGCGCCCGGCGCCTGGCGGCCTGTCTCCACAAGCGCCCCAAGGAGGAAACACCCCATGAAGCATTCTGTACTCGTGCTGCTGGGGCTGCTGGCCGGGGCCGCGGCACCCGTCTCCCATGCTGTGGAGATTCTGCGCTGGGAACGCATGCCGCTGGCGGTGCCGCTGAAGGTCGGCCAGGAACGCATCGTGTTCATCGACCGGAACGTCCGCGTGGGCGTGCCCGCGGGCCTCGGTGAGCGCCTGCGGGTGCAGAGCGCGGGCGGCGCGGTGTACCTGCGCGCCAGCGAGCCGATCGAGCCCACGCGGCTGCAATTGCAGGACGCCGATACGGGCGCGCTGATCCTGCTCGACATCGCGGCCGAGCCGCCCAAGGACGGCGAAGCCGAGCTGGAGCCGGTGCGCATCGTCGAGGGCAGCAGCACCCCGGCGCGCTACGGCGGTCAGGCAGGCGATGGCGATGAGGCCTCGGCGCGCGCCCAGGATCAGACAGGCGCTCGTGCGGCGCGGCGCGAAACCCCGGTGCCGGTCGTCCTGACGCGCTTCGCCGCGCAGAACCTCTACGCGCCGCTGCGCACTGTGGAGCCGCTGCCCAGCGTCATGCGGGTGAACCTGCGCCGCGACCTCGACCTCGGCACGCTGATGCCGACGCTGCCGGTGCGCGCGGTCGCGCTCGCGTCGTGGCGTCTGGAAGACCAGTGGGTCACCGCCGTGCGTCTGACCAACAGCAGCAGCGGCTGGGTCACGCTCGACCCGCGCGTGCTGCAAGGCGATTTCCTCACCGCCACCTTCCAGCACGAAGCGCTCGGCCCCCGCGGGACGCCCGAGGACACGACCGTCCTGTACCTGGTGACGCGCGGGCACGGCCTCGCGCAATCGCTGCTGCCGGCGATCCACCGCTTCGACCCGGCTGCGCACCTGCCGCAGCCGGAAGCGGAAGCCGACGACGGCAAGGAGGCCCGCGATGCGCAGTAACGGCTTGCTCAAGTGGCTGATGATCCCGGTCGCCTTGCTGGTGCTGTTCGTTGCCATCCGGCTGTTCTCCGGCGGAAGCACGTCGGCACCGCCCGCCGCGGATGCCGGCTCCAAGCTCACGCCCGAGGAAATGAAGGCACTGGGCATCGAAGGCGATACCCCTCGCGACACCGTTGCAACCCTGGTGGCCCAGGTGAAGCAGTTGCGCACCGAGCTTCAAACCGCGCTGACCGACAACAAGTCGCAGCGCGAGGAAAACCAGCGCCTGCGCCAGCGCGAAAACTCCATCGACCAGCGCATCAACTCGGCCCTCGAATCCGAACGCTCGAACCTGCGCCGCGACCAGGAGCAGGCGGCCAGCGCGCGCCAGCAGACCGAAGGGCTGCTCGCCGACCTGCAGCGGCGCCTGGACAGCATCGGCGGGCGCGGCGGCGGCCATGCCGATCTGCCCGTGGGCCTGGGGCTGCGCGATGGCGACGAGGCCGGCATGGAAGGCGGCATGCGGTGGGTCGAACCGGATGACGCGAAGAAGGCCGAGGGCCGTAACGGCAGTCGTGGCACGGGCAGCGGCATGAGCTTCCCGACGAGCTTCGGCCCCGCGCAAAGCACGCTGGAAACCACCGCGGAAACCGTGGCGAACGCGGGCGCACGTGCGGCAGGCGTCAAGAGCGCCAAGCCGGTCTATACCGTGCCGAGCAACTCGACGCTGATGGGATCGGTAGCGATGACGGCGCTGATCGGCCGCGTGCCGATCGACGGGACGGTGCATGACGCATACCCGTTCAAGGTGTTGGTCGGCCCGGACAATCTCACGGCCAACGGCATCGACATTCCCGACGTGGCCGGCGCGGTGTTCTCCGGTACTGCCTCGGGCGACTGGACGCTCTCGTGCGTGCGCGGCCAGGTGCGCAGCATCACGTTCGTCTTCAACGACGGCACGATCCGCACGATCCCCGAAGACCGCGAAGGGAACCAGCAGAACAACCAGCAGCAGAACTCCCACACCGGGGGCCTGGGCTGGATCAGCGACCCGCACGGCATCCCCTGCGTCAGCGGCGAGCGGCGCAGCAATGCCCAGCAATACCTCGGCTCCCAAGCCCTGATCACCGCAGCCGGTGCCGGCGTGGCCTCGCTCATCGAAAGCGACAGCGGCCGCATGTCTTATGTCGGCTCGGACGGTGCCGTCGGCACCGTCGGCATCAGCGGGCAGGAAGCGGTTGGCCAGATCCTCGCGGGTGGTGTTCGGGACATGTCGAACTGGGTCAACAAGCTCTACGGCCAGGCCTTTGCCGCCGTCTATGTGCAGCCCGGCGCCAAGGTCGCCGTCCACCTCGAAAAGCCGCTCGCCATCGACTTCGACCCCGAAGGCCGGCGCGTCGATCACCGTGCAGGAGAAAGCCATGCGCTCGAACTCGATTAAGGGCCTCGCGCTGGCCCTTGCCGTCGCCGTGCTCGGCGGATGCGCCACCAGCAAGGAAGAACTGCTGACCCATAGCGACCGCACCATGATGGACATCTGGCAGCAGGAAACAGGTGGCGTCGGCGGTGGCACCGGCCAGGTCGCAGGCAGGCAGTTGCTCGATGCGCGCCAGAGCCTGCGCCGGCCGCTGACCGAGACTGATATGCAGGCCGCGCCCGCCGAGCAGATGCGCTACACGCGCACGGCACGCAACGAGGCCTATCGCCAGTTCCGGCGCCTGCCCAATCCCGATCTGGTCATGTACGTGTACCCGCATCTGGCGGGCACGGACCCGGTGCCCGTGCCCGGCTACACGACGGTTTTCCCGCTGTATCAGCGCGTGCAGTACGCCATGCCGGGCGAGCGCGTGGAGGACTACTGATGCGCTGGAAGCTCCCCTGGCCAAAGCTGGCCGCATCCGGTGCTGTCGATGACGAGCAGCCGGACGACTGGCAGCGCCACGTCGAGGCCTTGCGCCAGGCCGGCATCCCCGAGCCCGGCGCGGCGGTTCAGGGCCGCAGGCCGGCGACCGTGGCGGACGAACAGGCGCTGTACGACGTCCCTCCGTCCTTCGTGGAACTGCTGCCATGGGTGGAGTTCCTGCCCAAGTCGAAATCCATGCTGCTCGAAGACGGGCAATCCGTGGCGGCGTTCTACGAGCTGGTGCCACTGGGCACCGAGGGCCGGGAACCGGGCTGGCTGGCACAGGCCAGGGATGCGCTGGAGAACGCGCTGCAAGACAGCTTCGACGAGCTGGACGAGAACCCTTGGGTCTTGCAGCTCTACGCGCAGGACGAGCCGAGTTTCGACCACTACATGGGGAAACTGCGCGACTACGTGCAGCCGCGGGCGCGCGGCACGGCCTTCACCGAGTTCTACCTGCGCCATTTCGGCCACCACCTGCGCGCCGTAGCAAAACCGGGCGGCCTGTTCGAGGACACCGTGGTGACGCGCCTTCCATGGCGCGGTCAGACGCGGCGCGTGCGGATGGTGGTCTATCGCCGCTCCATCGGACAACAAGCGAACCGGCGCGGCCAGTCGCCCGAGCAGATGCTGAGCATCATCTGCGACCGCCTGTGTGGCGGGCTGGCGAACGCCGGCATCCAGACCCGGCGCATGGTCGCGGCTGACATTCACGATTGGCTGCTGCGGTGGTTCAACCCGCGTCCCACGCTACTCGGCACGGAAGTTGAGGATCGGGAGCGCTTCTACTCGTTGGCCCGCTACCCCGACGAGACCGAGGACGGCGAGATCGAGCTGGCAAGCGGACTGGACTTCGGCCAGCGGCTTTTCTTCGGTCAGCCGCGATCAGACACGGCGCATGGCACCTGGCACTTCGATGGCATGCCGCACCGCGTGCTGATCACCGACAGGCTGGGCATGCCGCCGAGCACCGGGCACCTCACGGGCGAAACCCGCAAGGGCGATGCGATCAACACCCTGTTCGACCAGATGCCCGAAGACACGACCATGTGTCTGACCATGGTGGCCACGCCACAGGATGTCCTCGAATCCCACCTCAACCACCTGGCGAAGAAGGCAGTCGGCGAGACCTTGGCGTCCGAGCAGACGCTCAGGGATGTTCAGGAGGCCCGCTCGCTGATTGGCAGCGCGCACAAACTGTACCGGGGCACGCTGGCGTTCTACTTGCGCGGACGCGACGAGGCCGAGCTTGACCGGCGCGGACTGGACCTCGCCAACGTGATGCTCAATGCGGGATTGCAACCCGTGCGCGAGGACGATGAAGTCGCGCCCTTGAATAGCTATCTGCGCTGGTTGCCGTGCTGCTACAACCCCGCGCAGGACAAACGGCAGTGGTTCACCCAACTGATGTTCGCCCAGCATGTGGCGAACATCGCGCCGGTATGGGGGCGCGCCCAAGGTACGGGACATCCCGGCATCACGATGTTCAATCGTGGCGGCGGCGCAATTACGTTCGACCCGCTCAACCGCCTGGACCGGCAGATGAACGCCCATCTGTTCCTGTTCGGCCCCACGGGCTCCGGCAAGAGCGCCACCCTCAACAACCTGCTGAATCAGGTAACCGCGATCTACCGGCCACGCCTGTTCATTGTGGAGGCCGGGAACTCTTTCGGTTTGTTTGGCGAGTTTGCCAAGCGCCTGGGCTTGACCGTGAACCGGGTCAAGTTGGCCCCGGGCTCGGGCGTCAGCCTTGCGCCGTTTGCCGACGCCCGCCGCCTGATCGAGACGCCTGGCGACATGCAGACACTCGATGCCGATGCACTCGACGAGGATCGGCCACCGGACGACGCGGCCGCCGATGGAGATGAACAGCGTGACGTACTCGGCGAGTTGGAGATTACCGCTCGCCTGATGATTACTGGCGGTGAGGACAAAGAAGAAGCCCGGATGACGCGGGCCGATCGCTCACTGATCCGTCAGTGCATCCTGGCCGCAGCCGAGCGCTGCGTGGCAGAGAAACGCACGGTGCTCACGCGCGACGTGCGCGACGCACTGCGCGAGCGGGGCCAGGACACGACGCTGCCCGAAACGCGGCGCGCCCGGCTGCTAGAGATGGCCGATGCCATGGACATGTTCTGCCAGGGCACGGACGGCGAGATGTTCGACCGTGACGGCACGCCGTGGCCCGAAGCCGACGTCACCATCGTTGATCTGGCGACCTATGCCCGGGAAGGCTACAACGCCCAGCTTTCGATCGCGTACATCAGTCTGATCAGCGCCATCAACAACATCGCGGAACGCGATCAGTATTTGGGCCGCCCGATCATCAGCGTCACCGATGAGGGTCATATCATCACCAAGAACCCGCTGCTTTCCCCCCTGGTCGTGAAAATCACAAAAATGTGGCGGAAGCTAGGGGCCTGGTACTGGCTAAGTACACAAAATATCGACGACCTGCCACGCGCTGCGGAGCCCATGCTCAACATGATCGAGTGGTGGATCTGCCTGTCGATGCCACCTGATGAAGTCGAGAAGATCGCGCGCTTCCGCGAATTGAGCCCCGCGCAGAAGGCGCTGATGCTTTCCGCGCGCAAAGAGTCAGGGAAATTCACCGAGGGCGTGATCCTGTCGAAGTCGATGGAGGTGCTATTCAGGGCGGTGCCCCCGAGTCTGTACCTCGCGCTTGCGCAGACGGAGCCGGAGGAAAAAGCCGAGCGCTACCAACTCATGCAGCAGTACGGCATCGACGAACTGGATGCCGCCATCCAGGTGGCCGCGGCCATCGACAAAGCCCGCGGCATCGAGTCGCCGGCCCTTGAACTTGCATAGTGAGGGAGAGTGCCATGCAGCCCAAGCGTCCTTCCATTCCGTTGCGGATTGAGTCCTTCCACCGCCCCCGCCGGTGGCAGCGCTGGATCTGGATTCTGGCCGCCGGGCTTCTCGCTGTGTTGCTGGTCTGGCTTGCAATCAAGTCGCCCGGCAGGCCCACGCCGCAGACCGCCGCGCCAGCCGGCAGCACGCAGGAGGTAAGGCCGCCCTGGCAGATGGGCAACCCGGAAGGCCGCTTCATGCTGACGCTCTATGCGGACCTCGAATGTCCGTTCTGTCGGGAGTACTTTCCGCTGCTTAAGCGCTGGGTAAGCGACAACGCGGACGTGGCGTTGCAGTGGCATCACCTGCCGCTTGCCGCGCACGAGCCGGCTGCATCCACTGAGGCCCGCCTCGCGGAGTGCGCTGCTGAATCAGGTGGGCATGCGGAGTTCTGGCAAGCCATCGAATGGGTCTATGCACACACGCGAAGCGACGGCCAAGGCCTGCCCGATGGTCAGCGCTATCCCAAGTCCAGCCCGGCCATCGAGCAGTGCATGGCGAGCGAGCGGCCCGATGCGGTCATCCGTGTCCAGGCCGTGGAAGCCACGAAGAGCGGCGTGACTTCCACCCCTTCGCTGCGACTACATGATCGCCAGACGGGACGGGCAGTCCTGCTACAGGGGCCAATCGAGGGAGATGCCTTGTTGTCGGCCATGGACATGCTCGCGGCTGACGAGGCGCCTCAAAGCGGGAATGGCCCCTGACAGGGCCATCCTCACCGCTACAAGCGAACGGCGGCTACTGCTTTGCCCGCTTGGCGGCTGCTTTCTTCGCAGGTGCCTTCGCGGCGAGCTTGGCCGCTGCCTTTTCGGCCTTGCGCTTCGCGGCCTTCGGATCGACGGCGGCCTTGAAGCCCGCGCCCGGCACAAACTTCGGAACCGTCTCCCTCATGAAACCGGGTATCCCGCGTTTCCTATTTCCTGTCGCGTCTGCATGGGCGATGCGCTGCACTACCGGAATCGTGAACTCCGGGGTGGCATGCCATGCGCCGTTCTCATTCTTTCGTTTTCGCCAAGCGGCCGTGGCTGGCGGCCATCGGCCTGTCGGCGCTGCTCGCAGCCGGCGCAGTCCATGCTGAAACCTGGGTTGTCACCGACCAGGCGCACCCGATCACCGGGCAGGCGGATCGGCTGATCCTGCTGGACGCGCCTGCGCGCATCGAGGGCGAACTGGCTTCGGGCTTGCCGTCCGATCCTGCACGCGCCGAACGGATTGCCCGGGAGCGCCTGAGCCAAGGTGGCGCTGACCTCCAACGCCGCATCGCCCTTGCATATCAGGGCGTCGTGGACGCATGGAGCCTGGGCATCACCAGCATCCCGGCCGTCGTGGTGGACCAGCGCTACGTGGTCTATGGCGAGCCAGACGTGGCCCGCGCCGTCGCGCGAATCCAGCAGCACCGGAGGACGCATCCGTGACACACCTGTTTGACATTCTGCGCCGCCTGCGCGTTGCGGTGGCCTCCTTGCTGCTGCTCAGCGCCACGGGAAGCTACGCGCTCAACACCGCGACGATCGTCGGCTCGGTGGCGTCGCCCGACTGCCTGGAGTACCGGGTGGTAGGCATCTGCTACTGGCTCTACTGCACCTGGACGGGCTGCACGGTACGCACGTCCGTGAAGGTTCGCCACTACGTTCCCGATGCGGTCGTCTCCAGCTACAGCAATACCGGAGAAAACCCCTGGGTCGAAGTCCGGGCAATGAGCACGCCCAACCCGTCGGCCCAGGCCGGCGGCGATGGCACCACTAACGAAGACCATGAGAACAACCTCGCCAAGTTCAAGAACTCGGACGTGATCGGCCACCCCGGTGTCGAGGTGTTCAACCGCTTCGTCTCGTCCTCGGGCTACTTCTGCGAGGGCGCAGGCACGGCGTTCATGCCGTATCTGCTCAGCACCTTGGACACGATCGCGTGGCGCTACAACATCCCTGAATCCGTCTATCCCGAGTCCTTGATCCCCGGCATGCGCGAAGTCGGGGCGCGCACCACGCTCAACCTGTGGGGCAATGTGTACCCACGCGGCGGCTTCCTGCACCAGACCGACGACCACAAGGCCGGCGCAGTGGTGGCCCAGCGTGCGGGCGATGTCGTCACGCGCCGCGGGCAGATCCACGTCTATCAGCCACTGCTTGCCAACTCACGGTCCGGCTACTGGCCTGCCGGCGCGTTGATGGAGGGTGATGCCTCGACTGGCAAGTGGCAGGAACTCACGCCTGTCCTGTCCTCGTCCTGCACGGTCTTCCCACGCACCGGCTTCCTGACCCAAGCCCAGCAAGGCGACTACGCCTGGGCGCTGTGGCGGCCGTATGCATGCTGCGAACGCCGGGGCCAGGTGTTCCTCGGCAGCATCGATTTCTATTGAGGGCACGGCAATGAAGCGTCCTGAACTGATGAGCCTCTCCACCACGGTGCGCCGCCTGCTGCGCCCGACGGCGCTGGCTGGCGCGCTCGCCCTGGGCTGCGGCCTGGCGTGGGCGCAGGTCGGCTTCCAGACCAGCGGCCCGGTCATCGGCGATGAGGTCATGTACTCGATTGGCGGCGGCAGCGCTGTGTCCATGGGCCGTGCGGCCGGCATGCGTTCGATCGGCGTTGGCGTCGGGTGGAACAGCAACTTGATCTGTGGAGACATGAGCATCCAGACCACGCTGCGCAACCAGCTCAATGGCATCACTCAGGGTTTCCAGCAGATCATGAGCAACGTGATCCAGAGCGCCACGAGCGCCGTGGCGTCGCTGCCTGCGCTGATCATCCAGCGGGCCGATCCCGGCCTCTACAACCTGCTCACGAACGGCGTGCTGCAGGCGCGGCTGGACTTCGATCGCTCCAAGCTGACATGCCGCGCCATGGCCGAAAAGATGGCCGACATGGCGGGCGGACAGCTTGGTTGGAGCCACATGGCCGAGGGCCTGGCGCTGCGCGATGCGGTGTCGAGCACCGATGCGGTCTCTGCGATCGAGCAGGCCGAGACTCGCCGCGGTAACGACGGCGTGCCCTGGGTGGGCGGCAGCAATGCCGGTGGCGCAAGCCAGCCCGCCATCCGGGTGGTGGGCGACGTCACCCGCGCGGGCTACAACCTGGTTAACGGCCGTGGCGTGACGGACACGTCCTCGATCTCGCCCGCCAGTTGCGCAAGCCTGTCCTGCCAGACCTGGACGTCACCACAGCAGGCAGTCCAGTGGGCGACGCGGGTGCTCGGGGAGCAGGAACAGCGCACATGCGATTCCTGCACCAAGACCGAGACGGTGCCCGGCGTCGGGCTGACGCCGCTGATCCAGGAGGAATACGAGGCGAAGCTGGTGGTTCTGCAAGAGCTGGTTTCGGGTACGCGCAGCACGACGTTCGAGAACCTGCGCGACGCCGGAAGCACGTCGCTGCCGATCACGCGCGGCGTCATCGAAGCGCTGCGCGACGAGCCAGATCAAGACTTGCTGGCACGGCGCCTGGCGTCCGAGGTCGCTTTGTCGTCCGTGCTGGAGAAGGCGTTGTTGCTTCAGCGGACCCTTCTGACGGGCAAGAAGGAGCCCAACGTGGCGGCCAACCAGTTGGCCGTCGAGGCCGTGAACCACGAAAGCGACACGCTCGACCAGGAGATCCGCAATCTCAAGACGGAATTGGAGCTGCGGCGTGAGCTGGCGAACAACTCACCCATGGCGATCATTCAACGGCACGGCACGCGCGCCGCGGGCTCCCGTGGAGTCTATGAAGGCGATCCTGTTCCCGACCGTCTCGATCGGCTCCAGAAGGGCAATCCGGGAGGCAATCCGTGAGCCCGATGCGTGTGACTTGGCTGCACCCGCACTGGCTGCTCGGCCGGCGCGCGGCGAAGGTACTGCTGTGGACGGTCGTGATCGTCGCCGCTGCCGTGGGCGCCAACATCGTCGGCATCTACCTCGTCGGCAGCGTTACCGGCTGGGAGCGGTGGCTGGCCGCCGCCGCCGGCTACTTCCTGGTGTGGCGGCTGTGCCTGTACGGCGCGACGGCCTACGGCTGGGTCTGGATGCGCCGCCGGCTGTTGGCGCGCGAGGACGACGCGCAGGCACGACGCCGCCTCGTGCGCAGCGAGATCGCCGGAGTCATCGCGATCGTGGTGCTGGAAGCCAGCCTGTTGATGCAGGGCTGAGGGGAGATTCCGGCCATGACGCTTTTCACGACCGACTACCTGGAGTACTACCTGACGCTCGTTTCCTGGATCGTCCATAACGGCATCTGGGGGGTGCTGGTGGCCAGCGGAGTATTCGCGCTGCCCTTCGTAGCGATCGTCTTGCAGGAATGGCTCAAGGCCCGCGCCGAAGGCGCCGACGAAGGCAACAAGGGCGTGCTCTCGGCAGCACGCATCGAGAATCGCGTCTTCGTGGCGATCGTGGTGGTGATGTTTGCGGGCATCCCGTTCATCGATGTGGACTTGAACACGATCCAGTACGACACCTCACGGTCCGCCCAGTGCCAAGTCAGCGTGCCGCAGCCCGCGAATACCGGCTGGTCGCAGTCCTTCAGCACCCTCAACAACCAGTCGGCGAAAGTGCCGGTCTGGTGGGGCTTCATGCACGCGCTATCGCGCGCCATTACGGGGGCCTCGGTGGCAGCGATTCCGTGCGGGACAGACCTGCGGCAGATGCGTATGGAAATCGACGCCACGCGCATCGATGACCCCGTACTGGCTCAGGAAGTGGCGGACTTCACGCACGACTGCTACGGGCCGGCGCGTGCCAAGCTGTTCATGCAGCGCCCGAATCTCAATGAGGAGCAGATGCACGACGTGACCTGGATCGGCTCGCGCTTCTTCACCGACACAGCCGGCTACTACGACAACTATCGCTCCAGCACTCCACGCAACGACTGGCCCTATGACAGCGCTCGCGATGCGGGGCTTGCGCAGGTGGCGAGCGGCGGCGGCTACCCGACTTGCCGGCAGTGGTGGGCCGACGGCAGCAATGGCCTGCGGGCGCGGCTGTTGGGACAGGTGGACCCCAGCCTGATGACCCGCCTGGCGGGCTGGGCCGGGTTCCTAAACCGCACCGAGGTGGACGACTCAGTAATCCGCGCTATCGCGTCCCCACGGCAGCAGAAGCTGAACCAGGGCAGCGTCTATACGGACTATGGCGGCCAGATCGACAAGAGCTTGCCGAACATCATCACGCGTGCCGCCGGCGACGTGGGCTTGGCGGTCGGAGGAATCGCCGCGTTCCCCGCCATGGATGTCGTTCGCCAAGCGCTCCCAATGGTGCTGGCACTGCTCAAGATGGCGTTAGTCATCTGCATCCCGCTGGTGCTGGTCGTGGGCACCTACGACTTGAAGACGGTCGTGACTGTCAGTGTCGTGCAGTTCGCGCTGTTCTTCGTGGACTTTTGGTTCCAGCTCGCACGCTGGGTCGATTCCACGATCCTCGACGCGCTCTACGGGTGGGGCTGGGGCTGGAACCGGCCACACAGCAATTTCGATCCACTGGTGGGATTGAACAATGCGTTCGGGGACATGCTGCTGAACTTCGTCATGGGAGCAATGTTTATCGTGCTGCCTGCATTCTGGGTCGGAGCACTTGCCTGGGCCGGCGTTCGGGCGGGCAACATTGCGCAGATGATGGCGACGTCAACCGATGGGGCCAAAGCCGCAGGCAGCAAGGCCGTCAACAAAGTGGTTTAGTCATCGTCGTCCTGCCCAGGATCGACGCGCGTTTCGCCACGATATAGACCATAGCCAGACCAGCCCATGCGCCATTCTGCTTTCTCTTCGTCGTCTTCATGGGACAAATTGCCAGCAGCTCGCGCAACCATCACGGCGAATACAAGCAGTATCGCCAGCCAGAACGTGGAATAGAGCAGTACTCCCAGCGCAGCCAGCTTTACAACCCACATCAGCGCGGTAGCGACCGTTGCAGGCAACCCTTTGGAAGCCAGCCAGTTTGACATCCGCCGTTCGCCGCGCGCATAAGCACGCCATCCTCGACCAAGGGCGCGGCCGAGGCGTTCTGCGGTGCTGGTGCGGGTCGTGGTGTTCATGGTCGTCTCCTGCTACTGCGAGATGCCTATTCCAGTTTGCTCTAATTCATACGGTTCCGGGCTTCAATGTGTTCTCTTGCTGCTTCAGGCTTCGTCATCCGCCTCTACCGGGCCGGGGTCGGGCTCCACGCCAATGCGATAGGCGGCGACGAAACGCGGCCAATCCACGTGGTCAACCAGGTCGATGTCCTCGATGACGCTGACCTTCGCTTCCGCGCGGTCGAACAGGGCGATGCTCTTGCCGGGATAGTTGTTGCGCGACGGATAGAGCACCCCGTCGAACAGCGGCTGGCCGTCGTCTCCAGGCACCGCATGCACCTGGGCAGACACCTGCTGCGTGTGCGTGTAGTCGCGGCTGGCCAACTGCTCCAGATTCAGGCCGAAGTAACCCGCCATGACGTTCGGTGCCGTGAGGTCGGCCAGGAGCACGTCGGCCATCACCCCTATGGCGCGCACCATCCGGCCCTGGATTTCTTTCAGGGCGATGGAGCGCTTCGTGTCTTCAAGCCACTGGTGCTTGTGGAACACCGACTCCATCAGCGCCGTGGGCAGGTCGCGCCCCAGGTAGAGCACGCCGTAGGCCCGCGCGGGGTCGTCGTAGCGATTAGCACTGCTGCGGCCAAAGTACAGCGGGCTGCCCCGATAGACGACGCGGCTCACGTGCTGGAGCAGTTCACCGGCATCGATCAGGAACGAAGGCAGCTCGTGGCTCATGACGCTCTCGTTTCAATGCACCTGAACGCCCAGCACGTTGAACACGGCTTCGGCCACGTCTTCGATCGTGCCATGCGTCACCGCATCCACCGGCGATCGACCCCCCAAGCCTTCGAGCGGCTCGGACAGCGCTCGGTAGATCGTCCAGTTGTCGATGCCCTCGACCTCCTGAAGCACGGCTTGGGTCAACTGCTGCTTCACCGGGTCGAGTTGCCAGTCGGGCAGCTTCTGGCCGCGCGGCCCCACGTTCAGCGCCAGCAGCCGACGGGCAAGAATGTCCTTGTAGATCTGCTGGCGCGACTTGTCGGCCAGCTTTGCGAACTCCGGCGGTGCCAGGTTCTGCGGCTGGTTGAAGGCTTCCAGCAATACGGCGCGGCCACGCTGGATGTCGGTTTCATTCGGTGCCCAGCGCGTCTCGGCGCGCAGCGCGGCCGCCTTGCGCGCCAAGGCCTTATTCACCGTCTCCGCTTCCAGGTCGGTGGGCAGTTTCACCGCCTCCACACGCTCGTGGACGAAAGCCTGCAACTCGGCTGCAAATGCCTTGGCGTCCCGGATTTCGACGGTATCCGCGAAGCGGCGCACATCCTCCACCGTGACGCGCGGCAGACGGTCGGCAATGAGTTCAATGGCAGTGGGCATGGTCATCTCCCAGGTAGGTTCGAGATAGCACTCACTATAGTCGCCTTTGGCGCGTTTGTCAACTTAGTCGCCTGAGCGAGAACCCACCTGGCCGGGGCAGCGTTCCCGGAGCATAGGCCGAGGCCATCGACGGGTCACCGCTCAATCCATTGGAGCGGCTTCCACATTGACGCTGGAGCCGCGACCCAAGGCCCGCTATACCGAAACGGTTAAAGGCCAAAGGGTCGAAAGGGCAAGGGAATGGGGTGCAAGGGGAAAGGCCCTACCCGAAAAGGCCAAAAGGCCTCCCGCTAGGCCCGCCACTAGGACACCCGCATGCTTTCCCTGTTCCAGCGAAAACGGTCCCCGGTCGCTGCCACGCCGTCGCCAGCACCCGCCACCGACCTCCCGAAAGGGCTGCTGCGGCCCGAATCGGCCGCATCCTTGCTGGCCACGCCGCGCCGGCAGAAGCTGCTCGAGCACATCTGGCATCGCACATCGCTCTCGCGAAAGCAGTTCGCCACCCTGTACCGCACGCCGCTGGAACGCTACGCCGAACTGGTCCAGGTCTTCCCGGCCTCCGAAGCGCATCACCACGCATACCCGGGCGGCATGCTCGACCATGGCCTCGAAATCGTCGCCTATAGCCTGAAGTTGCGGCAGTCCCATCTGCTGCCCGTCGGTGCCAGCCCCGAGGATCAGGCCGCCCAGTCCGAGGCCTGGACTGCCGCCGTCGCCTACGCGGCGCTGTTGCACGACATCGGCAAGGTGGCCGTCGATCTGCACGTCGAGCTGGCCGATGGCAGCACCTGGCACCCATGGCACGGCCCGCTGCGCCAGCCTTACCGCTTCCGCTACCGCGACGATCGCGAGTACCGGCTCCATAGCGCTGCGACTGGCTTGCTCTACCGCCAACTGCTCGACCGCGACGCCCTGGACTGGCTCAGCAGCTATCCGTCCCTGTGGGCGCCGCTGCTCTACGTCCTGGCCGGGCAGTACGAACACGCCGGAGTGCTAGGGGAACTGGTCGTGCAGGCTGACCGCGCCTCCGTCGCCCAGGAACTCGGCGGCGATCCCGCGCGTGCCATGGCCGCGCCCAAGCACACGCTGCAACGCAAGCTGGTCAACGGGCTGCGCTACCTGCTCAAGGAAGAGTTGAAGCTGAACCAGCCAGAAGCCTCCGATGGCTGGCTCACCGAGGAAGCTCTTTGGCTGGTGAGCAAGACGGTCTCGGACAAGCTCCGCGCACACTTGCTGTCCCAGGGCATTGATGGCATCCCTGCGAACAACACCGCGGTGTTCAACGTGCTGCAAGACCACGGCATGTTGCAGCCCACGGTGGACGACAAAGCGATCTGGCGTGCGACCGTGACCAGCGCTACCGGCTGGTCCCACTCGTTCACCTTGTTGCGGCTGGCGCCTGCGCTGATCTGGGAGCCTGGCGAGCGGCCGGCGCCGTTCGCCGGGACAGTGACGATCGACACAGCCCCCGAGGACAAAGAGGCCGATGTGTCGGCCCCCCATCCGATGGAAAGCGATAGGTCCGCCTTGGAAGGTCAAGAGCCTCCGTCGTGGGAAAGCGGTAGCACCGCGTCGGTTCCTCTACCCAAGGCGCAGGCCGTGCCCGACGTCATGGAGGACATGCTGGCGATGGTGGGAATGGGTGATTCGCCTACCACCCGGCAGGATGCGGTAGCCACCTCGAACGAAGTGCATACCGCACGCCCCGAAACGCACACGCCAAGCGAGGCCGAACCTCAGCCTTCGTCGCCTGCGTCCGTGCCCGAACCCTCGGCGGTACAGCCTTCCGGCGAGCACTTCATAGCGTGGTTAAAAGCTGGCATTGCAACGCGGCGGCTCATCATCAACGACGCGAAGGCGCTCGTGCATACCGTAAGCGATACCGCGTACCTGGTCAGTCCCGGTGTATTCCAGCGGTATGCGCAGGAGCACCCGCAGGTAGGAACACTGGCCAAGCAGGAGAACCAGCAGGATTGGCAGTGGGTACAAAAACGCTTCGAGCGACTGCAACTGCATCGCAAGCATTCCAACGGCCTGAATATCTGGACCTGCAGCGTCGTCGGCCCCAGAAAGTCACGTCACCTTCACGGCTACCTTCTGGCCGATGCGCACCTGCTGTTCGCGGAAATACCACCAAACAACCCGTATCTATCACTCGCCGGGGGATGACGGAACAGGCGGGACAAGAGATTGCGTCATCAGCGTTTCGGCACCGAGGCCGCTTGCTCCGAGACAGGCGGTGCAACGAGCGCGCTGGCCCGGTAGCCGCCCCCTGTCCGCGGTGCGGCGGCAGCGCTCATTGCGTGTTCGCACGGGTTCGAGGCGTTTTTTTCAGTGCAACGCAAGTCGCCACCAGGGGGCGTTGATCACCACATGCGCTTCAGCGTGGCGTCGCGCTGGATGAAGTGGTGGTACAGCGCCGCCCCTGCGTGCAAGACGAACAGCACGACCAGCAGACGCGCGCCGAGCCCGTGCGGCGCTCCCGGCAGCACCTCATGGAAGTCGGGCATCACCGCACCCGGGTCGCCGAAGACGGCCGGGCCCCCACCACTCAGGATCATCATGCCGATGCCGCTGGCGATCATGCCGAAGATGACCACCAGCAGGGCCACGTGGACGACGCGCGCGAGCCCGTTCTGCCAACGCGGCAGCTCGGCCAGCGGCGCAGGCTTGCGGTCGAAGCGCCACCACCACAGCACCCGAAACACAGTCAGCAGCAGGACGGCGATGGCCGTCGGGACATGCACGCGCAGCAAGGCGGCCTTGGTCAGCGCATCCGGAGCGTCCGCGGCCCGAAAGCCGGTGATGAGCAACAGCAGGATCAACGCCACGCTCAGCCAATGAACCCATACCGCGATCAAGCCGTATCGGTCCGAAGAACTCTTGAGTCTTGCCATGTGAATCACTCCTCTTCAATGCCGTCGGATCAGAGCCGCTCGCGTGCCACGTAGTCGCGCACCGTGAGCAGGCGTATGGACGGATAACGTTCGTTCATCAGCGTATCAAGCTTGCCTTCGCCGTTGAGCATCGAGCGATCACACATCAGTGGGAAATAAACGGGGAAGTTGGCCGGTCCGTCTTGCTGCAGACTGTCGACGCGCAGCCGCCTGGCCGATGCGGCCTCGTAGGCACACACGATGCCGTTCTTCACTGGCAATTCCTTCTTCATTCGGTGGCTCTGGCTCGCCAGCTACGGATGTCTGACGCTGCGACCAGGCGGACTGATGGCCGAGGTCGGATGTGCGAACTCCCGCTCAACGCCCTCCGGAGCCGCCGGTCACGCTTCCGCCGCCAGACGCGACGAACAGATGATTCATGCGGATCCGGGGCAGCTTGGCGGCCGTCTCCTGCACCTTCGGATCGTCGAACGCAGCGCGCAGGTGCGCAACGCTCTCCCACCGGCTGATCTCGATCCACAGGTCAGAGCCGTCGGCACCAGGATTCAGGTCTGCCGCGACGAAGCCGGGTTTTGCCTTCATCAGCACGGCCATCTCCTGCCAGGTATCGCGAAGGCGGCGTGCTTCTGTGGCATTGCCGATCACGTATCCCTGCACCGACAAGACCGGCACCGTGCCCTGCCAGGAAAGCTGGCGCTCGAAATCACGGTGCCCGGGGCCCGCGCAGGCCGTGCTGATGACGACCGCGGCCAACAACGTCAGTGTTCGGATGGTCTTGGAAAACATGATAATTCCTCTGATATGGGTTATTTGCCTGATGCCGTGCGCTCGTTCCCCCACGGGTAGAGCCGCGGAATCCAGAGATTCAGCGCCGTCGCTATGGCCAGTGCAATGATCGATCCGACGATGAACAAGGTCCATGAATTCGGCTTCAGCGCGCCGAGAGCGACGATCAGCGTGAGTAGGGGAATGTCAAGAAAATGCGTGAATGACGGCAGGCTCTTGGCTCGTTCCCGTTCAACCTCTGGCGTGAATTGGCCTTGCGCGAGCGCCACACGAGTCAGGCGGCGCAGCCTCATGAAGTAAAGCCGCGTGATCGTGTTGCCTTCGATGCATTCGGCCAGAAACAGGATCACCATGCCGGCCAGCCACGGGATTTGCAGGAATGCCCATCCACCGTAGTACTGCGCAGTCATCCAGCCGCCGGAGAAGAGCAGCAGCAAGGCCCCGGGCACGACCAGCCCGTCATAGCAGACCGCAATATTGCGCACTGCTTCGGCGAAAGGCAGCAGGTCGCGCACCTGTCTCGACCGCAGATCAGCCATCCACACCGCGACCAGGCCCCCGCCCATCAGCACAGCGCCCAGGATGTGGAGAAACTTAAGCAGGTTGTAGGTCATGGCATCGCACTTCTTTGAAATCTTTGTTTGATGGAAGTCACTTCAATAGCCGGCGAACTTTTCCGCATGCACGTTCTTCGGGTTGACACCAGCATCCTTGAGCACCCCTTCCATCGCAGACACCATCGCGGGTGGCCCGGCGACATAGAAGATCGGGGCGGCCAGATCGCCCACGCGTCTGGCGAGCATCTCGGCGTTGATGTAGCCGTGCTCCGCGACACCATCCGGCAAGGAAGCACTGCCGTCGGTGAAGGTCGGGATCAGCTTGAAGCGCGGATTCTTTTGTTCGAGTTCGCGCAGCTCGGCGAGGTAGGCGGCGTCCTCGGGCTTGCGGTTGCTGTAGAACAGGAACAGTTGGTGTTGCAACCCTCGGTTCAAGGCATCCAGCACCATGCTGCGGAACGGCGTAACGCCGATGCCACCCGCCAGAAAGACCGCAGGACGATTTGCATCTTCATGCAGGGCCAGATCGCCGTAGGGGCCTTCAATCTGGACAGAAGACCCGGACTCAGCAGCCGCGAGGTGGCGCTTGAAGCTGGTATCGGTCTGCCGCGTCGCTATCTCCAGTTCAGCCTCTTGCGGCGCGCTGGCAATCGAGAACGTTCTGATCTGTCCCTTGGCGTCCGCCTTCTTCAGACCGGGGATGACGACGTACATCGCTTGTCCGGCCACGAACTTGAAGCCTTCGGGCTTGCTCACGCGGAACGACAGCGTACCCTTGGCAACCTCGTTCTTGCCCGTCAGCCGCGTAGCAAAGGTGGCGGCGGGCCGGAGGAAGCTCTTGCGTCTCCACTTTGTCAGAGCCATGCCGTCGCGCATGCTCAGGCTCAGCAAGGTGATGTTGATAGCGCCCGCAATCAACTCAAGAGCCTGCACGGTGTAGAAGGTCGCATCGAACTCGCCGGCCTTGGCTTTGGAGGCTAGAAACAGCGCCGCCGGGATCAGCACCAGCAGGCCGTTCGCGCCGATAAAGGGCATGCGCTTGAGCTTGGTGCCGACGAGGCCCTTCCGCTGTCCCTTCGACAGGAAGAAGCCGGAGCCACCTGTGGCAGCCAGGGCCGGCACCAGCAGGATGAAGCCCCAGGGGATGGCCGTCTTGACTGCGATCACCGTCGCCTCGGAGGCGAACAGTTCGGAAATGGCGGTCGAAAGCCAGAAGGTCGCGATGGTGAGAATGGCGACCAGACCGGCGAGCGGATGAATGATCCTCGGCATCGTGGTTCTCCTTTTCATGCGGTGCAGATGCCAGCCACGACGACCTTCTGAAACAGGTGCGGAACGGCAACGGCGGATGACGGATAGGCCGAGAGCTTGGCGATGAAGTCGGGGTGGGTGAACGCTGCGCGGAACGCCGCCGTGGACTCCCACACCGCGTAATTCAGGTAGGTCGGGCTGTCGCCGATAGCGCGATGAAGCTGGGTCGAGATGAAGCCCGGCTGACGCTTCATGAACTCGGCATCGTCCTTCCACGCCGCCAGGAACACCGGCTCATCGGTGATGTCCAGCGTGAACACGTTGACGAGAACCACAGGCTCGGCCTCGACGCCAAGCTGCCGCTCGATTGGGAACTTCTCATCCAGGGGTTTCAAGAGAGGCATACAAGGCTCCGTTTGGTAGGGGGTTAGGGGGCGCTCAAATGGATGGCTCGCTGGCATGAACCTGCGACATCACCGTCAGCACTCGGATCGCCGCATCCAGATCGGCAGCGGTGAACTCGGAAGCCATCTTCTGCACATGCTGGTTCCAGCGATCGACCAGAGCGTCATAGGTGGTCTGGCCGATCGGAGTGAGTACGTACAGCGGTGACCGCTTGTGCGCAGGATTGGGCAAAGGTTGAACCAGCCCCTCGCCGACCAGCAGGTTGATCTGCTTCAGAACGCCTTGCCGGGTCACCCCCATTGCCGCGGCGATCTGCGGGACGTTGGGCGGCTGCGGCGCCAGGGCAATGGCCCCGAGAACCTGCCAGCGCGCGGTGGTCAGCCCATGCGGTTGACTGAAGTGATTGCCCCACTCGACGAGCTGGCCGTTCAGCCTGAAAACGGACAGCGTGATGGTGGTCAAGTTGTCTGCCTTGGTTGGATTCATGATTGCCCTCACATTGACAACGAGTTTACGTTATGAGAAACTGGTTGTCAATGATGGCGATGTCACTTCAGTCCGTGCCGCATCCGGATCGGGCACCACGTCTTGCGGGGTGCGCAGGAAAACTTTGCCGGGGCCGCCTGGATGAAACAAAGCGAAAAGAAACGCTACCCGCCTGAGAAGCAACTCGACCTGCCGGGCGGCACCATGGAGACCATGTTCAACCCCCTCTTCTAAACAAGGAGAATCTTCATGAAAACCGGAACCAGACGAATCCTCATCGCCCTGACCAGCGCGACCCTTTTGCTCGGCGGCCTGACGGCTTGCGGAACACGCGGGCCGGGCGGCTGGAGCGAAGAGCGCGTCACCGAAATGAGCGGCAAGATGGTCGAGCGCATCGGCGACAAGCTCGATCTCAACGCCGAGCAGAAGATCAAGCTCGATGCGGTCGCCGCCGAGATGCAGGCCCAGCGCAAAGCTTTCCGAGGCGACAGCGCGAATCCGCGCGACGATATCAAGGCCTTGATCGCCAGCGACAAGTTCGACCGCAGCAAGGCGCAGGCGCTGCTGGAGCAGAAGACTGCCGCCGTGCAGCAGCAGGGGCCGAAGGTGCTGACTGCGCTGGCCGACTTCTATGACAGCCTGACGCCGGCGCAGCAGCAACAGGTGCGCGAACGCCTGGACAAGCGCCGCGGCGGCTGGGGCGGGCGCGGCCCCGGCTTCTGACCACCGCCGTCAGTCCACCATGCATCGCGTCCTTCTGATTGACGACGATGAGCAGCTCGGCCCGCCGCTGGGTACGTATTTCCAGCGCTTCGAGCTGCAGTTGACGCAGGCCACCATGCCCAGCGATGGGCTGGCGCGCCTGCGCAACGGAAAATTCGATGCCGTCGTCCTGGACGTCATGTTGCCCGAGATGGACGGCTTCGAGGTGTGCCGCACGATCCGCCGCGACAGTGACATTCCCATCATCATGCTGACCGCCCGTGGCGAGGTGATGGACCGCGTGGTGGGGCTTGAGCTGGGTGCCGATGACTACCTGCCTAAGCCGTTCGAGCCCCGCGAACTGGTGGCGCGGCTGCAGACCGTCTTGCGGCGATTCAAGCCGTCGCGTCAGGCCGAGGCCGCTGCATCCGAGGACAGCCCTACAACACTGGCGTTCGAGGGACTGACGATCGATCCCCTCCGACGCAGCGTGTCTCGCCTGGGTGAGGAGGTCGAACTCACCGGTACCGAGTACGAACTGCTGGTCCTGCTCGCACGCGAGCCCGGTCGGGTATTCAGCCGCGATGACATCCTCAATCGTCTGCGCGGGCAGGAAGCCGATCTCTACACTCGTGCGGTGGACATCGTGATCAGCCGTCTACGCAAGAAGCTCGAACCGCTGGACTGCATCAAGACCTTGCGCAACGCGGGCTACGCGCTGGCGCTGCGCAAACAGGCGGCAGCATGAGCGCTGATCCCACCCTCGCAGCGCGCTTGCAGCAGTTCCGGCGGCGCATCACGCACTCGATCAAGCTGCGCATGGTGTTGGTGTTTCTGCTGCTGGCTGCCTCGCTCACCGTGGTGTTTCTCGTCGGCGCCCAGCGGATGTTTTCCACGGGCTGGCGTGAAGCGGCGCGCCCGCTGCTGACGGACTACGTGGATCGGGTGGCCGCCGACATCGCCGGCGATGGTCCCCCCAGCGTGGCACGTGCGCAAGCGTTGGTCGAGCACCTACCGCTGACGGTCCGCATCAGCGGCCCATTGGTCAACTGGTCCTCGCATCCCGGCCCGGAATCAAAGGCGCGGGCTCGCAGCCAGCCAGATGAAAACCCTGGCAGCTACGGGCCCGACTGGGCACCTCTCCTGCAGCGCACCACCGCCGATGGCCACACCCTGGCCTTCGGCATTGACGCGGGGGCCTTCGAGCGCCGCCCGCAACGCCTGGGCTATGTGCTGGCTGTGCTGTTGCTGCTGACCCTGATGGCATGGCTGTACGTGCGTCACCTACTCAAGCCGCTTGATGCCATCGGCGCTGGCGCACGGCGCTTCGGTGCGGGTGATTTTTCCGAGCCCATCCCGGCTCGCTTCGTCGACAACGCCAGCGAGCTGGGCGAGCTGGCCGCCACGCTCAATACCATGGGGCAAGACATCCATCAGATGCTCGAAGCCAAGCGTGCGCTGCTGTTGGCCATCAGTCACGAACTGCGCAGCCCCCTGACGCGTGCGCGCCTCAATACCGAATTGCTGCCCGAATCCGCTGATGTGCGCCCTCAACGTGATGCCTTGCTGCGCGACTTGCAGGAAATGGCCCTGCTGATCAGCGACCTGCTGGAAAGCGAGCGCCTGGCGGGACGGCATGCAACACTTCAACGCGAGCCGACTGAACTTGCGTCCCTGGCCCTGGCAGTGGTGCAGGACCTGGCCGTGAGGCATTCAGCGGCCGAACGGGTCAGCATCGACGCGGATATGGATCTGCCCAGGTTGGAACTCGACCCTGGCCGCATGCGCCTGCTGCTGCGCAACCTGCTCGACAATGCGCTGCGGCACGGCGCCGCCACAGGCCAATCGCCCGAAGTGCACCTCCAACGGACAGGCGATGGCGGCATAACAATCGAAGTCCGAGACTACGGTCCAGGTGTTCCGGAGCCGCAACTGAGCCAACTCGCCCAGGCGTTCTACCGACCGGATGGCGCCCGCACTCGCGCGGCCGGCGGCGTGGGCTTGGGTTTGTATCTGTGTCGCCTGGTCGCGCAGGCGCATGGTGGAACGTTCGAGGCCCGCAACGCCAAACCGGGCCTATCCGTGCTCGTCACGCTTCCCGCCTAAGAGTCGGCACCAGACCCGCGCCGCATCATTGGCGTGCGGGTGCTCAATGTGATTTCCCCCTTCCTGATGCTACTGATCGGCGGGCGCAATTTCCTCTAGGCAGATGCGCTATTCCATGGATCAGGCCATCTGCGCGATGGTTTTACGAAAGCGCTGCAACGACAGCGCGAACAGGACGCCGCCGATCACCAGCAGCGCCACGAACTGCGGCCACACCACGTCCAGCCCGGCGCCACGGAACAGGATGGACTGCCCCAGCTTCACGAAGTGCGTGGTCGGTGCCACCAGCATGATGTTCTGCACCAGCTCGGGCATGTTCTCGCGCGGCGTGCCTCCGCCCGAGAGCATCTGCAGCGGCAGGATGAGCAGGATCATCAGCATGCCGAACTGCGGCATGTTGCGCGCCACCGTGGCCATGAAGATGCCCATGGCAGTCGTGGCAAATACGCACAGCGCCGCGCCCGCGAAAAACAGCGGCAATGAGCCGACCACCGGCACGTGCAGCAATCCGCGCACGACGAAGGTGATCGACACCCAGCACGCCAGCAGGACCACGAGCCCCATGGACCAGACCTTGGCCAGCATGATCTGCGCGGGCGTGACTGGCATGACCAGCAGGTGCTCGATGGTGCCGTGCTCGCGCTCGCGGATCAGCGCCGCGCCGGCCAGGATGACGGACAGCATGGTGATGTAGTCGATGACCTCCACCAGACTGCCGAACCAGGACGGCTGCAGCGCAGGATTGAAACGCGCCCGCAGGGCCAGGTCCACGGGCGGCACGGCGCTGTCCCGGTAACGCTGGGCGAATTCGCTGATCTCGCCCATGACGATCTGCTGCACGTAGGCGCTGCCCGTAAAGGCCTGGCTCGTGCGCGTGGCGTCCACGTTGAGCTGGATCTGGGGCGAGCGGCCGGCCAACAGGTCGCGCTGGAAGTTGCGCGGTATCACCATCACGAAGGTGTAGATGCCCTGATCCATGCCGCGATCCATCTGCGACCAGTCGATCATCTTCGGCTTGCTGAACTGCGGGGGATACAGGGCCGAGACAATGCGCTGCGACACTGGCGACTGATCCTCGTCCACGATCGCGATGGGCGCGTTGTTCAGCGTCTCGGGCATGGCCGTGGCGCCGGTGTACACGCCCAGCGTGAACACGAAGACAATCAGCACTAGCATGGTCGGGTCGCGCCACAGGCTCCACAGCTCCTTGATGCCCAGGCGGTAAGTGTTAGAGAGGAATTGGCGCATGGCTCAACGCTCCTGTTTGCGCAGCAGCAGGATCGAGGCGCCCACGATGAGCGGCGCGGCGATCAGCATGGGAATGAGCGAGGCGCCCAGGTCGCCGAAGTGCAGTGCCTTGTTGAACACCCCCCGGCTGACATCGATCATGTGGGTGGCCGGGTAGATCTGGCCCAGCACCCGCGCACCGCCCTGCAGCGAGGAGACCGGATCGGTGAATCCGGAGAACTGCATGGCCGGCATGACAGTGCCGATCATGGCGAAGAACATCGCCGCGATCTGGCTTTTGGTGACGCTCGACGCCAGCAGGCCCAAGCCGGTGGAGCAGAAGCTGAAGACCACCGCGGCGAGCAACAGGGTGATAAAGCTGCCCTTGACCGGAACCCCGAAGACGGTCACGGACAGCAGCGTCATCAAGCCGAAGTTCAGCAGCGCCAGCGCCACGTAGGGCAGCTGCTTGCCCAGCAGGAACTCGGTGCGCGTGACCGGCGTGACGTACAGGTTGATGATCGAGCCAGTCTCCTTCTCACGCACCACGGCCAGCGCCGTGAGCATGGCCGGCAGCATCAGCAGCACCAATGGCACGACAGCCGGCACCATCGCCGGCAGGCTCTTGACGTCCGGGTTGTAGCGAAAGCGCGTCTCGATGCCGGCCAATTCCGCCGCCGGGGCGCTGCCGCGCGTGCTCACCTGCTCGGTTAGCCAGTGCTGGTGGATGCCCTGCACGTAGCCCATGACGGTCTCCGCCCTGGACGGCATGGAGCCGTCGATCCAGGCGCCGATCGCCACCGCGCGCGCGCGCAGCACATCACGGCCGAAACCGGGCGGAATCTCCAGCGCCAGACTCAGCTCGCCGCTGGCCAGGCGGCGGTCCATATCCGTGTAGTCGGTGATCGGCGGCAGCTCCACGAAGTAGGGCGAGCCGGACAGGCTCAGCTTGTAGCTCTCGCTCAGCGTGGACTGGTCGCGGTCCAGCACGGCATAGCTCAGGTCGTTCACGTCCATGCTGATGCCGAAGCCCATCACGAACATCAGGATCAGCGAGCCTGCCAATGCCAATGTGGCGCGCACCGGATCACGCTGCAGCTCCAGCGACTCGCGCCACAGGTAGCTGACCAGACGCCGCAGGCTGAACCGGCTGTGCCGCCCGTGCGCGGGCTCTGGAGCTGCAGCGCGGTCCGGCGCCGCGGCAACGGGCGCCTCGGCCTCCGGCGCGCCGCCGCCGGCCTCGATGAGGTAGCCGATGAACGCCTCCTCCAGGGTCTGCGCACCGCGCTTTTCCACCAGCTTCGCGGGTGCATCGCTGTCGAGCACCTTGCCCGCGTGCATCATCGACATGCGGTCGCAGCGTTCGGCCTCGTTCATGAAGTGGGTGGAGATGAAGATCGTCACCTTGTCGCGGCGTGACAGCTCCACCAGCAGCCGCCAGAAGGCGTCGCGCGCGACCGGGTCCACGCCCGAGGTCGGCTCGTCCAGGATCAGCAGTTCGGGCTTGTGCACCATCGCCACGGCCAGCGACAGGCGCTGGCGCATGCCCAGCGGCATGCTCCCTGGCAGGCTGTCCCGGACCTCGGCAAGATTGAAGCGCTGCTCCATCTCGGCCACACGCTCGGGAATCTCTTCCAAGGGCACCTGGAACAGGCGCGCGTGCAGCTCCAGGTTCTGCCGCACCGTCAACTCGCCATAGAGCGAGAAGGCCTGGGACATGTAACCCACGCGGCGGCGGGTGGCGATGTCCTTCGGATTCACTTCGTGGCCGAACAGCCAGGCCCTGCCCTCGCTGGCTTCGAGCAGCCCCGTGAGCATCTTCATCGTCGTGGTCTTGCCGCAGCCGTTGGAGCCGAGGAAGCCGAAAATCTCGCCACGCCGGATGCGAAAGGACACATGGTCCACTGCAACGAAGTCGCCAAAGCGCATTGTCAAATCCTGCGCCTCGATGGCGATGTCGTCCTCTGCAGCCTCCAGCGGCGGAATCTCGACCGCCGCGTGGCCGCGCTTCTTGCCCTCAGGCAGCAGCGCGATAAAGGCAGCCTCCAGCGAGTCGCTGCCGGTGCGCGCCAGCAGCTCATGGGGCGTGCCCGTCGCGAGCACCTGGCCGTCGTCCATGGCCACCAGCCACTCGAAGCGCTGGGCCTCGTCCATGTAGGCCGTGGCAACGATCACGCTCATGCCCGCCCGGTCCTGGCGGATGCGCGCGATCAGATCCCAGAACTGCGCGCGCGCCAGCGGGTCCACGCCCGTGGTCGGCTCATCCAGGATCAGCAGATCCGGGTCGTGGATCAGCGCGCAGCACAGGCCCAGCTTCTGCTTCATGCCGCCGGAGAGCTTTCCTGCCGGGCGGCTGAGGAACTTGTGCAGGCCCGTGGCGTTGGTGAGCTCGTCGATGCGCCGACGCCGCTCGGCAGCGTTGTGGCCGAACAGGCGCGCGAAGAACTGCAGGTTCTCCTCCACCGAGAGCGTCGGGTACAGGTTCTTGCCCAAGCCCTGCGGCATGTAGGCGATGCGCGGGCAAACGGCGTCGCGATGGCGCTTGCTGGACATGTCGCCGCCCAGCACTTGCACACGGCCCCCACCTTGCCTGGTTTGCACGGCGCGCGCGCCGGCCACCAGCGACAGCAGGCTGGACTTGCCCACACCGTCCGGCCCGATCAGGCCGACCATGCGGCCGGACGGGATGTCCAGCGAGATGCCGGCCAGGGCCTGCACCTTGCCGTAGTGCAGTCGCACCTGCTCCAGGCGCACGACTGCGGGCTCTGGGCAGACCTCCGTCATGGCTGCGCCTTCAACGCCAGGCGGGCCGGCCATTCCTGCGAGGGATCAAGTCGCACCCAGGCCTCGCCCGGCAGACCGGTCTTGACGTGCTCCAGGTGCTTGAGCAGCAGTTCGCGGTCGATCTGAGCCCGTACACGGAACATCAGTTTCTGGCGCTCGCTGGCCGTCTCCACCGTCTTGGGCGTGAACTGCGCCGAGCTGGCAATGAAGGAGACCTTGGCCGGAATCACAAAGTCGGGCGCGGCGTCCAGCACGATGCGCACTTCCGAGCCGAGCGCGAGCCGACCGGCCGCCTCGGTCGGCAGGAAGAAGGTCATGTAGACGTCCGAGACGTCGATCATGTTCATCACCCGGCCGCCTGCACCCAGCACCTCGCCGGGCTGCGCCACGCGGAACTGCACGCGACCATCTCGCGGCGCCTTGAGCTGGCTGTCGTCGATCTCGGCCTGGATACGCTCCAGCGTGGCATCGACGGCCTCGACCTGGGACTGCGCGCCGACGATCTGCGTGCGCGCGGCGGCAATGGACGAGTCGGCCGACGCCACCTGCGCCTGAGCCGCGGCCACGGAAGCCTCGGCGCTTTCCGTGCGTGCGCGATCGTCGTCCAGGGTCTGGGTGGAGGTCGCCCCTTCCTGAACCAGCGTCTCGGAGCGCGCCAGCCGGCGCTTGGCCGCGTTGAGTTCAGCCTCGGCGCGGCGCACCTGTGCGATCAGGGCGGTCTTGTCGCTCTGGCGCATGGCCAATTGCGCCTCGGCGCTGGCCACGCCGTTGACCGCCTGCTGCCGCTGGGCCCTCGCTTCGCGCAACTGCGCTTCCAGCGTCTGCACCTGCATGGTCGCGAGAACCTGGCCGGACTTCACGAAGGCACCTTCCTCGACCAGGATGTCGCTGACCCGGCCAGCCAGTTTCGTGGCGACGTCCACCTCCGTGGCTTCGATGCGCCCATTGCTGCCGATGAAGGCATCGTTCTTGCTGCCATCGGCGAACCACTTCCAGGCGTACCAGCCGGCCAGGGCCAGCACGACCACGACGACGACAGGAATCAGTTTGTTCTTGAGGGTAATGGCCATGGTGTTCAACGGGTGGAGGAAGTGGGTGAAACGGACGGCGAAGGCAGCAGTGGCGCATCGCCCACGTGTTGCGATCCTCCGCCCAGCGCGGCGTAGAGCGCGACGCGGCTGGACAGCAGGGCGCGTCGCGTCTGCACCAGTTGCTGTCCGGCGGAAATCAGGTTGCGCTCGGCGTCGAGCACGTCGAGGAAACTCGACGCGCCGTTGTCGTAGCTCAGGCGCGACAGGCGCGCACGTTCACGCTGTGATGTCAGGGCGCGCTCCTGCACCTCGACCTGCTGCTGCAGCCAGTGCTGGGCCGACAGTGCGTCGGCCACGTCACGGAAGGCGTTCTGCACGGTCTGCTCGTACTGCACCACGGCGAGGTTCTTGCGCACCTCGGCCAAATCGAGGTTCGCGCGGTTGCGCCCGCCGTCAAAAATCGGCAGCGACAGGCTCGGCGCGAAACTCCAGGCGCGGTTGGCGCCCCTGAACAGGCGATCGAGTTCAGTGCTGGCCGAGCCGCCGAAGGCGGTCAGGCTGATGCGCGGGAAAAACGCCGCGCGCGCCGCGCCGATGTTGGCGTTGGCGCCTCGCAATTGGTGTTCTGCCGCCACCACGTCGGGCCGGCTGTACAGGAGGTCGGAAGGCAGGCCGGGAGCCAATGGAGCAAGCGTGTCCACGGCCAAAGGCGTGCCCCCATCCGTCACGACAGGTGTGCCTGACAGGTCCCCCACCAGAATGCCCAGGGCCAGCCTTTGCGTCTCACGCTGCTGCTGCAACTGCACCACCAGCGATTCGGCCTGGGTCAGCAGGGTTTCCACCTGCGTCAGTTCCAGGCGGGAGGCCGAGCCCACCTCCAGGCGCCGCGTGAAGATGCGCAGCGACTCGCGCTGGCTGGCTTCGCTGGCCTGGGCCAGGCGCAAGCGCTCGTCCAGTTCGCGCAAGCCCAGGTAGGCATCGGCCACCTGGGCCACGAGTGCGACGGACACCGCCTGACGGGCGGCATCGGTGGCAAGAAAGCTCTGCAGCGCCGCTTCGTTGAGGCTGGCGATGCGGCCCCAGAAGTCGATCTCCCAACTGCTGATGCCCAGCCCGGCTTGGTATTGGCTGCCCGTGGCTGCGTTGCCGCTCAGGCTCAAGTCGGCGGGTGTGCGTGCCCGAGTAGCGTCCAGGCCCACGCCGACAGTGGGCAACCGGGTGCTGCGCTGCACCCCATAAGCCGCTTGCGCCTCCTGCACCCGCAGCACGGCAGTGCGTAGATCCGGGTTGTTCGCAAGCGCCTGCTCGATCAGCCGCATCAGCGCCGGGTCGGTGAAATAGCCACGCCAGTCGAAAGCAGCGGTTGTGGACGGGACACGCGCATCAGGTGGTGTGTCGTGGGCATAGGCTGCGGGAACATCTACGGACGGGCGCTCGTGCGGCGGCGCCATCGACGCACAGCCCGATATCAGCATGGCGGCCGCGCAGGCGGCCAGTCGGAAGGAATGGTGGGGCATGGGAGTCCGATTCAGTCTGCTCAGGACAGGTGCACAGCAAGCCTTGTCGCCGCGCAGCAAGAGTATGGCCAAGGGGTTCATGGTGGGACCTGCCTGTAGCGATGGGCCAGCATCAAAGCGATACGCGCCTGGCGCCTGTGGCCGCGGTTGGTCGCCAATGCTCAGTACGACGGTGGCCGGCTGGCCCAGCTTCAGCACATGCTGATCCCAGAGAGCGACCAGGGCGTCATAAGTGGTCTGGCCCTTCTTGGTGAACGCGTACAGCGGCGACCGTTTGTGCGTCGGGTTGGGCAAAGGCTGAACCAGGCCCGCATCGACCAGCAGGTTGGTCTGCTTCAGAACGCCTTGCCGGGTCACGCCCATTGCCGCGGCAATCTGCGGGATGTTGGGGAGCTGCTGCGCCATGGAAATGGCTCCGGGCACTCGCCAGCGGGCGCTGGTCAAGCCATACGGTTGGCAAAAATGATTGCCCCACTCAATGAGCTGGCCGTTCAGTCTGAAAACGGACAACGGGATGGTGATCAACCTGTCTGCCTTGGCTGGATTCATGATAGACCTAACATTGACAACTAGTTTACCTGATGGAAACTAGTTGTCAATAGATCATCATCCCGCTGCATCAAACGAAGGCTTCGTTGCCTTCCTGCAGCTTCCGAGGAAGCTGCACCTGGTTCTCGGGAGCAAGCTGGGTCGCACATAAAGCGGCATGCCACTACCAGCCCGACGACACCCTCTCGCTGCTGTATACGGGCCTTCCCTTCGCCACCCGAGCGAAGTCCGCGCGCGGCCTTGTTCATTCCTCGATCGCCCAGAGCTGCGCACACGGGTTGCACTTTTGCATATATTAAAATTAAAATAACTTTAATCTAATGGGTGCGCGAGGCACAGTCCCGCATTCCGACTCCCTGGATCGCTTGATATGAAGAAGCCTCTTATTGCTCTTGGCCTCCTCGCAGTGCACGAGCATCAGCCGCAGCACTCGCAAAGTCGCCTCACCGACGACTTCACCGCCGCGCTCAACGCCCAGTGCTTCCACCTGCAGGCGCGTCGCGCTCTGGCCGTCAGCCAGGTCCTGCCGCGCTTTGTCACGGTGAACAAGTCATTTGAGAAAGGGGGTATCTAGCCCGCATTTCTCACCGATAGCAGGTGCATCGGCCTCCAAAATCGACGAAACTTGTTTTACCAGAACCAGTTAAGGTCGATAAGGAGGTTGATCCGATGCAAACACAGTGTAACGCGCAGCAGATGGAGTTTCCCGGCGTCGAGCGTCGCCGGGTGGTGGCTGATTTTGACGGCGGGCTGATCAGCTCGGACGGTGGAGCGCTGCTGCTCAAATCGTGTGATCAGGCCATAGGCCTGCTCGATCGCCTGGCGGGCTGTTTCAAAGATGACCGTGACCCCGAAGCGATCGAGTTTCCACTGCGGGTGCTGCTGGGCCAGCGGGTCATCGGCATGGCACTGGGCTACGAGGACGTCAACGACCACGAGCAGTTGAGACACGATCCTTTGCTGGGCTCGGTGCTGGGCAAGCTCGAATCGGGGCGCAAGCCATGCGCGGCACTGGCCGGCAAGAGCACGCTCAACCGGCTGGAGCGCTGTGATCGCAGTGGCCACAGCCGCTACCACCGCATCCGCCCGGATGGGCAGAAGGTCGAGGCATTGCTGGTGGATCTGTTCATTGAGGCGCACAAGCAGCCGCCCGAGGAGATCGTGCTGGATCTGGACGCCACCGATGATCCCCTGCACGGGCAGCAGGAAGGCCGATTCTTTCATGGCTACTATGGCGGCTACTGCTACCTGCCGCTGTACATCTTCTGCGGCCGGCACCTGCTGGCAGCCAGGCTTCGCACAGCCGATCGGGATGGTGCAGCCGGAGCCAAGGAAGAAGTCCAGCGCATCGTGGGGCAGATCCGCCAGCATTGGCCGCGCACGCGCATTGTGCTCAGGGCCGATTCAGGCTTTGCCCGTGATGAGTTGATGAGCTGGTGCGAGCAGCACGGCGTGGATTATGTGTTCGGGCTGGCGCGAAACGCCCGGCTGCAGCGCGCCACAGGGGCGGCGCAGCAGCGCATGCGCGAGCAGTTCGAGCAAACGGGCCAGGCATGCCGTGAGTTTGTGGAGCTGGAAAAATGGAGCACAAAAAAGAGCTGGAGCGCTGCACGGCGTGTGGTCGGCAAGGCCGAGCGCATCGAGGGCAAGGATAACCCGAGGTTTGTGGTAACCACGCTGGATCAAGAGACTTGGCCAGCCCGAGCGCTGTACGAGGATTTGTACTGCGCGCGAGGGGAGATGGAAAACCGCATCAAGGAGTGCCAGCTTGATCTGTTTGCCGACCGGACTTCGACACAGACGATGCGCTCCAATCAGCTGAGGCTGTGGCTGTCGTCGTTTGCGTACACATTGATGGAGTCGCTCAGAAGGTTGGCGCTTGGGAGCACAGAGCTGGCCAGGGCCACGGCGGGCACGATCCGCCTGAAGCTGCTCAAGATCGGGGCGGTGGTCACGGTGAGTGTGCGCAGGGTGAAGGTGGCACTGAGTTCGGCCTACCCTTATCAGGAGATGTTCCAGGCGGCGCACCGGGCGCTGACAGTGACAAGCGTATAGAGGCGAGCGCGTAGCCGCGACAAGAACCAGCAAGACCATCGGCCACCATCACCAGCCACACGCTGCACAAGCAGCAGCGTGAAGGTCAAGCGCATTCAAAAATAGGCCAATGGGCGGGTTTGAAGGCCAACATCAGCGTGTGGTCCGCGCTCGCTTCAAGGCGACTGCCAGACGAGCACCGAAATCGGCTCTTGAGCGCAGCGGTGAGACATGCGGGCTAGTCCATCCCCACGCCCCGTGCATCCGCCAACTCTTTCCACCACCCTCAGCAAGGAAGCAATCATGCAATCGCGAATCCCCAAACTCCTGAGCGCCGCCGCAGCCGCCACCCTCGGCCTTGCGGCCCTTTCAGCACATGCCCAACCTCGCCCCGATGTCCAGCGAGCCGTTCAAAACCGCGCAGGCACAGCCGTGCAACAACGCCCCGGCGCCGGTGCACCACCGGCGCGACCCAACCAGGCCATTCAAAACCGTGCCGGCGCAACCGTACCGCCACGCCCCGGTGCTGGCGCACCATTGGCGCGGCCCAACCAGGCCATTGCTGCACGGGTACAGGCTGCGCGCGGCGCCGGGCCCAATCGCGACTGGTACCAGGGCGGCCGCATGCCCGGGCAGTACCGAACGCATCACTACGTCGTCAACGACTGGCGCGGACACCGCCTGTCTGCACCGCCGCGTGGTCACCATTGGGTACAAAACGGCGGCGACTACCTGCTGGTCGCCATCGCCACGGGCGTGATCACGTCGGTCATTCTCAACAACGCATATTGATGCGCAACCACGGTAGCGGTCGTCGTCACAACGCCACTGCGCCGGCGGGCGCGACCGCTCCCGTGCGCGCATACACGGCCGTAGCCCAGGTGTTGACTGAAGGCATCCGCATCCGCATCCGCATCCGCAAGCGTGCGATGTCGCTTATGACCCATCCCGTGGTCCGCTGGCTGTTCGCCCGGGTGGGCAAATTCCTGCCCGTGATGCAGCAACGAGAGCGCCCCATCGCCTGAGTGTCCGTTGCTGTTGGAACAAGGATGATCGGCCCAGAGAGGGCCGATCGCTTGCCGGCACCTACCGGTGCTCCCGCAGAATCCGCCGTATCTCCAGGATGGCCTCAGGGGTCTCCTGGACGCTATGGGAATACGGGATCACCAGCTCCGACTCGGCGCCAGGCAGATGCGCGCTGCGGTAGGGCACCAGTCCGTCGTCAGAGTCTTCAAGCGTCGTCTTGGGCGTGTGGTTGGCCACGATGCTGTGGTAGTGCACTGCGGGCGAAATCGGCAGCTCGGCCGCGGCGCGGATAAACGGGTCCGAATCCTTGAGGCTGTCCACGCCATTGGGCAGGCTGGCCGGCAGGAGCGACGATGAGGCCTGGCCGCCACCGATGATCTGATGATTGAGCCGCATAACTTGATCGACGACCTTCACGGGCATGGTGATG
>CAYZGL010000012.1:0-35967 GCA_964477985.1 uncultured Rubrivivax sp. | reverse complement strand
CTATTGCGGCGCGCAGCTGTTCGAGGCCATCGGCCTGGACCGGCCGCTGGTCGACCACTACTTCCGCGGCACGGCGTCGCAGATCGGCGGCATCGGCATCTTCCAGGTGGCCGAAGAGGCGATCCGCATGCACCGCGAGGCCTTCGGCGCGAACCCGGTGCTGGCCGACATGCTGGAGGCCGGCGGCGACTACGCCTGGCGCGTGCGCGGCGAAGAACACATGTGGACGCCCGACGCCATCGCCAAGCTGCAGCACAGCACACGCTCGGGCCGGCTCGACACCTACAAGGAATACGCGCAGATCATCAACGACCAAAGCCGCCGCCACATGACGCTGCGCGGCCTGTTCGAGTTCAAGGTCGACCCGGCCAAGGCCATCGCCATCGACCAGGTCGAGCCAGCGGCCGAGATCGTCAAGCGCTTCGCCACCGGCGCGATGAGCCTGGGTTCGATCAGCACCGAGGCGCACACCACGCTGGCGATCGCGATGAACCGCATCGGCGGCAAGAGCAACACCGGCGAGGGCGGCGAGGACCCGGCGCGCTACCGCAACGAGATGAAGGGCATTCCCATCGTCGCCGGCACCAAGGTGTCGGACGTGATCGGCGCCAAGGTGATCGAGGCCGACTACGAGCTGCGCGAAGGCGACAGCCTGCGCAGCAAGATCAAGCAGGTGGCTTCGGGGCGCTTCGGCGTGACCACCGAATACCTGGCCAGCGCCGACCAGATCCAGATCAAGATGGCGCAAGGCGCCAAGCCCGGCGAAGGCGGCCAGCTGCCCGGCGGCAAGGTCAGCGACTACATCGGCTTCCTGCGCTACAGCGTGCCCGGCGTGGGCCTGATCAGCCCGCCGCCGCACCACGACATCTATTCGATCGAGGACCTGGCGCAGCTGATCCACGACCTGAAGAACGCCAACCCGCGCGCCGACGTCAGCGTCAAGCTGGTGTCCGAGGTGGGCGTGGGCACCATCGCCGCCGGCGTGGCCAAGTGCAAGGCCGACCACGTGGTCATCGCCGGGCACGACGGCGGCACCGGCGCGTCGCCGTGGAGCAGCATCAAGCATGCCGGCACGCCGTGGGAGCTGGGGCTGGCCGAGACGCAGCAAACGCTGGTGCTGAACCGGCTGCGCGGGCGCATCCGCGTGCAGGCCGACGGCCAGATGAAGACCGGGCGCGACGTCGTCATCGGCGCGCTGCTCGGCGCCGACGAGTTCGGCTTCGCCACCGCGCCGCTGGTGGCCGAGGGCTGCATCATGATGCGCAAGTGCCACCTCAACACCTGCCCGGTGGGTGTGGCCACGCAGGACCCGGTGCTGCGCCGCAAGTTCAGCGGCAAGCCCGAACACGTCGTCAACTATTTCTTCTTCGTCGCCGAGGAAGCGCGTTCGATCATGGCGCAGCTGGGCGTGCGCAGCTTCGACGAGCTGATCGGCCGCGCCGACCTGCTCGACACGCGCAAGGGCATCGAACACTGGAAGGCCAAGGGGCTGGACTTCAGCCGGTTGTTCCATCTGGCCGAGGTGCCGGCCGAGGTGCCGCGCCGCCAGGTCGACACGCAGGAGCACGGCCTGGAGCGCGCGCTGGACGTCAAGCTGATCGAGCGCTGCAAGCCGGCGCTCGAGCGCGGCGAGAAGGTGCAGTTCATGGAGGACGTGCGCAACGTCAACCGCAGCGTCGGCGCGATGCTGTCGGGCGAGCTGATCCGCCGGCACCCGCAGGGCCTGCCGGACCACACCATCCTGATGCAGGTGCAGGGCACCGGCGGCCAGAGCTTCGGCGCCTTCCTCGCCGCCGGCATCACGCTGTACCTGATCGGCGACGCCAACGACTACACCGGCAAGGGCCTGTCGGGCGGCCGCGTGGTGGTGCGCCCGAGCATCGAATTCCGCGGCGAGGCCACGCGCAACATCGTCATCGGCAACACCGCGCTGTACGGCGCCACCAGCGGCGAGGCCTACTTCCGCGGCGTGGCCGGCGAGCGCTTCGCGGTGCGGCTGTCGGGCGCCAGCGCGGTGGTCGAAGGCACCGGCGACCACGGCTGCGAATACATGACCGGCGGCACCGTGGCGGTGCTGGGGCGCACCGGGCGCAACTTCGCCGCCGGCATGTCGGGCGGCGTGGCTTACGTCTACGACGAGGACGGCACGTTCGCGTCGCGCTGCAACACCGCGATGGTGGCGCTGGAGCGGCTGCTGCCGCTGGCCGAGCAGCAGGCGCAGGGCGACGATGCCCAGCGCTGGCATCGCGGCCAGGCCGACGAACCGCTGCTGAAGGCGCTGATCGAGGACCACCACCGCTGGACCGGGTCCTTGCGCGCGCGCGACATCCTCGACCACTGGGCCGACTCGCGCGCCCGCTTCGTCAAGGTCTTCCCGCACGAATACCGCCGTGCACTGGAAGAGCGCAGCGCGCAGCGCGAGTCCGAAGCCACCATCAGCAAGGCGCGGGGCACGCGCGCCGGCACCGTGCCCGCCAAGTGAAGCGCGGCACCCCGACGACGAAAGCGACACCACACATCATGGGCAAGGTCACCGGATTCCTCGAGTACGAGCGCATCGAAGAAGGCTACGAACCGGTCGCGCAGCGGCTGAAGACCTGGAAGGAGTTCGTCATCGGCCTGAGCGCCGAGCAGTCCAAGGTCCAGGCCGCGCGCTGCATGGATTGCGGCACGCCGTTCTGCAACAACGGCTGCCCGGTCAACAACATCATCCCGGACTTCAACGACCTGGTGTACCGCGGCGACTGGCACAACGCCTTTCGCGTGCTGGACTCGACCAACAACTTCCCCGAGTTCACCGGCCGCGTGTGCCCGGCGCCGTGCGAGGCGGCGTGCACGCTGAACATCAACGACGACGCGGTGGGCATCAAGAGCATCGAGCACGCGATCATCGACCGCGCCTGGGCCGAAGGCTGGGTGCAGCCGCAGCCGGCGGCCGTGAAGTCGGGCAAGAGCGTGGCCATCGTCGGCAGCGGCCCGGCCGGGCTGGCCGCGGCACAGCAACTGGCGCGCGCCGGCCATGCGGTGACGGTGTTCGAGAAAAACAGCCGACTGGGCGGGCTGCTGCGCTACGGCATCCCCGACTTCAAGATGGAAAAGAGCCACATCGAGCGGCGCATCGAGCAGATGCGCGCCGAGGGCGTGGTGTTCCGCAGCGGCGTGCGGGTCGGCGCGATGCCCGCCGAAGGCCCGGGCAGCAGGATCACCAACGACGCGAAGGAGGCGGTGAGCGCCGAGCAACTGCTGGCCGAGTTCGACGCCGTGCTGCTGGCCGGGGGTTCGGAGGTCAGCCGCGACCTGCCCGTGCCGGGGCGCGAGCTGGACGGCGTGCACTTCGCGATGGAGTTCCTGCCGCAGCAGAACAAGGTGGTGGCCGGCGACAAGTTCCCGTCCGGCAAGGCGGCGCAGATCAAGGCCACCGGCAAGCACGTGGTGGTGATCGGCGGCGGCGACACCGGCAGCGACTGCGTGGGCACCAGCAACCGCCACGGCGCGGCCAGCGTCACGCAGTTCGAGCTGCTGCCGATGCCGCCGCAGCACGAGGACGGGCCGCTGACCTGGCCCTACTGGCCGATCAAGCTGCGCACCAGCTCCAGCCACGAGGAGGGCTGCGCGCGCGAGTTCGCCATCGCCACCAAGGAGTTCGTCGGCGGCAGCGGCAAGGACAAGGGCAAGCTGAGTGCGCTGCGCACGGTGCGCGTCGAATGGGCCGGCGGCAAGATGGTCGAACTGCCGGGCAGCGAGCAGGAGCTGAAGTGCGATCTGGTGCTGCTGGCGATGGGCTTCGTCCACCCGGCCGCGCCGGTGCTCGAAGCCTTCGGCGTCGAGCGCGATGCGCGCGGCAACGCCCGCGCCGCCACCGAATCGGCCGACGCCTACCGCACCAGCGCGGCCAAGGTCTTCGCCGCCGGCGACATGCGCCGCGGCCAGTCGCTGGTGGTGTGGGCGATCCGCGAAGGCCGCCAGGCGGCGCGTGCGGTCGATCAATTCCTGATGGGTCGCAGCGAGTTGCCGCGGTAGGCCGCTGCCCCGGCGCGGCGCGGGGTACATGGGACAATCCCCGGCTCCCCCGCCTGCCGATGTCCGACTCCCCCCCTTTGATCGAGTTCGACCGTGTCAGCTTCGGCTACGACGCGTCCCGCACGATCCTCGACGACGTGTCGCTGCGCTTTGCGCGCGGCAAGGTCACGGCCATCCTGGGTGGCTCGGGCTGCGGCAAGACCACGCTGCTGCGGCTGATCGGCGGCACGGCCGCGCCGCAGCGCGGCCAGATCCGCTTCGACGGCCAGCGCATCGACACAGGCAACCGTGCCCAGCTGTACCGGCTGCGCCGCCGCCTGGGCATGCTGTTCCAGTTCGGCGCGCTGTTCACCGACCTGAGCGTGTTCGACAACGTCGCCTTCCCGCTGCGCGAGCACACCGGCCTGAGCGAACAGATGGTGCGCGACATCGTGCTGATGAAGCTCGAGGCGGTGGGCCTGCGCGGCGCGGCGGACCTGCGCATCGCGCAGGTCTCGGGCGGCATGGCGCGGCGCATCGCGCTGGCGCGCGCCATCGCGCTGGACCCCGAGCTGATCATGTACGACGAGCCCTTCACCGGGCTGGACCCGATCGCACTCGGCGTGGCCGCCAACCTGATCCGCAAGCTGGGCGACGCCACCGGGGCCACTTCGCTGGTGGTGTCGCACGACATCGAAGAATGCTTTGCCATCTGCGACGAGGCCGTCCTGCTGGCCGGCGGCGGCCGGGTGGTGGCGCAAGGCACGCCGCAGCAGTTGCGCGACAGCGGCGACCCCGAGGTGCGGCAGTTCATCGGCCGCCAGCCCGACGGCCCGGTGCGCTTCCACTACCCGGCGGTGCCGCTGGCCGAACAGTTGGGGTTGCCGGCATGAGCGATGCCCTGGCCTGGATCGGCCGCGCCACGCTGCAGCGCTTGCGCGCGCTGGGCCATGCCGCTTTTTTTTGTGTCGAATTGCTGCGCGTCGTGCCGGCCGCGCTGCGGCGCTGGCCGCTGGTGCTGTGGCAAGTGCACCTGATCGGCAACCATTCGCTGCTGATCATCGCGGCGTCGGGCCTGGCGGTGGGTTTCGTGCTGGCGCTGCAGATGTACTACGCGCTGGTCACCTACGGCGCCACCGAGAACCTCGGCCTGGTGGTCAACCTCGCGCTGCTGCGCGAGCTGGGCCCGGTGATCACCGCGCTGCTGTTCGCCGGGCGCGCCGGCACCTCGCTGACCGCCGAGATCGGGCTGATGAAGGCCGGCGAGCAGCTCGCGGCGATGGAGCTGATGGCGGTGGACCCGCGCAAGCGCGTGCTCGCGCCGCGCTTCGCCGGCGGCATCGTGGCGATGCCGGTGCTGGCGCTGGTGTTCTCCGCCGTGGGTATCCTCGGCGCCTGGGTGGTGGCCGTGCTGTTGATCGGCGTGGATGCCGGCAACTTCTGGGCGCTGATGCAAGACCGCGTCGACGTGTGGCGCGACCTGGGCAACGGCATCGTCAAGAGCTTCGTGTTCGGCGTGATCTGCAGCTTCGTCGCGCTGTACCAGGGCTACGAGGCCGAGCCCACGCCGGCCGGCGTGGCGGCTGCCACCACGCGCTCGGTGGTCATCGCTTCGCTGTCGGTGCTGGGCATGGACTTCATCCTCACCGCACTGATGTTCTCCACCCCTTGAAGACCCATGAGCAGCAGACGCATCGAAATCCTGGTTGGGCTGTTCGTGCTGCTGGGCATGGCCGCGCTGCTGTTCCTGGCGCTGCAGGCGGCCAACCTGGCCAGCTTCAATACCGAGCCGACCTACGCGCTGACGGCGCGCTTCGACAACATCGGCGGGCTGAAGGTGCGCGCCCCGGTGCGCAGCGCCGGGGTCGTGGTCGGCCGCGTCACCTCGATCACGCTGGACAAGCAGACCTACCAGGGCGTGGTGCGCATGCAGATCCGCGAGGGCGTGCGCTTCCCCAAGGACAGCTCGGCCAAGATCCTCACCGCCGGCCTGCTCGGCGACCAGTACATCGGCCTGGAGCCCGGCGCCGACGAGGCCGAGCTCGCGGCCGGCGGCACGGTCAGGTTCACGCAGTCGGCGCTGGTGCTGGAAAACCTGATCGGCCAGCTGGTGTTCGGCAAGGCGGCCGAGGCCGGTGATGCGGGGGTGAAGAAATGAGCCTGGGGCGCATGACCTGCCGCAGCATCCGCCGGCTGGGGCCGGCGCTGCTGCTGGCGGGGCTGTGCGCAGCGGCGCCGGCGCAGGACACCGCCGCCGTCGACGACGAGGCGGATGTGCCGCCCGGCGCGGCCGCGGTGGCCGACCCGTGGGAGCCGTTCAACCGCGCGATCTTCAAGTTCAACCAGGACCTGGACGCCGGGCTGCTGTACCCGTGGGCCGACGCCTACGTGACGCTGGTGCCGCCGCTGGCGCGCACCGGCATCCACAACTTCTTCAACAACTTCCAGGACCTGTGGTCGGGCGTCAACAACCTGCTGCAGGGCAAGATCGAGCGCTCGATCGCGATGACCTTCCGCTTCGTCTGGAACACGGTGTTCGGCTGGGGCGGGCTGATCGACATGGCCACCGAGTTCGGCATCGCGCGCACGCCCGAGGACTTCGGCCAGACGCTGGGCGTGTGGGGCGTGCCGCCGGGCAACTTCCTGATGCTGCCGCTGTTCGGCCCGTCCACGCTGCGCGACGCCGTGGCGCTGCCGCTGGACATCGCCGCCACGCCGTCGTATGCGGTCAACCAGGGTTCGTTCCGCCCGGTGACCACCGTGGTGCAGATCGTCGATACCCGCGCCCAGCTGCTGGGCGCCGACCAACTGCTGGACACCATCGCGCTGGACAAATACAGCTTCGTGCGCGACGCCTACCTGACGCGGCGGCTCAACCTGGTGTGGGACGGCAACCCGCCCGAACCGCCGGCCGCGCCCGCCGAAGCCCCCAAGCCATGACGCGGTCCACGGCCGCGCCATGCCGCGCGTTATCGTGCCATCCCCGACACCCGGAGAAACCGACGATGCCCACCCGCAGGATGCTGCTGTGCGCCCTGGCCTTGGCCGCCGCCGCGCCGACGCGCGCCGAGACCGCCCCCGACGATCTGATCCTGCGCCTGACGGTCGAGGTCATCGACGCCGTCAAGGCCGACAAGGCCATCCAGGCCGGCGACGTGGCGCGCATCCTGAGCCTGGTCGACGCCAAGGTCATGCCGCTGGTCAACTTCCCGCTGATGACCAAGAGCGCGGTCGGCCGGCGCTGGAGCGAGGCCACGCCCGAACAGCAACAGCGGCTGCAGGACGAGTTCAAGACGCTGCTGGTGCGCAGCTATTCCGGCGCGTTGACGCAGGTGAAGAACCAGACCGCCGAGCTGAAGGGCAAGCCGCTGAAGCTGTCGGATTCGCAGGTCGAGGTGCGCACGCTGGTCGTCGGCGGCAAGGAGCCGATCCCGCTGTCGTACCGCCTGGAGAACAGCAGCGGCAGCTGGCGGATCTTCGACGTCAACGTGCTGGGCGTGTGGCTGGTCGAGAACTACCGCACCCGCTTCGCGCAGGAAATCAGCGCCGGCGGCATCGACGGCCTGATCAGCTTCCTTGCCGGGCTCAACAAGGGCGCGGCCAAGAGCTGAACCCGGTGAAGCTGCCGCCCACGCTGACGCTGGACACCGCGGCCGACGCGTTGCGCGCGCTGCAAGCCGAGCCGGCGGGCGCGGGTGGCGCGGCGTTGACCGTCGACGCCTCGGCGCTGGCGCGCTTCGACACCGCGGCGCTGGCCCTGCTGCTGCAGGCGCGCCGGCAGGCGCAGGCAGCGGGGCGGGGTTTCGTCGTGCAAGGCGCGCCGGCGGCGCTGGTGCAATTGGCGCGGCTGTACGGCGTGCAGGTGCTGCTCGGCCTGGCGGCCGAATGAATTCGAAGTCCTGCGGTTGGCAGGGCACCGGCTGCGCCGCAAGAACCGCACGGCTCGTGAGCGCCGCATGACCGCGCCGGCCCGGCCGCTGTCGCAAATGCCCGAGGCCGCCTTGCGCGGCGTGCGCGGCGTGCTCACCGACATCGACGACACATTGACGCGCGACGGCGCGCTCGACCCGGCCGCCGCCGCCGCGCTGCAAGTGCTGCGCGCCGCGGCGCTGCCGGTGATCGCCATCACCGGGCGGCCGCAGGGCTGGAGCGAGCCCTTCGCGCGCAGCTGGCCGGTGGCGGCGATCGTGGCCGAAAACGGCGGTGTCGCGCTGATCCCCGCAGGCCAGCGGCTGGCCATCGAATACGCGCAGGACGCCGCCACACGCGCGCACAACGCGCTGCGGCTGCAAGGGGCCGCCGAGCGCGTGCTGCGCGAAGTGCCCGGCGCGACGCTGGCACGCGACAGCGCCGGGCGCGTCACCGACATCGCGGTAGATCATTCCGAGTTCGCGCACCTGGACGAGCACCAGATCGAGCGCGTCGTCGCCGTGCTGCGCGCCGAAGGCCTGCACGCTACGGTCAGCTCGATCCACGTCAACGGCTGGATCGGCGAGCACGACAAGCTCAGCGGCGCGCGCTGGATGCTGCGCCGGCTGTACGGCCGCGAGCTGGACGCCGAGCTCGAGCGCTGGGTCTACGTCGGCGACTCGACCAACGACCAGCTGATGTTCGGCCACTTCCCGCTGTCGGTGGGCGTGGCCAACCTGCGCCGCTTCGCTGCGCAGCTGCACACCTGGCCCGCCTACCTCACCGAAGGCGAACGCGGCGAGGGCTTTGCGCAGCTGGCGGCGGCGCTGCTGGCCGCGCGCCGCGCCGGCAGCTGAAGCCGGCCGGCGGCAGCAACGACGATGCAGGCACAGCAGTTCATCCGCAAATGGCAAGCCGGCGCGCCGGCGCATGCGCTGAACGAACGTGCCGGCGCGCAGGCGCATTTCATCGACCTGTGCCGCGTGCTCGGCGTGCCCGAGCCGGGCGACCCCGAAAACTACTGCTTCGAGCGCGGCCTGACCAAGACCGGCAGCGCCGCGCAGCGCACCGACGGCTTTGCCGACGTCTGGCTGCGCGGCCATTTCGGCTGGGAATACAAGGCGCCGGGCAAGAGCCTGGAAGGCGCGCTCAAGCAGCTGATGATGTACGCGCTGCCGCTGGAAAACCCGCCGCTGCTGGTGGCCAGCGACCGGCTGCGCATCGAGGTGCATACGCACTTCACCGGCACGCCCAGCGAGAAGCACGTCTTCATGCTCGAAGACATGGCGCGCCCCGAGGTGCAGCAGCGGCTGCGCACGCTGTGGACCGCGCCCGACGCCTGGCGCCCGGCGCGCAGCAACCGCGACATCACCGAAGAAGCCGCGCGCAGCTTCGCCGCCACCGCCGAGCGGCTGCGCGCCGCCGGCGTGGGCGCGCACGAGGTCAGCCACTTCCTGACGCAATGCCTGTTCTGCTTCTTCGCCGAAGACGTGGGCCTGCTGCCGGCGCGGCTGTTCGAGCGGCTGGTGGGCGTGGGCGTGGCGCCGGCGCAGTTGCAGGGCCACCTGGCCAAGCTGTTCGAAGCCATGCGCGACGGCGGCCTGTTCGGCGTCGACGCCGTGCCCTGGTTCAACGGCGGGCTGTTCCGCCACATCGCCGTGCCGCCGCTGGCCGAAGCCGACGTGGCGGCGCTGAAGGCGGCCAGCAGCCTGGACTGGAGCGCCATCGACCCCGGCATCTTCGGCACGCTGTTCGAACGCGGGCTCGACCCGGCCAAGCGCGCGCAGCTCGGTGCGCACTACACCGACCCGGCCACCATCGCGCGGCTGGTGGAGCCGGTGCTGCAGCGCCCGCTGCTGGCCGAATGGGCGCTGCAGCGGGCGGCGGTGGCGCAGGCGCTGGGCAAGAGCAGGAAGCACGGCGACAAGGCCTGGCGCGACGCGCAGGCCGCCTTCGTCGGCTTTTTGGAGCGGCTGCGGGCTTACCGCGTGCTCGACCCGGCCTGCGGCAGCGGCAACTTCCTGTACCTGGCGCTGAAGTGCCTGAAGGACATCGAGCACCAGGTCAACCTGGACGCCGAGGCGCTGGGGCTGGAGCGCCAGCACGACGTCACCGGGCCGCACAACGTGCTGGGCATCGAGCTGAACGAATACGCCGCCGAGCTGGCGCGCGTGACGGTGTGGATCGGCGAGCTGCAGTGGCGCATCCAGCGCGGCTACGGCTTCAAGACGCAGCCGGTGCTGGAGCCGCTGGACCACATCGAGTGCCGGGACGCGGTGCTGAACGCCGATGGCAGCGAGGCGGCATGGCCGGTGGCTGATGCGGTGGTGGGCAACCCGCCTTTCGTCGGCGACAAGAAGATGCGCGCCGAACTCGGCGATGCCTACACCGAGGCGCTGCGCGCCGCCTACAAGGGCCGCGTGCCGGGCGGTGCCGACCTGGTGTGCTACTGGTTCGAGCGCGCGCGGACCGAGATGGCGGCAGGGCGCTTGCAGCGCGCGGGGCTGGTGGCGACGAACTCGATCCGCGGCGGCAGGAACCGCGAGGTGCTGGACGCCATCGTCAAGAGCACGCGCATCTTCGAGGCCTGGAGCGACGAGCCGTGGGTGAACGACGGGGCGGCGGTGCGGGTGTCGTTGGTGGCCTTTGGCACCACCGGCGAGACGCCCAGCCTCGACGGACAGGCCGTCGCAGGCATTGGTGCCGAGCTGTCACCGCTGACCAGTGACTCACTCGCGTTGTCCTCGGCAACGCCACTTGGTGAGAACGACGATGCGGCGTTCCAGGGGCCGACCAAAGGTGGCGCATTCGACGTGCCCGGAGACACGGCCAGAAGGTGGCTGATCGAACCCGGCGTGAACGCGCGCAACTCGAACGTGGTCAGGCCCTGGGCCAACGGTCAGGCGGTCGTCGGTCGATGGCCCGACATGTGGATCATCGACTTCGGCTCGATGAGCGAAGTCGATGCCGCGAGGCACGAGGGTCCGTTCCGGTGGGTTGAGGAGCACGTATTGCCCGAGCGTCGTTCGAGCAAGGAGGCCGGCATGCGCAGCCGCTACTGGCTATTCAAGCGCTCGGGTGCGGATGTCAAGAATGCGCTGCGCAACCTTCGACGCTACGTTGCCACGCCCGAGGTTTCGAAGCATCGTGTTTTCGTGTTCTTGCCCGCGTCGGTTGCGCCCGACAAGAACCTGGTTGTGGTCGCTCGAGAGGACGACGCCACCCTTGGCCTTCTGCACAGCCGTATGCATCAGGTATGGGCACTTCAGCAAGGAACTTCCCTCGAGGACCGCCCGCGCTACACATCAAGCACGACCTTTCGAAGCTTCCCGTTCCCCGCCGGCCTGACCCCGGCCGACACCGCGCACCAGCGCACCGAAGTCATCGACGGCGGCGCCGGCTCCCGCTTGCAGGCGGGAGCCGCGTCGCAGGCGCAAGCGTCCGCAGGGACGCTCGGTTCTTCCTGCTCCGTCCCCGCCGGCCTTACGCCCCAACTCCGACCGCAGGCCGAGGCCATCGCCCGCGCCGCCAAGCGCCTGGTCGATCTGCGCGAGGCCTGGCTCAACCCGCCCGAGTGGAGCCAGCGCATCGCCGAAGTCGTGCCGCTGGGCCTGCAGACCTCGCCCTACCCGCAGCGCGTCGTGCCGAAGCCCGGCTTCGAGAAGGACCTGGCCCAACGCACGCTGACGAATCTGTACAACCAGCGCCCGGCCTGGCTGGCGCAGGCGCACGCGGCGCTGGACCAGGCCGTGGCCGCGGCCTACGGCTGGGCCGACTACACGGATGCGCTGGCCGACGACGAGATCCTGCGCCGGCTGCTGGCGTTGAACCTGCAGCGCGCCGCGGCGCAGTGAGTGCCTGGGTGCCGGGCGGGGCCGCTGCAGGCCGCGCGATTGCGGCCATGCCGCCCCAGCCCGACAATGCCCCCCATGCCGCCGCCGCTCGCCCAGCCGTTGATCGACCACCACGATGAGATCGTCGCGCTGTGCCGTGCCTACGGCGTCGAGCGGCTCGAGGTCTTCGGCTCGGCGGCCGACGGGCGCTTCGATGCGCAGCGCAGCGACTTCGATTTCATCGTGCGCCTGGCGCGGCTGCCCGAGCAATCGCTGGCCCGCCGCTACCTGGGCTTCATCGACGCGCTCGAAGCGCTGCTCGGGCGCCATGTCGACGTGTTGGGCGATGGGCCGATCGAGAACCCGTACCTGCGCCATGCGGTGAACGCATCGCGCCGCGTGCTGCATGACGAACCGCTTGCCCAAGCACCTGCATGACGCACTGACGGCGGCAAGGCGGGCCCAGGCGTTCCTGGGGGAACTCGACGCCGAGGCGTACACGGGCAACGTGCTGGTGCGCTCGGCCGTCGAGCGGCAGCTGGAGATCCTCGGTGAAGCCTGCAAGCGCTTGCTCGACGAGGCGCCGCACTGGCGCGACCACGCGCCCGACCTGATCCTCGCGGTCGGCCTGCGCAACCGGCTGATCCACGGCTACGACCGGGTCGTCGACAGCGTCGTGGTGGCGACGGTGCGAGGCGACCTGCCGCGCCTGCAGGGCTGGCTGGAGGCCGAACTGGCGCGATTCCCGTTGCCCTGAGCGCGCCCTGCACGTGCTGCATGAAGGCGCGCACAAGCCGTTGTTGTCGAGCGCCGGCATCAGGACCGGCCGATGCGCGCACGCTGCTCGGCAACCGCGCGGCGCATCTCGTCCAGCGTGACCGGCTGGGCAGGTTTGGCCAGTCGGCCCTTCAGGCGGCGCACCTCACCGGCGGCGGCCACTGTGCCCTTGCCGGACCCGGTGGCGCGCGATGGCTCGGTCTTGGGCATGGCGTTTGCTGGGTGGATGGCTCGTGTGCCTCGGGTGCTAGCCGCCGGCCAGCCATCCCCCCAGGGCCAAGCCCAGCACCACGGTGCTCACCTTGTCCATCAGGTTCAGCGCGCGCGGCCGGCTCAGGGCGCACGACGACTGCTGCCGCTGGATCCACTGTTGGATGCCTTCGAGCTGGGGCGCTGCGGTCATCTGCAGCGCAAAGCTGAACTCGATCGGCCGGTCGGTCGGCAAGCGCTGCCGCGCGGCCTCGGCGGCCGGGTCGGCCAGCACGCTGACGATGCGTTCCAGCCATGACGCCACCTCGCCGAGCACATGGTGGTACATGCCGACCAGCAGCCACGGCATTTCCGCCGCGGCGCCGTCGCTGCGCAGGGTGCGCGCGTCGCGCAGGCCCGCGACCAGATCATCGACCGCCGCCGCCAGGCGAGCCACCGCGCGCTGCACGTCGCCGGCACGGGCCTGCGGGTTGGCGGCGACGTCGTCGTTCAGGTCCCTGACCCGCACGGCCAGCAGCTGGGCGCGCTGCGGCAGCGCGTCGAGGTGCCGCGACAGCGTGTCCATCGGGTCGGCGAGCACCGTGGTCGCCACGGCCTGGGTTGCCAGTTCGGCGCGCAGGCGTTGCTGCAGCGGTTGCAAGGCGCGGCTGAGTTCGCGCAGGTATTCCGGCACGTTGAGGTCGCAGCTCATGCGGTGCATGCTAACGATGCCGCGCCAGGCGAGGAAGGGCGCCGGCAAGGGCGCAGCCACGCGCGCGGCACCGGCCTACACTGGTCCCAGCCGGCTGCACGGTGCGGCCGCCGAGGAGTCCTGCCATGGGATCTGCCGCCGAGAAGTTGAGCATGTCCGCCGCCGACTTCCTGGCCTGGGACGCGACGCAGAGCGTGCGCCACGAGTTCGTCGCCGGTGAGGTGTTCGCGATGGCCGGCGCCGGCGAGGCGCATGTGACCGTGGCGCTGAACGTGGCGATGGCGCTGCGCCAGCACCTGGCCGGCACCCCCTGCCGCACCTTCATCACCGACATGAAGCTGCAGGTGGCGGCGGCCGATGCCTTCTTCTATCCCGACGTGATGGTGACCTGCAGCGCGGCCGATGCCGCCGATCCGCTGGCCAAGCGCGACCCGGTGTTGCTGGTCGAGGTGCTGTCGCCGGCCACCGCGGCTTACGACCGCGGCGACAAGTTCGCTGCCTACCGCAAGCTGCCGGGGCTGCGTGAATACCTGCTGGTGGACACCGATTCGCGGCGCTGCGACCTGTACCGCAAGGGCGGCGACGGGCTGTGGGTGCTGCACCCGTTCGAGCCCGATCAGACGCTGCGGCTCGAGTCGGTGGCGCTCGATCTGGGTGCCGAGCAGCTGTGGGCCGAGGTGCCGGCGGCGTCGAGCTGACCCCGCCGGCGTGCCATCCGTGGCATGCGTGGCGCGCTGCGGCGCCGTGGCCGCCGCGCCCCGGCGCAGAATAGCCGCATCGAGTTCATGGGGATTTCGCATGGGGATTTCGATGCCGCAATCGTCGCTGCGTGGCCTGCTCGCCCTGACGGGCGCCGCCGCCGCGCTGTGCAGCCAGGCCCAGACCCTCAAAGCGCCGCAGGCGCAGGCGTGGATCGACGTCGCCACCTTCAGCGGCTTGGGGCTGCCGGGCGGCGCCATGGCCGGCGCCAGCCCGATGGCGATGATGGGCGCGATGATGGGCGGCGGCGCCGCGGCCAACAGCTTCGGCCAGACCCAGACGGGTGCGGCGGGCCGCTGGGTGGACGTCACGCTGTCCACGCGCGCCAATGCGCAGCTGACCGAGGCGCAGCAGGCGGTGCCTGCGGGCTTCATGAGTTCGGCGCTGCAACTGCGCGCGCCGCAGGACGGCCGCGCCGCGCCGCCCGACGACGACAAGGTGGTCGAGCAACCGACCGAGCGGCCGCAGGGCCGGCTGCTGCTGTACTGGGGCTGCGGCGCGACGGTGCGCCCCGGGCAGCCGAAGGTGCTGGACATGGCCAGCGCGTCGGCCGCGGATCTGGCGAACTTCTTCGCCGCGCGCCGCGCCACGCAGCGCGGGGCCCACAGCGCCGCCGGCCGCCCGGTGTGGCCGAACCCGGCGGACGCGCGCTTGCTGCCGCAGCAGGCTTCGCTGGTCGGCGAACACGCGTTCAGCGGCGCCGGCGTGCCGCCGGGCTTCAGGTTCCAGATCCCGCCGGCGCAGGACCTGATGCCGCCGCTGCAGCTGCAGACCGGCGATGCGGCGGGGGCGACCGAGCTGCGCTGGAACGCGATCGCCAGCGCGCGCGCGTATTTCGCCGCCGGCATGGGTGCGCGCGGCGACCACGAGATGGTGATCTGGACTTCGAGCGAGCTGCCCGATTCGGGCATGGGCCTGGTCGACTACCAGACCAACCCGGCGGTGGACCGCTGGCTGCGCGAGAAGGTGCTGTTGGCGCCCGGCATCACGCAGTGCACGGTGCCCAGGGGGGTGTTTGCCGGTGAAGGCGCGATGCTGCGCGTGATCGCCTACGGCAACGAGTTGAACCTCGCCCACCCGCCGCGCCCCGCCGATCCCAAGGCCGATTGGGCGCCGCTGTGGGCGGTGAAGCTGCGCGTGAAGTCGGTGGCCACGGTGATGCCGGGCATGGGCGAGATGCCGCAGATGCCCGCGGGCAGCCGCGACGCGCCCGCACCGGGGCAGCCGGCGCAAGGCGGCGACGACAAACCGGGCGACCTGCTGCCCAAGGCCGGCGAGTTGCTGCGCGGCATCTTTCGCTGAGGCGCCGGGCAACGCCACGGGGCCCGTGGGCTGCGCCGCGTCAGGCCTTCAGGCCTGCCAGGTCGCGCAGCACGGCGAGCTGGTGGCTGCGGCGCGGCGCTGTCGCGCCTTGACCTCGCTGACGCGAGGTGCCCGCCGCGAGACGCGGCGGGCGCTCGGTCCGTCCGACAGCGCGCAGGCGCTGTCGGAGCCGCGGACCTCGCAGCCTGCGCCGCAAGGCCGCCGCAGCGCTGTGCGCTGCACGAGCCGGGCGGTGCCCGACTCGTGGGCTGCGCGCCCTCGCTAGCCTTTCAGGCCGGCGAGGTCGCGCAGCACGGCGACCTTGTCGGTGCGTTCCCAGCTGAAGTCGGGTTCGTTGCGGCCGAAGTGGCCGTAGGCGGCGGTCTTCTCGTAGATCGGGCGCAGCAGGTCGAGCATCTGGATGATGCCCTTGGGCCGCAGGTCGAAGACTTCGTTGACCAACGCCGCGAGCTTCTCATCCGAGATCACGCCGGTGCCTTCGGTGTAGACGGTCACGTTCATCGGCCGTGCCACGCCGATGGCGTAGGCCACCTGGATCTGGCACTGCCGCGCCAGCCCGGCGGCGACGATGTTCTTGGCCACGTAGCGCGCGGCGTAGGCGGCCGAGCGGTCGACCTTGCTCGGGTCCTTGCCGCTGAAGGCGCCGCCGCCGTGCGGGCAGGCGCCGCCGTAGGTGTCGACGATGATCTTGCGCCCGGTCAGGCCGCAGTCGCCCTGCGGGCCGCCGATGACGAAGCGCCCGGTCGGGTTGACCAGGTAACGCGTGTCCTTCAGCCATTCCTTGGGGCAAACCGGCTTGATGATCTCCTCGATCACCGCCTCGATGAACGAGCCCTTCATCTTGGTCGGCGTCTCGCTCTGATCGGGGCTGTGCTGGCTGCTCAGCACCACGGTGTCGATGCTGTGCGGCTTGCCGTCCACGTAGCGCATCGTCACCTGGCTCTTCGCGTCGGGGCGCAGGAAGGGCAGGCGGCCGTCCTTGCGCAAGGCGGCCTGGCGTTCGACCAGGCGGTGCGCGTAGTGGATCGGCGCGGGCATCAGGTCGGGCGTTTCGTCGCAGGCGTAACCGAACATCAGGCCCTGGTCGCCGGCGCCGGTGTTCAGGTGGTCGTCGCTGGCGTGGTCCACGCCCTGGGCGATGTCGTTGCTCTGCTTGTCGTAGGCCACCAGCACCGCGCAGCCCTTGTAGTCGATGCCGTATTCGGTGTTGTCGTAGCCGATGCGCTTGATGGTGTCGCGCGCCACCTGGATGTAGTCCACATGGGCGTTGGTGGTGATCTCGCCGGCCAGCACCACCAGGCCGGTGTTGCACAGCGTCTCGGCGGCCACGCGCGAGCGCGGGTCCTGCTGGAAGATGGCGTCGAGAATCGCGTCCGAGATCTGGTCGGACACCTTGTCGGGGTGCCCTTCGGAGACGGACTCGGAAGTGAAAAGGAAGTCGCTGGCCACTCTTAAACTCCTGTTGACGGTTGCTGAGTCGCGTTGCCGACCGGAACCGTTGGAGGAGCGGCGAACGCTTTAGCAGAATTTTTTGAGCGCCCCGCAAGTAGTTCATAACTCGGCGCTACGCCAATTATACGAAGCATGCTCTTCCTGCTGCGCTGGCTGTCCCGGCGCCCTTTGAGGCATCTTCACGCCATCGGCGCCGTACTGGGCTGGCTGGTCTACGCCCTGTCGCCCAGCTACCGGCGGCGCTTGCGCGACAACGCGCAGCGCGCCGGCATCACGCTGGCGCAGCGCCGCGAAGCGGTGGGCCAGGCCGGCAAGATGGTGATGGAAAGCCTGCGCCTGTGGCTGCGCCCGGCCGGCCAGCCGATCGCCGATGCGGTGCACTGGCACGACGCGCAGCTGATCGACCAGGCCTTGGCGCAGGGCCGCGGCCTGATCTTCCTGACGCCGCACCTGGGCAGCTTCGAGACCACGGCGCAGGCCTACGCGCAGCGCTACGGTGCGCTCGAGCCGATCACCGTGATGTACCGCCCGGCACGCTACCGCCTGCTGCGCGAGTTGGAGGAGGCCGCGCGCGCGCGGCCTGCGCTGGCCACCGCGCCGGCGGCGATCGCCGGCGTGCGCCAGATGCTGCGTGCGCTCAAGCGCGGCGAAGCGGTCGGCCTGCTGCCCGACCAGGTGCCGCCCGACGGCCTGGGCGTGTGGGCCGACTTCTTCGGCACGCCGGCCTACACCATGACGCTGGCGGCGCGGCTGGCGCAGCTGTCGGGTGCGCCGATCGTGCTGGCGCGCTGCGAGCGGCTGCCGCGCGGGCGCGGCTTCGAGCTGCGCCTGAGCCCGCTGGCCGAGCCGCTGCCCATGCACGGCGACGATGCGCAAACGCTGCAGATCGCGCAGGCCGCGGTCATCAACCGCGCGATGCAGCAGTTGATCCTGCAATGCCCGCAGCAGTACCTGTGGGGCTACAACCGCTACAAGTGCCCGCGCGGCCTGGCGCTTGCCGCAGCGTCGGCGGCAAGCACGCCCGACGCAGCCGACGCGCCACCCGACGCGCGATGAGGCACTTGCCGGCGCGAGCGCTGCTGGGCTTGCTGTGGCTGCTGCACTGGCTGCCGCTGTCGCTGCAGGCGGTGCTGGGCAGCGCGCTGGGGCGGCTGCTGTACACCGTGGCGCGCGAGCGCCGCCGTATCGCCGCGCGCAACGTGCAGCTGTGCCTGGGCGAGCTGGACGCCCAGCAGCGGCGCGAGCTGCTGCGCCGGCACTTCCGTTGGCTGGGCCGCAGCGCGGTCGAGCGCGCGCTGCTGTGGTACGCCAGCCCGTCGCGGCTGAAGCGCCTGATCCAGGTCGAAGGCGAGGTGCAGTTCGCCGAGCGCAGCGAGCGGCCCGTGATGTGGCTGGTGCCGCACTTCCTGGCACTCGACGTGGCGGGGGTGGCCACGCAGTTGTTCCAGCGTCGGGCGGTGGCTTCGGTGTACCAGGCGCAAAGGGATGCGGTGTTCGACGCCGCGATGCGGCGCGGCCGTTCGCGCTTCGGCCAGGGCGCGCTGTTCGCACGGCAGGACACTGCACGCCCGCTGCTGCGCGCGATCCGCCGCGGCCATGCCTTCTTCAACCTGCCCGACATGGACTTCGGGCTGAAGGATGCGGCCTTCGTGCCCTTCTTCGGCGTGCCGGCGGCCACGCTGCTGGCGCCGTCGAAGATGGCGCGCGCGCTGGACATGGCGGTGCAGCCGGTGGTGGCAAAGATCCTGCCCGGCGGCCAGGGTTATCGCGTGCGCTTCCTGCCGCCGTGGGCCGACTGGCCGAGCGATGACCCGATGGCCGACGCGCGGCGCATGAACGCCTGGATCGAGGCCATGGTGCGCGAAGACCCGGCGCAGTATCTGTGGGTGCACAAGCGCTTCAAGACGCGGCCCGAGGGTGCGCCGGATCGCTATGCGCCGGCCTGAGCACGCGTTCGCCGCCGGGCCCGGCCACCATAATTGCGGCATGAAGCTGCATTTCACCAAGATGCAAGGCGCCGGCAACGACTTCGTGGTGCTCGACGCCACCAAGACGCCGCTGAGCTTGAGCACCGGGCAGCTGCGAGCGCTGGCCGACCGCCATTTCGGCGTCGGTGCCGACCAGATCCTGGTGGTCGAGCCGCCGCGCAGCGCGGGCATGGACTTCGCCTACCGCATCTTCAACGCCAGCGGCGACGAGGTCGAACACTGCGGCAACGGCGCGCGCTGCTTCGTGCGCTTCGTGCGCGAGCGCGGCTTGACCGACAAGCGCCGCATCCGCGTCGAGACCGTCAACCGCCAGCTCGAGCTGGTCTGGCACGACGACGAGCGGGTCACGGTCGACATGGGTGTGCCCGAGTTCGCGCACGAACACATCCCCTTCGTGGCCACCGGCCTGAGCCCGCGGCGCGAAGGCGGCTTCGAACTGTGGCCGCTGAAGCTGAACGAGGCCGATCCCGCGATCGATGTCGCGGTGCTGTCGATGGGCAACCCGCACGCGGTGCAGCGCGTGGCCGACGCGGGCACCGCGCCGGTGACCGCACAAGGCCCGCGCATCGAGGCGCACGAACGTTTCCCGCAGCGCGTGAACGCCGGCTTCATGCAGATCCTCTCGCGCGGCCACATCGCATTGCGTGTGTACGAGCGCGGCGCCGGCGAGACGCTGGCCTGCGGCACCGGCGCCTGCGCGGCGGTGGTCGCCGGCATCCGGCTGGGCTGGCTGGACGGCAAGGTCGAGGTCGACACGCGCGGCGGGCGTTTGAGCATCGAATGGGCCGGCGCCGGCCAGCCGGTGCGCATGACCGGCCCGGCCACCACCGTCTTCCAAGGAGAAATCGAACTGTGAGCATCGAGGGCATCACCGAACACGACATCAGCAACTACCTGCTGAACACGCCCGGCTTTTTCGAGCGCCATGCCGAGTTGCTGGCCACGATCCAGCTGACCAGCCCGCACGGCCAGCGCGCGGTGTCGCTGCAGGAGCGGCAGATGGAAATGCTGCGCGAGCGCATCAAGGGCCTCGAGCACAAGATCATCGAGATGATCCGCAACAGCCAGGACAACGCCGGCATTGCCGAGCGGCTGCACCACTGGACGCTGGCGCTGCTGCTCACCGCCGACGCCGCGGCGCTGCCGCAGGTGCTGCTGGACGACCTGAAACACCGCTTCCAGGTGCCGCAGGCCGTGCTGCGGCTGTGGGGTGTGGAGGAAGCGCACGCCGCCTTGCCGGCGGCGATGCCGGTCAGCGACGACCTGAAGGCCTTCGCGTCCAGCCTGTCGCTGCCCTACTGCGGCGCCAATGTCGGCTTCGAAGCCTCGTCGTGGTTCGACGAAGGCGCGGGCGTGACCTCGATGGCGATGGTGCCGCTGCGCCGGCCCGAGGCCACCGACGCCTTCGGGTTGCTGGTGCTGGGCTCGCCCGACCCCACGCGCTACGCCGCGCCGATGGGCACCGAATTCCTGTCGCGCATCGGCGAGGTCGCCAGCGCCGGGCTGTCGCGGCTGCTGGCCTGAGCCCGATGGACGAGGCCGCGCTGCGGCCCGAAGTGCAGCGCGACCTGCAGCCCGACCTGCAGGGTTATATCGAGCACCTGCGCGTCGAGCGCCGGCTGGCGCCGCGCAGCGTGCAGATGGTGCACGACGCACTGCTGCGGCTGCAGCAGTTCGCCGCCGACGCGAAAGTGCCGCTGCGCGAGGTGCAGCCGTCGCAGGTGCGGCGCTGGGCCGCGATGCTGCATGCACGGCCGCTGGGCGTGCGCAGCATCGCCATCCACCTGTCGGCGTGGCGCGGGCTGTACCGCTGGTGGGGGCGGCAGGGTGGGGTCAGCCTCAACCCGGTGGAAGGCGTGCGCGCGCCCAAGGCGGCCAAGCCGTTGCCCAAGGCGCTGTCGGTGGAGCAGGCGGTGTCGCTGGCCGCCTTCGAGCCCACGCACGGCGACCCGGTGCTGCTGGCGCGCGACCACTGCATGGTCGAGCTGCTGTACGGCAGCGGCCTGCGCGTGGCCGAACTGGTGGGGCTGGACCAGCGCGCCGGCGACGGCGCGGCCGGCTGGATCGACGCGGCCGACGCCAGCGCGATGGTGCTGGGCAAGGGCAGCAAGCGGCGCAGCGTGCCGGTGGGTGCGCCGGCGCTGGCGGCGCTGCGTGCCTGGCTTGCAGTGCGTGGCCAGGTCGCGGCGGCCGGCGAGCCGGCGCTGTTCGTCAGCCGCCGCGGCACGCGGCTCAGCGCCAGCCAGGTGCGCTCGCGGCTGAAGGCCCTCGCGCTGCAGGCCGGGCTGCCCACGCACGTGCATCCGCACATGCTGCGCCACAGCTTCGCGTCGCACCTGCTGCAGTCCAGCGGCGACCTGCGCGCGGTGCAGAAGCTGCTGGGCCACGCCAACATCGCCACCACGCAGGTCTACACGCGGCTGGATTTCCAGCATCTGGCCAAGGTGTACGACGCGGCGCATCCCCGAGCCAAGAAGCGCACGCCGTAAAGGCCATCGACCTGCGCGATGGCAACGAGCGCTGGCCGCTGCGCCGCCGCGCCCCTGAGTCTTCGAAGGCAGCATCGCCCAGGGTCGCGCCGACGCCGGCGAGGCGGTGCGTGTCGAGGCGCGCGACGGCGCCTTCCTCGCGTGGGGCGCATAACTGTGCGGCGGCAGCGCGAGCTTCAGCCCGAAGGCGCTGGCGGCGCGCTCGCGGTTGGCATCGAAGCAGCGGATGCGGCCGCTCAACTCGACGCGGATCACGCCGCGCGCGCCGGCGGCGAGGTCCGCGGCGAGCTTCTCGTCGAGTTGCTTGCGCGTGTTGCCCTGCGACTGCACCTCGATGCAGATCGCCGCAGCGGGAACGACGGGATCCTCGGTGTGCGGCTCGGGGTTCCAGCAAACATCGGGGACACGAACGCCGATGCGCGTGACGACGCCCGCGCCCGGCAGGGCATCACCGCCCAGCTGTTCGAGCCACTGCACGAGCAGCGCGGTCACGACACGCCGATGGCGCACAGCGTTGCACCCTGATCGCGGACACCGGCGTGGACGGGCCGCTGGCCTGCTCCTCGAACGACGACGAACCGCAGGCCAGGCTGTATCCGCCGCCGCGCCCGCTTGCGAGACGTACCGCGCCTGGGGCCGCGGCCGCAAGCGCTCGATGCGCCAGGTCCAGCGCCGGCTGCCGGCGGCCGGTTTCAACTGCAACGCCGGTGCTGCGCCGCCGTAGCCGGCGCGCAAGATCCGGGTTGCAGCATCAGCATCACACCCACTCGGAGCCCGACCATGGCCACCACCCTTTCGACCCGCCGCCGCCTGCTAACGCCCGGGCGTGCGGCCCTGGCCGTGGCGATCACGGCGCTGGCCAGCAGCCTGTTCCTGGTCTTCGGCGTTGCCCACTCGCGGACCTCGGCGCCGCCGCCCGCCAGCACCCAGGCCAGCGCCCAGGCCAGCGCCGAGCCTGCATCGCTGTCGCCCGAGCTGTGGCATGGCTTCGAGCTCATCCACCTGCGCCTGCATTGAGCCGCACGCCGTGCCGCCCGCGCGGGCCGGAGCACATCCGAAACCCGCGCCGCGGCGCAAGGGCTGCCATCACGCCCACGGCCGAACGACTCGGGTTCCTGTGTGCATGACGCGCCATGGCAGCCGCAAACACGGTCCTTCTTCAACCCTTCTTCAACCCCTCTTCATCTGGTCCGACAAGGAGTACCCTCATGTCCAAGATCTTTCAACGCATGGTGACCTCGATGGTGATGCTGGCCGCGGGCTCCGGCAACGCACTGGCGCAGACGGTGGACCCTGCCAAGGTGGCGGCCGACGCGGCCGCGGCGAACAAGGCCGGGCTGGTGGCACGCGGCGAGATCGGTGCGCCCGAAGCCAAGTTCGTGTCGACGCTGCCGCCGGCCGAGGTGCGCAGCCAGGCCGTGGCCGCGGTGGCCGCCGGCCAGACCGCACGCGGCGAGATGGGTGCGCCCGCGCCGCAGCCGCAGTCCACCCGCGACCGCGCCGAGGTCAAGGCCGAAGCGGTGATGGCGGTGAAGTCGGGCAAGGTCCCGCGCGGCGAAGCGGGTTGAAGCGCCGCGCGAAGTGCGCCGCTGCCGCTTGCAGCTGAAATCCATGGCTCGAGCGTGAGACACCCGCGTGCAGGCTGCAAGCAGCACACTCACCGCAGTTCCATCATCGCTGGCCGTTGCGTGAGGCACCCCATGCAAGTCCCGACCGTTCAAACCCCGACCGCCCAACCCCGCCCCGGGCCCTGGCCGCGGCGCCTGTTCGAAGGCGAAGGCGGCGACGCACCCGCGGTGGCGCCGTGGTTCATGCTGGGCTCCAGGGCGTGGGCGCAGCGGGCACGACGCGGCGGCGATCAGGCGCCCACGCCGCCAGCCGTCGGCGCCATCGGTGCCATCGGCGCCAGCGCGGCGGCGCTGTCGGCCGCGCCGGCAAACCGCGCGCCGGCGCGGGTGCGGCTGGTCGACGTCGACTGCGCGCTGGTCGATCTGCTCGGCGCATGGCTGGCCGACGCGGGCCTGTGCGTGCTGCGGCCCGCAGAGGCGGCGCCGGCAGGCGATGCCCGCATCGACCTGGTCATCGTCGAGCTGCCGTTTCCGCGCCGCGGCGGGGTGCAGTGCGTGCAGCGCGTCGCCGCGCAGCATGCCGGCGTGCCGATCCTGGTGCTGTCGTCCACCTTCCTTCCCGGCATCGATTGCCACGGCCCGATGGCGCGTGCGCTCGGTGCGTGCTGCGTGCTGCCGAACCCGGTGGCGCGTGAAGCGCTGATCGCCGCGGTGCGGCGCGTGCTGCGCCGCTCGTGCCGCGATGGCTGCGCTGCAGACCATGCCGACGGCGGCGCCGCTACCGCTGGCGTCTGAAGCCGCGGGCGACGGCGCGGCGCGGCAGCGGCCACGCTGGCCGGGCTGGCCGGGCTGGCCGGGCTGGCGCAGCACGCCGTGGTGGGGCGGGCTGTTCATCGCCGCCATCGCCGCCTTGGCGGCGTTCGACATCTGGCGCGCGCACGTCGCGGCGGTGGCCGACATCGGCCGCGAGCTGGACGCGCTGTCGCGCGTGATCGCCGAGCAGACCGCGCGCAGCGTGCAGGCGGTGGACGTGGTCACGCGGCAGATCGCCGACGAATACCGCACGGGCAAGCTCGACGCGATGACCGACGAGGCCACGCTGCACGCCTACCTGCGCCACCAGGCGGCCGGCCTGGTGCAGGTGACGGGGCTGTCGATCATCGACGCCGACGGGCGTGTGCGCGCCAGCTCGAGTGCGTTTCCGCTGGCGGCCGATCGCACCGGCCTGGCCGATGTGCCGGCCTTCCAGCAGCTGAGGTCGCAACCCGCTCAGGCGATGATGGTGGCCCCGGCGATGCAAGGGGTCAGCCAGCGCGACAGCTGGATCATCCCGATGGGCCGGCCGCTGCAGACCGCCGGCGGCGCCTTCGCCGGCGCCGTCGCCGCCGGCGGCCGGGTCGACTACTACCAGAACTTCTACCGCGACGTGCGGCTTCCCGGCGACACCATGATCGCGCTGGCGCACCGCGACGGCACGCTGCTGGTGCGGCACCCGCCGGCCGATGCGCCGACGATGGGCCGGCGCTTCGAGCGGCCCGCGGGCATCGCGGCCGCGCCCGGCCCGGATGCCGCCGCGGCGCAGACGGGCGCTGCAGCCGGGGCGGCCCCGGCGCGCGACGCCGCCCAGGGCCTGCTGCGCTACCGCAGCCCGATCGACGGCATCGAGCGCTTCGGCGCGCTCAAGCCGGTGGCCGGCTACCCGCTGATGGTGATGGTCAGCCGCGACGTGTCGCAGGCCATGGCGCCGTGGCGTGCCGAGGCGCTGCGCACCGCCTTGCGCACCTTGGCGCTGGGCGTGATGGCCACCGTGCTGCTGGTGCTGGTGCACCGCCAGTTCGGCCGGCTCGAGGGCGCGCGCGTTTCGCTGGAGCGCTCGCGCGAACGCTTCGCCCTGGCCGCGGCCGGCAGCGGCGAGGGCATCTGGGAATGGGACGTCGCCAGCGACCGCATCTACGCCTCGGCGCGCACGCGCGAGATCCTCGGCTTGCCGCCGGGCCCCGAACTGCAGGCGCGCCAGCAGTGGGTCGCTGCGGTGCGCCTGCATGCCGCCGACCGCGCACGCTGGCGCGCCGCGCTGGACGCCCACCTCGAAGGCGGCGCGCCGGTGTTCGACGGCGAGTACCGCGTGCGCCACGCCGACGGCCAGTTCCGCTGGATGAGCATGCGCGGGCTGTGCGTGCGCGACGCGCAGGGCCGGCCGCTGCGCATGGCCGGCTCGGTGACCGACATCGACGCGCGCCGCCGCGCCGAGGACGCGCTGCGCCTGTCGGAAGAGCGCCTGGCGCTGGCGATGACCGGCTCCACCGGCGGCCACTGGGTGTGGGAGCGCGGCACCGATGCGCTGTTCGTGTCGGGCAACCTGGCTGCGGTGTTCGGCCTGCCGGCCGACGCGCCGCTGGCCACGCAGCGCGAACTGCGCGAGCAGGTGCATTTCCATCCCGACGACGAACCGCGGCTGCAGCAGATGCAGCGCGACATCGACGACCCGGCGGTGCCGCGCATCGACTACGAGTACCGCATCTTGCTGCCGGGCAGCGGCGAGGTGCGCTGGATCCTGACGCGCGCGCAGTGTTTCCGCGACGAGCACGGGCGGGCACAGCGCGTGGCCGGCGTCAGCTTGGACATCAGCACGCGCAAGCGCATCGAAGAGGCGCTGCGGCTGAGCGAGGAGCGCTACGCGCTGGCGGTGGCCGGCTCCGACGACGGCGTGTGGGATTTCGACTACGTGCGCAACCGCGTCTTCGGTTCGCGCCGCTGCCGCGAGATCCTCGGCTTGCCGCTCGAGCCCGAGGTGCAAAGCTTCGACGAGTGGTTCGGCAGCATCCGCTTGCACCCCGACGACGCGGCCGAACGCCTGACGCGGATGCAGGCGCACCTGGACGGCTGCACACCGGCCTACGAAGGCGAGTGGCGCGTGCGCTGGGCCGACGGCGGCTGCCGCTGGGTGCGGGTGCGCGGCGTGTGCGTGCGCGACGCGTCGGGCAAGCCGCTGCGCATGGCCGGCTCGGTCAGCGACATCGACGCACGCAAGCGCGCCGAGCAGGCCCTGCGCGACAGCGAAGAGCGCTACGCGCTGGCGCTGGCCGGCTCCAACGACGGCATCATCGACTGGGACCTGGAGCGCGACCGCATGTTCGCGTCGGCGCGCGCCTGGCGCCTGATCGGGCTGGCGCCGCAGGAAGGCATGCTCACGCGCGAGCAGTGGGCGCCGCTGGTGATGCCGCGCTTCCACCCCGACGACGTGGTGCGCGTGATCGCCGAGCTGCACGGCACGGGCGGCAGCACGCCCGAGGCGCACGAAGGCGAATACCTGATGCTCGGCGCCGATGGCGAATACCACTGGATGCGCTTTCGCGGCCGCCTGACGCGCGATGCGCAAGGCGCGCCGCTGCGCTGGGCCGGGTCGGTCAGCGACATCGATGTGCTGAAGAAGACCGAGCAGGCGCTGCGCCGCTCGGAAGAGCGCTACCAGCTCGCGGTCGACGGCTCCAACGAAGGGCTGTGGGATTGGGACCTGGACAGCGACACGCTGTTCCTGTCGCCGCGTGCGCAGGACCTGGTCGGCCAGCCCGGCGGCGACGCGCAGCGCCCGCGCCGCGAATGGCTGGCGCTGCTGGCGCCGCACCCCGACGACCGCGCACCGGTGCGCCAAGCGCTGGCCACGCACCTGCGCGGGCAGTCCAAGCGCTTCAAGGCCGAGTTCAGGCTGCAGCGCCCCGACGGCCAGTGGCACTGGTACCGCCAGCGCGGCGTGTCGGTGCGCGACGCCGAAGGCTTGCCGCTGCGCATGGCCGGCTCGCTGGAGGACATCACCGACCGCAAGCGCGACGAGGCCGAGCGCGAGCGCCTCGAGCTGCAGCTGCGCCAGGCGCAAAAGCTGGAGGCCATCGGCACGCTGGCCGGCGGCATCGCGCACGACTTCAACAACATCCTGGCCGCGATCCTCGGCTACGGCGAGCTGGCGCAGAAGGACGCCGCGCCGGGCAGCGCGCTGCGCCGCCACATCGACGCCGCGGTCAGCGCCGGGCTGCGCGCCAAGTCGCTGGTCGAGCGCATCCTCGCCTTCAGCCGCAGCGGCATGGGCGAGCGCGTGCCGGTGCACGTGCAGTCGGTGGTGGCCGAGGCGCTGGACGCGGTGGCGGCGTCGCTGCCGGTGCCGATCCGGCTGGACCGCCGGCTCGAGGCCGGCGACGCCGCGGTGCTGGGCGATGCGACGCAGGTGCACCAGGTGGTGATGAACCTGTGCGCCAACGCGGTGCAGGCGATGAAGGCCGGCGGCACGCTGCGCGTCACGCTGGACCGCGCGAAGCTCGAATCGCCGCGCTGCGCCACGCGCACCCTGCCCGGCGGCAGCTACCTGCGGCTGCGTGTGGCCGACACCGGCAGCGGCATCCCGGCCGAACTGCTCGAGCGCATCTTCGACCCCTTCTTCACCACCAAGGAGGTCGGCGTCGGCACCGGGCTGGGCCTGTCGCTGGTGCACGGCATCGTCGCCGACCTGGGCGGCGGCATCGACGTCGACAGCGTGCCCGGCCAGGGCAGCGCCTTCACCATCTACCTGCCGTGGCAAAGCTGTGTCGCCGCGCCGGCCGGCGCCGAGCCGCGTGCGCGCCAGGGCAACGGGCAAACGGTGCTGCTGGTCGACGACGAGGAGCCGCTGGTGCTGCTGGGCGAGGAGCTGATCGCCGGCCTGGGCTACGAGCCGATCGGCTTCACTTCGAGCGTGGCCGCGCTGCAAAGCCTGCGCGACGCGCCGGCGCGCTACGACCTGGTGCTGTCCGACGAGGCCATGCCCGAGATGACCGGCTCGGAGCTGGCGCGCGCCATCCGCGCGATCCGCGCGGACATCCCGATCGTGCTGATGAGCGGCTGCGTCACCGCGGCGCTGACGCGGCGCGCGCGCGATGCCGGCGTGACCGAGGTGCTGGCCAAGCCGCTGGTGGCCAACGACATCGCGCGCAGCCTGGCCGACGCATTGCAGCCGCCGCCGTGACCGCGCCGCGCGCGGCGCGGCAGCGCGCGGGCAATCCGCCGAACGCGGGCAACCCGCTGAAGTTAGGGGCACGCGGCATCCGCCGCCGCTGCCATGGCGTATCAGCGCCATCCGGTGGTTTCGCATCCCTTGCAGGCACCGGACGCTTGCCTTCAACCTCAGTTCGGGAGTACGAGATGTCCACGCTGCACCCCACCCACCGTGCCCTGCTTGCCGGCGCCGCGCTGGCCTTTGGGCTGGCCGGCCCGGCCTTCGCGCAGGGCGCGGCGGCGCCCGCCGGCGAAGCGCCGCGCGGTCTGGCCGAGCCGGCGGGCCCGCCGCCATGCACGGTGGCGGCGCTGCGCGGCAGCTACGTTTTTTCGGTGCGCGGCTTCACCGATGCGGCCTCGGGGCTGCCGCCGGCGCTGCTGGGCGCCTTCGCCGCGGCCGGCACCACCGTGTACGACGGCGCGGGCAAGGTCACCATCGCCGCGCGCAGCGCCAGCTTCAACGGCGTCGCGCGCACGCTGCCGGCCGAGACCGGCAGCTACGAAGTCGGCAGCGACTGCGTGGTCAGCGCACACTACCCCAGCGGCGTGAGCACGCGCAACGTGCTGATCGACGGCGGCCGCGCGATGTTCGCGATGCAGACCAACCCCGGCACCACCCTCGGCGGGCTGTCGCAGCGCGCCGCGCGCAGCGGCGATGCCGACCGCGGCCGGCTGCGCTGCACGCCGCAGGCCCTGGCCGGGCGCTACGGTTTTCATGCCGAAGGCTTCGCCGGGCCGCCGACGCTGCCGCTCGCCGGCGCGGTGCCGCTGGTGGGCAACGGCGTCGTCACGCTGCAGCGCTCGGGCCGCTTCGAAGCCACGGCCTTGCGCAGCGTGGGCGGCGTGCTGGACGCGCAGCCGCTGCCGCTGTCGGGCAGCTTCACGGTCGATGCCGACTGCGCGGTGCAGATGAACTTCGACGTCGGCTTCGACTTCGCCGGCAGCGTGGCCGACGGCGGCCGCGAGATCGTCTTCGTCGAGACCGACCCCGGCACTACGCTGCTGGTCAGGGCGCGGCGCCAGGACTGATGAAGGCCTGCGGCGCATCGCCCCGGCAACGGCGTCGCGCATCCAGATCGCCGTTGCGGCCGTATGCCCGGGCATGAACCGCTTCGATGCCATGGCGCGCGAGCCGGCCGCTGCCGGCTCGCCGAACCCCGCCCGCACCATCCGCCGCCGGCTGCTGGAGCGCGTGGCCGATGCCGACACCTCGCACCTGACGATCGGCGCCGGCGACGGCCAGTGGCAGCCTTTGCTGGACGGCGTGACGATCAAGGTGTTGCGCGCGCACGACGGCGTGCTGTCGTACCTGCTGCGGCTGCAGCCGGGGGCCACGCTGCCGCCGCATCGCCATGCGTGCGACGAGGAATGCGTCGTGCTGCACGGCCGGCTGCGCGTGGGCTCGCGCCTGGAGATCGGCCCGGGCGGCTACCACCTGGCGCATGGCGGTGCGCTGCACGCCACCATCGGCACCGACACCGGCGCCACGATCTTCCTGCGCGGTGCCGTGCCCGCGCCGGATGCGGTGCTGGAATGAAGCCGACCGCCCCCGGCCGCCTGGCGGCCGCCCCCCGAGGGGGCACCGCACCCGACCGGGGGACCCGGATCGGGTTCGGCCCGTTGGCGCCGCCGCTCCCCCTGGCCGCCTGCGGCGGCCTGTCCCCCAGGGGAATTCGTCTCCTGCGGCGCGAGCGGCGCCAAGCGCGGTGGAGCAACTGACATGAACGCTGGAGCCACTCAGACGAAGGTGGGTGCATGAACGCTGCGATGACACGGGCGCCCGACGCCGACGACGGCGGCGCGCTGCGCGAAGACCCCGGCTGGCCCGGTGGCGATGCCTTCGCCGAGGACGCTGCCTTGGCCGATGGCGCCGAGGGCGCAGCCTTCGCCGATGCCGCCGATGCCGCCGAGGACGCCGATGCGGCGCAGCCGAGCGCCGATGCCGGGCGGTTGCACGACGTGAGCCGCGCGCGCGCGGCAGGCGGCATGGCGGTCGCCGCATCCGATGCGCAGCTCGCGCAATGGATCGAGGCCATCGCCGGCCACGACGAACGCGCGCTGGCGGCGCTGTACGACGCCACCTTCGCGCGCGTGTTCGGCCTGGTGCGGCGCATCGTGCGCAGTGCCGCGCTGGCCGAGGAAGTGGTCGAGGATGCCTACTTCCAGGTCTGGCGCCAGGCCGTGCGCTTCGACGCAACGCGCGGCAAGGCGCTGAGCTGGCTGCTGTCGATGGCGCGCTCGCGCGCGATCGACGCCTTGCGCCGCGAAGCGCGCCTGCAGTGCGAGCCGCTCGGCGGCGAGGCCGCGGCCGAGCTCGCGAGCCCCACCGCCGCGGTGGACGAGCTGCTGGAACTGGCGCGGCACCGCACGCAGCTGCACCAGGCGCTGCTGCGGCTGGGCGCGCAGCCGCGCCAGCTGGTTTCGCTGGCCTTCCTGCGCGGCCTGTCGCACGAGGAAATCGCCGAGCACACGCGGCTGCCGCTGGGCACGGTGAAGTCGCAGATCCGCCGTGCGCTGCGTTCGCTGCGCCAAACGCTAGGCGCCGGCGCAGCGCTGGCGCTCGTACCATGAACGGCCCCGCGCACCCGGCCCGCTGCGGCCGCCTCCACCTCGATGCCGCCATGCCCAGCGAAGCCTTGCCCTTTCGTATCGCTGCCGCCCCCGACGCGCCGCACCGTGACCTGGAGCCGCTGCTGAGCGAACCCTTCGCCAGCGCCTGGGGTGCCGGCGAAGCCGCCGCCGCCGGCGCCGCGCAAGCGCTTCGCGGCAGGCTGCTCGAACGTGCATCGGCCTCGCGGGCACAGTGTGCGGGCATGGTCACCTCCAGGCTGCAGCGGCTGGCGGCCACGCCAGCGGGCGGCGGCGCGGCCGTGCGCACGCTGTATGCGGCGCCCGCGGACCGCGCCGCGCGCCCCGGCGAGCCCTTGCGCGCGCGGCTGGTCGAATTGCAGCCCGGCGGCCGCTGGGCCGGCCCGGATGCGCGCTGCCATCGCGAATGGCTGGTGCTGCGCGGCGGCGTGCGCATCGGCGAGGAAGCGCTGCGCCCGCGCGACTACCACGCCGTGCCCGCCGGCAGCGCAGGCGGCGCGGTGTGCAGCGAAGGCGGCGCCTGGCTGTTCCTGCGCGAGTCGGCGCTCGAAGCCGCGGCCGGCGACGCGCCTTTCACGGTGCGCGATGCCGACGCCGGCTGGCCCAGCTTCGCCCCCGGCATCCGCCGCCGCGTGCTGTGGCAGCGCGACGGCCAGGCGGCGATGCTGTACCACGCGCAACCCGGCGCGGCCGTGCCGCAGCACCGCCACGGCCACGACGAGGAATGCCTGATGGTGCAAGGCGAGCTGTTCCTCGACGACCTGCTGCTGCAAGAAGGCGACTACCAGCTCGCACCCGCCGGCACCGGCCACCGCATCACCCACACCGACACCGGCGTGGTGATCTACGCGCACGGCGACCTCGAGCTGCGCTTCGCCTGAACCGCGCCGGCCGGCGGCGGCCGGCGCGGGTGCACAGGGCGTGCCGCCGTCCGCTGGTGCAGCGTGGACCACTGCACTAGCATCGTGCGCATCGCGCCCGCCGCCCGCAGCAGGTCAATCCATGCCATCCGCCACCTCGACGCTGACCCCGCACGTGCTGGTGCTCGACGACGATCCGGCGATCCGCCAACTGGTGTGCGACTACCTGGCCGACAACGAGCTGCGCGCCACCGCGGTGGCCAGCGGCAAGGAGTTCGACGCCGTGATGGCGCGCGAGACCATAGACCTGGCCGTGCTCGACGTACGCCTGCCCGGCGAGGACGGTTTGCAGATCGCGCGCCGGCTGCGCGAAAGCTCGGCGCTGCCGATCCTGATGCTCACCGGCCGCGCCGACGAAGCCGACCGCGTGATGGGCCTCGAGCTCGGCGCCGACGACTACCTGACCAAGCCCTTCAGCCCGCGCGAGCTGCTGGCGCGCATCCGCGCCTTGCTGCGCCGCGCGCGCGCGCAGGCCAGCGTCGCCGACACGATCGCGCGCGTGCGCGCCTACCGCTTCGGCCATTGGGAGCTGAATGTCGGGCTGCGCAAGCTGAAGGCCGCCGACGGGCGCGCGGTAGACCTGACCAACGGCGAGTTCAGCCTGCTCGCCGCGTTCGTCTCGGCGCCGCAGCGCGTGCTGACGCGCGACCAGCTGCTCGAGCTCTCGCGGCTGCACAACGCCGAGGTCTACGACCGCTCGATCGACGTGCAGATCCTGCGGCTGCGGCGCAAGATCGAAGCCGACCCGGCGCAGCCGACCTTCATCAAGACCGAGCGCGGCGCGGGCTACCTGTTCGACGCGGCGGTCGAAGCGGTGCGCTGAGCGCGCCGCGGCCCCAGGCCCGGCATCCCGACGCTGCTGGGGTCGAACCCCAATGCGTATGAAGCAGCGCGGCCTGCGATTTCAGCCGCAATGCGCGAAGGCCGCCGCGCAATGCGTTTGCAAGGCGCGGCACGTGCAATGACCTCCAGCGTGATGACAGGAGGTCGGAATGAACGGGGTCGGCAGCGACGGCAGCGCAGCCCACGCAGCCTACGAACTGCGCTTTCGCTCGCTGTTCCATGAAGGGCGGGCACTGGCCTTTCCGTGCGACGCGCACGGCGAAGTCCGGCTCGCGGCACTGAGCGCCAAGGCGCGCGAGAACTTCCGGCGCGCCCGGTGCGGCACCGGCCGCGACTATGCGATGCCGTCGGTCGAGCCGCTTGCCGCGGGTTGATGCGATGGCCGGGTTCGAGCGCGCAACCATCGGCCCGCGCCGGCCCGCGGCGCCGTGGGGGGTGCGGGTGTGGGCGCGCGTGCGGCGCGCCGCGAACAAGCTCGCGAGCGTCGGCCTGGCCGGCGTGCTGCTGTGGCTGGGCGGCTGCGCGTCGCTGCCCAGCCAGGCGCAGCGCACGCCGTCGTCGGCGATCGCCGACGTCGCCGCGACGCCGCTGGCGCGGCTGGCGGCGGCCTCCACCCCGGCCGACAGCGCGCGGCTGTCGGGGTTGCGGCTGCTGCCCGACGCGGCGCCGGCCTTCGAACTGCGGCTGGCGCTGGCGCGCATGGCGCAGGCCTCGCTCGACGTGCAGTACTACCTGATCGCCCAGGACGACAGCGGCGGCCAGCTGCTGGCGGCGCTGGAGCAGGCGGCGCGGCGCGGCGTGCGCGTGCGGCTGCTGGTCGACGACCTGCACGCCGCCGCGTCGCAGGACGCGTTGCTGCGGCTGTCGGCGCTGCCCAACGCCGAGGTGCGGCTGTTCAATCCGCTGCCGTCGCGCGCCAGCGACCAGTGGGCCGCGCGCATGCTGCTGTCGCTGCACGAGTTCGACCGGGTCAACCGGCGCATGCACAACAAGCTGTTCATCGCCGACAACAGCTTTGCCGTCAGCGGCGGGCGCAATATCGGCAACGAGTACGCCATGCGCAGCGCGTCGTCGCACTTCATCGACATGGATCTGCTGGCCAGCGGGCCCATCGTGCGCGAGCTGTCGGCGTTGTTCGACCGCTTCTGGAACAGCGAGCAGGCGTATCCGATCGAGGTGCTGGCGGGCGGCCAGGATGCGAGCCGGGCCGCCGCCGCGGCGCCGGGCGGCAGCGCCGCCGCGCAGGACCCGCCCGGCGGCGTGAAGGCCGGCGATGCGCTGTTGCGCGAGCTGGCCAGCGGCCGCGTCGAACTGCACTTCGCGCCGGTGCAGCTGCTGGCCGACGCGCCGGCCAAGGCCGCGGTGCCGGGCGGCGCGCCGCTGCCCACCGCGATGGACGGCGTGCTGCAGCGCTTGGGCGCGGCGCAGCAGCGCATCGAAGTGGTGTCGCCGTATTTCGTGCCCGGCGCCGACGGCATGGCGCTGCTGCGCGCTGCGGCCGAGCGCCGCGTGCACGTCGCGCTGACCACCAACTCGCTGGCCTCGACCGACGAGCCGATGGCCTACCTGGGCTATGCGCGCTACCGCGACCAGATGCTGGCGCTGGGCGTGTCGATCACCGAGCTGAGCCCGGCCGGCGCGCCGATGCCGGGGCTGCACACCAGCCTGAGCGGATCGGTCGGCCGGCTGCACGCCAAGGTGGCGACCATCGATGGCCGCTGGCTGCTGGTGGGCTCGCTGAACATGGATGCGCGCTCGGCACGCACCAACACCGAGCTGGTGCTGGTGGTCGACAGCCCGCGGCTGGCCGGCGAGATGGCCGCCTTGCTGCAGGCCCATTGGCAGCACGACCACTACAAGGTGCGGCGTGTGCCGGACGTTGCCGCGCCCGACGCCGCGCAGCAGGCCGCGCCGCTCGAGGCGCCCGGCAACGCGCCGTGGCGTACCGAATGGGTCGGCGCCGGCGTGCCCGACGTCCATCACAGCGAGCCGCGCGTGAGCACGGCCCAGCGCATGTGGTTCTCCGTGGTCTCGCTGTTCGTGCCCGAGGAGTGGCTGTAGCGCGCCGGCCGTGCCGGCACCGCATCAGCCGGCCGCCTGGCAGTTGAGCATCCACTGCACGCCGAACCGGTCCTTCAGGCTGCCGAAGCAGGCGCCTCTCAAGGAAACGCCGGGCCGCCCCAAGTTTCCTTGACCCCCGCGGGGGGCGGGCTGGGCGCAGCCCGGCCCTGGGGGCGCTCAGAACATGTGCTGCAGCGGCATCTGCACGGTGCCTCCTGCCGCCAGCGCGTGGAACAGCCGCTCGGTGTCGGTGCGCGAGTCGGGTTCCAGGTTGATGTGGACGTTGTTGCCCGGCGCGGCGGCAAAGCCCATCGACTCCGGCGCATCCGTGCCCATCAGCACATGGCCGCCCCGGATCGGCAGCTCCACGTGCAGCACCAACTGCCGGTCGGCTTCGGCCAGCGGCGAGCGGTCCGGCGCCGGCGGCGCGTCGGCAAAGCGATGCACGGGGCCGTTGAAGGCGCCGCCGAAGACCGTTCGGCAGAACTCGAAAGCCTGTTCGGTGCAACGTGGAAAGTTCAGGCAGGTGCTGACGCGGGCCATGCAACGCTCCGGCAAGTGGCAAAGGCGCAGCGCAGCGCGCGCGCGGGATCAGCGCTCGCGCCGGTAGTGCGCGCGCTGGTAGCCGTAGCCCTGGCCCGAGTCGTGGTGTGTACGTTCGAGTTCGACGAAGTGCTGGCGCGGCCACGCGGGGAAGTGCGCGTCGCCGTCGAAATCGTGGTCGATCTCGGTCAGCCACAGTTGCTGCGCCAGCGGCAGTGCCTGCGCGTAGACCTCGGCGCCGCCGATGACGAAGGCCAGCGGCTGGCCGGCGACACGCGCGATGGCGTCCTGCAGCGACGCGGCCACTTCGGCGCCGGGCGCGTCGAAACCGGCATCGCGCGTCAGCACGATGTTGCGCCGTCCGGGCAGCGGGCGAAAGCGCGGCGGCAGCGACTGCCAGGTCTTGCGCCCCATGATCACCGCGTGGCCCAGCGTGGTCTGCTTGAAGAAGCGCATGTCCTCCGGCAGGTGCCACAGCAGCCGGTTGTCGCCGCCGATCACGCCGTTGCGCGCGACCGCGGCGATCAGCAGCAGCTCGAGCGTCATGCCGCGCCTCACACCGCCACCGGCGCCTTGATCGCCGCGTGGTGCCGGTAGTCCAGCAGCTCGAAGTCCTCGAACTCATAGTCGAAGATCGACGCCGGCCGGCGCGCGAGCCGCAGCGCCGGGTAGGGGTAGGGCGTGCGCCCGAGCTGCGTGCGCACCTGCTCGGCGTGGTTGTCGTAGATGTGGCAGTCGCCGCCGGTCCAGACGAAGTCGCCCAGCTGCAGGCCGCACTGCTGCGCCAGCATGTGCGTGAGCAGCGCGTAGCTGGCGATGTTGAAGGGCACGCCGAGGAAGATGTCGGCGCTGCGCTGGTACAGCTGGCAGCTCAAGCGGCCCGGCTCGTCGGGCGACTGCCCCGGCGCGACGTAGAACTGGAACAGCGCATGGCACGGCAGCAGCGCCATCTTCGGCAGCTCGGCCACGTTCCAGGCGCTGACCACGATGC
>CAYZGL010000011.1:0-36643 GCA_964477985.1 uncultured Rubrivivax sp. | reverse complement strand
TGTCGGGCGAGGTGGTGCTGATGACGCTGGTCGGCGGCATGGGCACGATCTTCGGCCCGGTGGTGGGCGCGGCGATCATCATCACGATGCAGAACTACCTGGCGCAACTCGGCGCCTGGGTGACCATCGTGCAGGGCGTGATCTTCGTCGTGTGCGTGATGGCCTTCCGCCGCGGCATCGTCGGCGAAATCGCCAACCAGATCAAAAAGCCGCTGTAGCCGATCGCCTTGCCGCTGCTGCAGCGTGGCCGGCGGGGCGGATGTTGTCGAGCAGCTGAGCGTGCCGGCATCGGGCGCGGGGCTTGCGTCGCTCATGCCTCGCTGTCGTGCCAGCCCCCCAGCGCCCAGCGCGACAGCACCGCCACCGCCGCATGCAGCAGCACGCCGGCCAGCGCGATCAGCCCCAGCGCCGCGAACAAACGCGCGATGTTCAACTGGTAGCCGCTTTGCAGGATCTGGTAGGCCAGCCCCGAGCCGGTGCCGCCGGTGCCGGCGACGAACTCGGCCACCACCGCGCCGATCAGCGCCAGCCCCGAGCTGATGCGCAGCCCGGCGAAGAAATACGGCAATGCGCCGGGCACACGCAGCCGCCACAGCAGTTGCCAGCGGCTGGCGCGGTTCAGCCTGAAGTAGCTCAGCAAGCCGGGGTCGACGCTGCGCAAGCCCAGTGTGGTGTTGGAGATCATCGGGAACAGCGCCACCAGCGTCGCGCAGATCACCAGCGAGGCGGTGGCGTCCTTCACCCAGACGATGATCAGCGGCGCGATGGCGACGATCGGCGTGACCTGCAGCAGCACTGCATAGGGCAGCAGCGCGGTCTCGATGCTGCGGCTTTGCACGAAGGCGAAGGCGATCAGCACCCCCAGCAGCGTGGCGCACAGCAGCGCCAGCACGGTGATCTTCAGGGTGACCCACAGTGCCGCCAGCAACAAGGGCGCATCGTCCTGCAGCGCTTGCGCCACACGCAGCGGCGACGGCACCAGGAAGGCCGGCAACTCGAAGGCGACCACCGCCCATTGCCACAGCGCCAGCAGCACGAACGCCAGCGCCAGCGGGTAGACGAAGCCGCGCAGCCGCGAGCGCGCGCTTCGTGGCGGCTCGGCCGGCCTCAAGCCGAGGCCTCGTCGAGCGGCGTGCCGCTGGCGCGCAGCAGGCTGTGCTGCAGCCGCTGCGCGTAAGCCGCAAAGCGGGTGCCGACACGGAACCCCGGCGCACGCGGACAGGGCTCGTCGATGCGCAGTTCGTCGACCAGCCGCCCCGGTTGCGCGGCCATCACCAGCACGCGTGTGGACAGGTACACCGCCTCGTGGATCGAGTGCGTGACGAACACCACCGTCAGGCCCTGCTGGCGCCACAGCGCGAGCAGTTCGGCGTCCAGCTTGTCGCGCGTGATCTCGTCGAGTGCGCCGAAGGGTTCGTCCATCAGCAGCAGCGTGGGGCGGGTGACCAGCGCGCGCGCGATCGACACGCGCATGCGCATGCCGCCGGACAGCTCGCGCGGCCGCTGGCCGGCGTTGCGATGGAGCCCGACCAGCGCCAGGGCCTCGCGCACGCGCGACGCCGCCTCGTGCGGGTTCACACGGGCCAGGTCCAGCGGCAGCCGCACGTTGGTCTGCACGTCGGCCCACGGCATCAGCGTGGGGCTCTGGAAGACGAAGGACAAGCGGTGGCCGGTGCTTTCGATCTGCCGCACCGGGCGCTGCCACAGCCGCAGCGTGCCCTCGCTGGGCTCGAGCAGCCCGGCCACCAGGTTCAGCAGCGTGCTCTTGCCGCAGCCCGACGGGCCGATCAGCGTCAGGAACTCGCCCTCGGCCACGCGCAGCTCGAGCGGCTGCAGCGCGCGTGTGCCGTTCGGGTAGGTCATGCCCACCGAGCGCAACTCGACGGCGGGTGGGCGCACCGCGTCGTCCATGCCTTCAGGCCGGCGTCACGGCAGGATGCGCAAGTCCTTGACGAACTCGGTGGTGTAGGTCTTCTTCACGTCGACCTTCGGGTCCAGCAGCTTCAGCGACACCATCATGTCGTAGGTCTTGCGAAAGCGCTCGTCGTTCATCGTGCCCACGCCCAGGCGCGCCGCGTCGCCACCGAACACCATGCCGCTGGCCAGCATCATCTTGCGGCCGTGCGCCAGCAGCTCGTCGCTCATGGCCGGGTTGTCCTTCTTGATCAGCGCATCGGCCGCGGCCGGGTCGCCGCGCAGGTAGTCCTTCCAGCCCTGCAGGCTGGCCGCGACGAAGGCGTCCACCTCCTTGGGCCGCTTGTTCAGCGTGTCGCGCATGCACACGATGGTGGTCGAATACGGCGGCCAGCCGGAGTCGGACAGCAGCAGCGCGGTGGGCCTGAAGCCGGCCTGCTTCTCGATCGCAAAGGGCTCGCTGGACAGATAACCCTGTTGCACCGCGTTGCGGTCGGCGATGAAGGGCTGGATGTTGAAGGTGTAGGGCCGCAGCTGCGAGTCGCTCAGGCCGAAGGTGGACTTCAGCCACGGCCAGTAGTTGGTGTGCGCATCGGCCGAGATCAGGAGGGTGCGGCCCTTCAGGTCGGCCATGGTCTTGAACACCTCGGGGTGGCCGATCATCACCAGCGGGTCCTTCTGGAAGGCCGCGGCCACCGTCACCGCGTCGATGCCCTGCTCGTGCGCCTTGATGATCTGCACGTCGTAGCCCATCAGGCAGTCGGCTTGCCCGGCGGCCAGCAGCTGCAGCCCGTTGACCTGCGGCCCGCCCATGCGCAGCGTGACGTCCAGCCCCGCCTTGCGGTACAGGCCCGAAGCCTGTGCCTGGTAGAAGCCGCCGTGCTCGGCCTGGGCGAACCAGTTGGTCAGAAAAATGAACTTCGACTGCGCGTGGGCGCCAGTGGCAAAGAGCACAACCGCGATCAGAAGCAACGAACGAACCATGGGCAACCGCATCGATGGAGTCAGGAAAATCAGCAGCCGGCGCCGGCGGCTTCGGTCATTGTGTGGCGGCGTCGCGGCGCGAGCGCAGCTGCGCACCGCCCGCCTCGAGGAAGCGCGAGATCAGGCGCGCCGTCTCGTCGGCCTGCGTCAGCATGAACAGATGCCCGTCGTGCAGCACCTGCAGCCGCGCGTTCGGCAGCAACCAGGCGTGCAGCCGCGCGTTGACCAGCGGCACCAGCGGGTCGTCGTCGCCGGCCAGCACCAGCGTGGGCTGGCGCATGCGCCAAAGCCACGGCAGCGAAGTCCAGCCCAGCATCGCCAGCAGCTGGTAGCGGTAGCCGGTGCGGTCGCCGCCGCGGGCGTGGTCGGTGAACAGGCGGATCGCCTGCGGGTCCTCGCGCAGCCGCCCGCCGTAGAGCTGGGGTGCGACGCGCTTCATGTAACCCTTGTCCAGATAGCGCCGCGGGTCGACCATCTTCACCAGCACACGCGGGTCGCCGGGCAGCATCGTCACACCGCCCATTGCGGTGGCGGCCAGCACCAGGCGGCGCACGCGCTGCGGGTACTGGATCGCAAACTGCTGCGCCAGCCCGCCGCCCCACGACACGCCGAGCAGGTCGACCTGGCCGTAGCCCAGATGGTCGAGCAGTTTGCGCAGCAAGCGGGCCAGCATGAACAAGCGGTAGGGCCGCTTCGGCGCCGGCGAGCGGCCGGCGCCGGGCGCGTCGAAGAGCACCGATTCGATGCCGTCCAGCCGCTGCACCAGCGGCACCGCCAGCTCGAGGTTGGCGCCGATGCCGTTGCACAGCAGCAGCGGTACGCCGCTGCGCGAAGCGCCCGCCGGCCGGATCGCCACGCGCAGCCGCTGCGCGCCGATGCGCACCATGCCCACATGCAGGCCGCTGGCGGCATCGATCTGCAGCTCGTCCAGGCGTTCGCTCGCACGGCCGGGCGACGCCTGCGCGCGAGCGCCTGCCGGTGTGCGGGCCATCGTCGCGGTATTCAACGGGCAGGCTCCTCGTTCAGGGTTCGAGTACGTACTCGCCCGGCGCGGCCGCGCCGGGCGGATGCTTGCGGCTGCCGAGCCGGCGCGGCGCAGGTTTTTGCTCGCCCGAGCGCTGCTGCATCCACGCCATCCAGTGCAGCCACCAGCTGCCCTCGTGCCGTATGGCACCGGCCGCCCAGGCATCGGCGTCGTCGGCCGCCGCGGCCGCGGTGGAGAAGAAGGCGCGAGGGTTGCCCGGCGGATTGAGCAGGCTTTGCAGGTGCCCGGCGTTGGCCAGCACGAAGGTGCTGTCGGGCCCGTAGATGCGCGCGGTGTCGTAACACGCGCGCCAGGGCGTGATGTGGTCGGTGATGCCGGCGACGATGTAGGCGTCGACCTTCACCTTGGCCATGTCGATGGGCTCGCCCAGCACCGTCATCTGGCCGGCGTTGACGTAGGGGTTGTCGAGGAAGACGCCGATCAGGTCGGCATGGAAGGCGGCCGGCAGCCGTGTGGTGTCGGCGTTCCAGAACAGGATGTCGAAGGCCGGCGGCTTGTGGCCGAGCAGGTAGTTGTTGACCCAGTAGTTCCAGATCAGGTCGTTCGGCCGCAGCCAGGCAAATACGCGTGCCATCTCGGAACCGTCGACGTAACCGCGGCGCCTGACACCGGCACGGATCGCACGCAGCCCCTTGTCGGTGGCGACCAGGCCCATCGTGGTGTCGGCGGTTCGCGTCGGGTCGAGCACGCACACCGGCGAGACGATGCTCACCACCTTCGCCTGTTGCCCGGTGGCGGCGAGCCACCCAAGGTAGGCCGCCGCGGTCATGCCGCCGGAGCACGCGCCCCACAGGTGCACATCCGGGCTGCCGCTGATCTGGCGCGCGGCGTCCACCGCCTCGTCCAGCGCCTGCACGTAGGTCGACAGACTCCAGTCGCGCTGCGCCTTGGTCGGGTTGCGCCAGCTGATCGCGAACAACTGGATGCCCTGGCCGACGGCGAACTTCACCAGGCTCTTGTCGGGCGACAGGTCCAGCGCATAGAACTTGTTCACCTGCGGCGGCGTCACCACCAATGGGCGCGACCAGACCTTGTCGGTGCTGGGCTGGTACTGGATCAGCTCGAGCACCTCGTTGCGATACACCACGCGCCCGGGCGAGGTGGCGATGTTGCGCCCGATCTCGAAGGCCGAGCTGTCCACCGACGCCGGCAGCCCCTTGTTGTGGCGCAGGTCGTGCAGCAGTTGCCTGGCGCCTTCGACCAGGCTGGCGCCGCCGGTGTCCACCGCGCGCTTCAGCGCGGTGGGGTTGAGCAGCGTATTGCTCGGTGCAAGGGCGTCGACCAGGATCGACGCCACCAGCTGCGCGCGCGCCTTGTCGCGCGCGTCGAGTCTGGAGCCCTCGATGTAGCGGCCCAGCTCGGCTTGCGTCAGGGCATGCGCCTGCAGGATGCGCTTGTGCAAAGCGCTGCTTTGCCAGGCCGGGTCGGCGAAGCGCTTGTCCTTGGGGTCGTGCGCGATGTCCGAGGCGCCGCGCGCCACCTGGCGCAACTCGCGCAGGTAGGTACGCGCGTGCCGCGCCGCGCGCCGCGGCTCCTTCAGCGCGCTGCCCAGCAAGGCGCGCGCCGCGCGCGTGAAGTCGGCGGCACGGATGCCGATCAGCGGGTTCACCGCCAGCGTGTTCTGCGCGGCGGCTTCGCCCAGCGCTGGCGCTGCGGCTGCAGCGGCTGTTGCGGCTGTTTCGGCTGTTGCGGCCGATGTTTCGCCCGCCGCGAGCCCGGCCCGGGGGCGGCGCGCGGTCGTCTTTGGCGCTGCCGATGTGCTGCGTTGCTTGGTCGCCATGCCCGTGTCCCCTTTGTGATGCGCGCGCGGCATCAGGTGCGGCCGACCAGCATCGCCAGCGTCTCGGCCACCAGCGCGGGCTTGGCCTGGCCTTCGATCTCCACCGTATTCGCCAGCTTCAGCAGCCTGCGCCCTGCCCCCTGGTCGGCGGCCTCGAGCAGCGTGACGCGAAGCCGCACCCGCGCGCCCGCCTTCACCGGCGCCAAGAAGCGCACCTTGTCCAACCCGTAGTTGAACGCCGCCACCGCGTCCTGCGGCACGATGCCGACTTCCATGCCCAGCTTGGCGAGCAGCGACAGCGTCAGGTAGCCGTGCGCCACCGGGCCGCCGAACGGGCTTTCCTTCTTCGCGCGTTCGACGTCCACATGGATCCACTGGTCGTCGCCGGTGCAGTGGGCAAATTCTCGATGCGCTGCTGGTCGACGAGCAGCCAGTCCGAGACCCCGAGTTCCTTGCCAACCCAGTCGTCGAGGTGGGCCATCGACAGTGCGCTTGTGCTCATGGGTTTCGTGCCCTCCAGGCTTGCTCAGCGGCATGGGGTCGGCCGTTGCCGCCAGCGTCGCCGCGTTGGCGCAGGCAGCGCAACGATTCTATGGAAGCCCGGCGCGCAGCCGCTCCCGGCTCAGCGCGGCCCACCCAGCCCCAGCGAGCGGCTGATGACCTCTTTCATGATCTCGTTGGTGCCGCCGTAGATGCGCTGCACGCGCGCGTCGGCCCAGGCGCGCGCCACCGGCACTTCCCACATGTAGCCGTAGCCGCCGTGCAGCTGCACGCATTCGTCGAGCACGGTGTTCTGCAGGTCGCTGCACCAGTACTTGGCCATCGACGCGGTGGCGGTGTCCAGCCGCTCCAGCAGCAACAGCTCGATGCACTTGTCGACGAACACCCGCGCCACCTGCGCCTGGGTCTGCAACTCGGCCAGCTTCCAGCGGGTGTTCTGGTAGCTGGCCAGCGCCTGGCCGAAGACCTGGCGTTCGTTCACGTAGGCGATGGTCTGCTCGATCGCGGCCTGCATCGACGCCACCGCGCCGATGGCGATCTGCAGCCGCTCCCACGGCAGCTGCTCCATCAGGCACACGAAGCCGCGGTTCAGCTGCTCGGGCCCGCCCAGCAGGTTGTGCGCTGGCACCTTGACCGAATCGAAGAACAGCTCCGAGGTGTCCTGCGCCTTCATCCCCACCTTCTTCAGCCGCTTGCCGCGCTCGAAGCCGGCCATGCCGCGCTCCACCAGCAGCAAGCTGGTGCCCTTGGCGCCGGCCTGCGGATCGGTCTTGGCCACGACGATCACCAGGTCGGCATGCCAGCCGTTGGTGATGAAGGTCTTGCTGCCGCTGAGCACATAGTGATCGCCTTGCCGCAGCGCGGTGGTCTTCACCGCCTGCAGGTCGGAGCCGGCGCCGGGCTCGCTCATCGCGATCGCGCCCACCATCTCGCCGCTGGCCAGCCGCGGCAGGTAGTTGGCCTTCTGCGCTTCGGTGCCGTAGCGCAGGATGTACGGCGCGACGATTTCGCTGTGCAGCCCGAAGCCGATGCCGCTGCAGCCGCCAGCGCTCAGCACTTCCATCTGCGCCACCGAATACAGCTTGTCGGCATCGGCGCCGCCATAAGCTTCAGGCATCGTCATGCACAGGAAGCCGTTGGCGCCGGCCTTGCGCCAGACCTCGCGGTCGACGTAGCCCTGCTCTTCCCACGCGGCGTGGTGCGGCGCGATCTCCTTGGCTACGAAGCGCGCGAAGCTGTCGCGAAAGGCGTGGTGGTCGACACTGAACAGCGTACGTTCGATCATGGCGGCGATCTCGCAAGGCGCGGGTATCACAATGCTAACCAAGCCGCCGCGCTGCCGCGGTCAGCAAGGGGCTCATGGGGCCGTCGCGGCCATGGCCTCGGCCATGAACGACAACGATCGAAGGAAGCGCGATGGACTGGATATTCATTGGCAAGCTCATCGTCTGGGCGATGGTCGGCTCCTTCGCGGGCGCACTGGCCGGCAGGCTGGCGACCCGGCAGCGCGCGGGCTATGGCCGCTGGACGAACCTGCTGATCGGCATGCTGGGCGCCGTGGTTGGCGGCTGGCTCTTTGCGTTGTTCGGCATCGATTTCGGGCTCGGCCAGATCACCGTGTCGGTGACCGACCTGCTCGCCGCTTTCGTTGGCTCGCTGTTGTGCATCGCGGCGTGGGCCGCGTGGCGGCGGCGCGGTGGTGCGTAGCAAGCGCCGGGGGCGATCGCCCGAGGCGGGCAAGGCCATCCCCGCGTCCGGCCGATGAACACCCATCGCGTCTGGGTCTGCAGCGAACTGCGCGAGGACTTCGGCGGGCTGCAACTGCGCGAACAACCCGCCCTGCCCTGCCCGCCCGGCCAGGTGCGCGTGCGCGTGCTGGCCGCGGCGCTGAACTTCCCCGACCTGCTGATGGCGCAGGGCAGGTACCAGCACCGCCCGGCGCTGCCTTTCGTCCCCGGCCTGGAAGGCGCCGGCCGGGTCGTCGAATGCGGCGACGGCGTCGGCTGGCCGGCGCGCGGCGACGCCGTGTGCTGGACGGCGCGGCTCGGCGCCTTCAGCGAAGAGCTGCTGGCCCCGGCGCAAGAGCTGCGCGCGCTGCCCGCGGGCTTCGGCATGGCCGAGGGTGCGGCTTACGGCGTGGCTGCGCTGACGGCCTGGGAGGCGCTGGTGCGCCGCGGTGACTTGCAGCACGGCGAGACCTTGTTGGTGCATGGCGCCGGCGGCGGCACCGGGTTGGCCGCGGTGCAACTGGGCCGGCATCTGGGCGCCACCGTGATCGCCACCGCCAGTTCGCCCGCCAAGCTGGACGCGGCGCGCGCGGCCGGCGCCACGCACACGTTGCTGCTGGCCGCGGGCGCACAGGGCCTGGGTGAAGCGGTGAAGACGCTGAGCGGCGGGCGCGGCGCCGACGTGGTCTTCGACCCGGTGGGCGGCGATGTCTTCGACGCGTCCTTGCATTGCATCGCCTGGGGCGGCCGGCTGCTCGTGGTCGGCTTCGCCAGCGGGCGCATCGGCAGCGTGAGCGCCAACCTGCCGCTGATCAAGGGCTTCGCCGTGATCGGCGTGCGTGCCGGCGAAGCCGCCCGGCGCGACCCCGAACGCGGCTTGCAGAACCGTCAGGCCGTGCAGGCGCTGGCCGCGCGCGGGCTGTTCAGACCGCACATCGGCGCGCGCTTCGGCTTCGAGCAGCTGCCGCAGGCCTACCGCGCGCTGGCCGGCCGCGGCGTGGCCGGCAAGGTCGTGATCGACATGCCGGCTAAAAGCAGGTGACTAGGGCGTCGACCACGTCCAAGCCTTCGTCCACCACCGCCATCCAGCGCCACTTGTCGAAGGTGGTGCAAGGGTGCGAGACGCCCAGCCCGACCCGGTCGCCGACCTGCGGCGCCGCATCGGCCGGCCCATCCGCGTCAAAGCGCAGATAGGCGTGCTGGTCGTTCAGCGCGCTGACCTTCCAGTGCGCCGGCGCAACCTCGGCCCGGGTGGCGCCGTGCCGGCACCACGCGGCGGGAATCGGCATCTCGAGGTCGTACGACACATCGCGCTTGCCGGCGCCCAGGATCGCCAGCCCCGGTTCGGGCACCGATTGCACCAGCGCCCACACCTGCAGCGCCGCTTGCAGGCCGTGGCCGCAGCCCAGCCGCGTGTCCATCGCCGCCATATAGCGCCGGTAGCTGCCGTGGTCGTGCGTGACATAACAACCCGAGCGCAGCACGCCGCGCACCGGCAGCGACAGCGCCGGCTTCAACAGCGGCGCCACCAGGTCGAATACCGCCGAGCCGCCGGCGCTGACCAGCACTTCGTCGGCCTCGAACAGCTGTTCGCGCTCGCAGGCCGCGGCCAGCTCGGCCACGCGCTGCAGCAGGCCATGCACCAGCGCCGTGTCCTCGTGATTGCGGCCGCTGACCCACAGCCCTTCGTAACACTCGACGCCCACGAGTCGGGTCGCCGCGCTGCATCGGATGCGGCGCGCCAGGGCCAAAGCCTGCTCGTGACCACGGCAACCGGTGCGCCCGCCGTCCAGCCCGAGTTCGAGCAGCACCTCGAACGGCGCCGGCGCAGCGGCGCGTGCGCTGCGCCAGCTTTCGATCAGGTCGAGCTGCGCCGGCGAATCGACCAGGAACACGAGCCTGGCGCCCGCATGCTCGCGCAGCGCCGCGGCAATGCCGTCCAGGTCGGCCGCGGCCATCACCTGGTTGGCGATCAGCGCACGCCGCACCCCGGCCGCCAGCCCCAGCCGCGCCTGCGTGACGTTGGCGAAGCTGATGCCCCAGGCACCGGCGCGCAGCTGCGCGTCGAACAGCTGCGGCGACATCGTCGTCTTGCCGTGCGGCGCCAGCTCGACGCCGTGCTCGGCGGCGAAGCGCTGCATCCAGCCCAGGTTGCCCTGCAGCGCATCGCGCCGGATCACCGCCAGCGGCAGCGGCAAGTCGCCGCGCAGCACATTCCAGCCCTGCGCCGCGATCGCCGAGCGCCGCAGCGGCGCCGCGCGATGCGGGTAGCCCTTGGTGCCGGGCCCGCCGATCAGCGGGTCCAGCAATGCGGCGGCGTCGTTCACGGCGTGCTCCCGCGGCGGGCCGCGCCGTCAGCGCAACGACGCGTTGATCTTCGCCAGCGCCGCCGCGCCCGGGCACAGCGCCGCCGCGTCGAGCCTGTTCAGCGGCGTGGCGCTGGTGTTCAACGCGGCGTGCAGGTCGGTGGCGTCGGGGTCGACGTACAACAAGCCGGTGACCACCTCGCCGCTGGCCTGCAGCGCGTGCACCTGGTTCATCGCCGCGACGCGGTCGGTGGGCTCGTAGCCGGCGTGCAGCTTGCGCACGCGCATCAGGCTGCCGTCGGCTTGCGGCAAGGTGATCAATTCGCCGGGCGCCGGCTCGGCCTTGACTTCGGCCGCCAGCTCGATGAAGTCGATGCGGCTGACCGCGTCGTTGTGCTCGCGCACGTAGTCGTAACTGCGCGTGCTGCCCTCGTGGTTGTTGAAGGCCACGCAGGGGCTGATGACGTCGATGAAGGCGGCGCCGCCGTGGCGGATCGCGCCCTGGATCAGCGGCACCAGCTGCGCCTTGTCGCCGGAAAAGCCGCGCGCCACGTAGGTGGCGCCCAGCTGCAGCGCCATGCCGACCAGGTCCACCGGCGAGTCGCGGTTGACCGCGCCCTTCTTCGATTTGGAGCCGCGGTCGGCGGTGGCGCTGAACTGGCCCTTGGTCAGCCCGTACACGCCGTTGTTCTCGACGATGTAGACCATGCGCACGCCGCGGCGCATGGCGTGCGCGAACTGGCCCAGGCCGATCGAGGCCGAATCGCCGTCGCCCGAGATGCCCAGGTACAGCAGTTCGCGGTTGGCCAGATTCGCGCCGGTGAGCACGCTGGGCATGCGCCCGTGCACCGTGTTGAAGCCGTGGCTGGCGCCCAGGAAGTAGTCGGGCGTCTTGCTGCTGCAGCCGATGCCCGACAGCTTGGCGACGCGGTGCGGCTCGATGTCGAGTTCCCAGCAGGCCTGGATGATCGCCGCGCTGATGCTGTCGTGGCCGCAGCCGGCGCACAGCGTGCTGATCTTGCCTTCGTAGTCGCGCCGCGTGTAGCCGACCTTGTTGGCCGCCAGCGTCGGGTGGTGCAGCTTGGGTTTTGCGATGTAGGTCATGTGCAACTCATGTACTTCTGGCCCTGCGCGCCGTCTCGTTGCGCCGTGCCTGCACGTGGCGCTCGATCGCCTGCTTGATGAAACGCGCGGTGATCGGCGTGCCGTCGTAGTGCAGCACCGCGAACAGCTGGCTCGGCGCCACCGCCAGTTCGTTGATCAGCAGGCTGCGCAACTGCGCGTCGTGGTTCTGCTCGACGACGAAGACTTCGTCGTGCGCCTGGATGAACTCGAGCACGCTGGCCGGGAACGGGAACGCGCGCAGCCGCAACGCATCGACGTGCACGCCGTCGGCGGCCAGGCTGTGCAGCGCCTCGTCCATCGCCGGGCTGGTGCTGCCGAAGTAGATCACGCCGTAGCGCGTCTTGTGCGCCGCGGCGCGCGGCACCGGCTGCGGCACCAGCGTGGCCGCGGTGCGCAGCTTGGCCGCCAGCCGCTGCACGTTGCGCAGGTAGTCGGGCCCGGTCTCGGAATAACGCGCGTATTCGTCGCGCGTGGTGCCGCGCGTGAAGTAGCTGCCCAGCGTGGGGTGCGTGCCGGGCAAGGTGCGCCACGGGATGCCGTCGCCGTCCACGTCCTTGTAGCGGCCGAAGTCGCGGCCCGATTCGAGCATCTCGGCGGTCATGATCTTGCCGCGGTCGTAGCGCCGCGCGTCGTCCCACGCGAAGGGCTCGCAAAGCCGCTGGTTCATGCCGATGTCCAGGTCGGTCATCACGAACACCGGCGTTTGCAGCCGGTCGGCCAGGTCGAGTGCCGCGGCCGCATGCTCGAAGCATTCGTGCGGGTCCTGCGGGAACAGCAGCACGTGTTTGGTGTCGCCGTGCGAGGCGTAGGCGCAGCTGATGATGTCGGCCTGCTGCGTGCGCGTGGGCATGCCGGTGGACGGCCCGCCGCGCTGCACGTTGATGATGGTGACCGGAATCTCGGCAAAGTAGGCCAGGCCGATGAACTCGGTCATCAGGGAAATGCCCGGCCCCGAGGTGGCGGTGAACGCCCGCGAGCCGTTCCAGCCGGCGCCCACCACCATGCCGATCGAGGCCAGCTCGTCCTCGGCCTGCACGATGGCGTAGTTGTGGCGGCCCTCGGCGTCGCGTCGAAACTTGGCGCAGTAGCTCATGAACGCCTCGACCACCGAGGTCGAGGGCGTGATCGGGTACCAGGCGCACACGGTGGCGCCGCCATACACCGCCCCCAGACCGGCGGCGGTGTTGCCGTCGATGAAGATGCGCTGGCCCACGCGATGCGCGCGTTCGACGCGGACTGGCAGCGGGTGCTTGAGGTGTTCGCGGGCGAAGTCGCGCCCCAGATTGAGCGCCTGCACGTTGGAGGCGATCAGCTTTTCCTTGCCCTTGTACTGCTCGCCCAGCAATTGTTCGATGACCTGCGCGTCGATGTCCAGCAGCACCGACAGCGCGCCCACGTACATGATGTTCTTGAACAGCTGGCGCTGGCGCGGGTCGCTGTAGGTGGCGTTGCAGATCTCAGTCAGCGGCATGCCGATCACGGTGATGTCGTCGCGCAGCTCGGACGCCGCGCGCGGGCGCGTGCTGTCGTAGAACAGGTAGCCGCCGGGGGCGATCTCCTCGACGTCGGCGGCCCAGGTCTGCGGGTTCATGGCCACCATCATGTCGATGCCGCCGCGCCGGCCCAGGTAGCCCTTTTCGCTGATGCGCACCTCATACCAGGTCGGCAGGCCCTGGATGTTGCTGGGGAAGATGTTGCGCGGGCTGACCGGCACGCCCATGCGCATGATCGCCTTGGCGAACAGCTCGTTGGCGCTGGCCGAGCCCGAGCCGTTGACGTTGGCGAACTTGACGACGAAGTCGTTGATCGACTGGATGCGCTTGATGCTCATGCCAGCACCTCCGGCTCCGGCACCTCGTCGCGGCAACCCGGCCCGGCGTGCGTCATCTGCAGGAAGAACTTCTGCATGTCCCACGCGCCGGTCGGGCAGCGCTCGGCGCACAGCCCGCAGTGCAGGCACACGTCCTCGTCCTTGACCAGCACGCGGCCGGTCTTCAGCTGCGTGCTGATGTACAGGTCCTGCGCCAGGTTCGTCGAAGGTGCCTTCAGCCGCGTGCGCAAGTCGGCCTCGTCGCCGTTGACGGTGAAGGTGATGCAGTCGGTGGGGCAGATGTCGACGCAGGCGTCGCATTCGATGCACAGCTTGGCGGTGAAAACGGTCTGCACGTCGCAGTTCAGGCAGCGCTGCGTCTCGCGCCAAGCGGTGGCGGCGTCGAAGCCGAGCTCGACTTCGACCTTGATGCTGGCCAGCGCGGCTTCGGCCTTGGCCCACGGCACCTTGAAGCGCATGTCGTTGGACACCGCGTTGTCGTAGCTCCATTCGTGGATGCCCATCTTCTGCGACACCAGGTTGGCGAACGGCGCCGGGCGCCGCGCCACGTCCTCGTCCTGCAGCAGCCGGTCGATCGACACCGCGGCCTCGTGGCCTTGCGCCACCGCGGTGATGATGTTCTTCGGGCCGAAGGCGGCGTCACCGCCGAAGAACACCTTGCGCAAGCTGGACTGCAGCGTCCTGGCGTCCAGCACCGGCAGCCCCCATTTGTCGAAGCGGATGCCGGCGTCGCGCTCGATCCACGGGAACGCGTTCTCCTGGCCGACGGCAATCAGCACCTCGTCGCAGTCGAACACCACGTCGGGCTGGCCGGTGGGGCGCAACGTGCGTCGGCCCTGGGCGTCGTACACCGGCTCGACCACCTCGAAGCTCATGCCCACCAGCTTGCCGGCCTCGACCAAGAAGGCCTTGGGCACGTGGTTGTTGATGATCGGGATGCCCTCGTGCATCGCGTCTTCCTTCTCCCACGGCGAGGCCTTCATCTCGTCGAAGCCGCTGCGCACGATCACCTTGACGTCGCTGGAACCCAGCCGCCGCGCCGAGCGGCAGCAGTCCATCGCGGTGTTGCCACCGCCGAGCACGATGACACGCGGCTTGACCGCGCTGACGTGGCCGAAGGACACCGAGGCCAGCCAGTCGATGCCGATGTGGATGGCCCCGGCTGCCTCCTTGCGGCCCGCGATGTCCAGGTCACGCCCGCGCGGCGCACCGCAGCCGACGAAGATCGCGTCGTAGCCCTCGCCCAGCAGCGCCTTCATCGACTCGATCCGGCGGTTGGTCACCAGGCGCACGTGCGGCATGCCGGTGATGTAGCCGGTCTCCTCGTCGATCACGCTTTCGGGCAGGCGAAAGCGCGGGATCTGCGTCCACATGAAGCCGCCGGCCTTGGCCTCGCTGTCGAACACCGTGACCTGGTAGCCCAGCGGCGCCAGGTCGCGCGCCACCGTCAGCGACGCCGGGCCGGCACCGACACACGCCACGCGCAGGCCGTTGGCCGGCTGCGACGCCGGCAGGCGCGCACGCACGTCGCCCTTGTGGTCGGCGGCCACGCGCTTGAGGCGGCAGATGGCCACCGGTTCGGGCTTGGCGAGGTTCTCTTCTTCGACACGGGAGCGTCTGCACGCCGGCTCGCACGGCCGGTCGCAGGTGCGCCCGAGGATGCCGGGAAAGACGTTGCTCACCCAGTTGACCATGTAGGCGTCGCCGTAGCGGCCCTGCGCGATCAGCCGGATGTACTCCGGCACGGGGGTGTGGGCCGGACAGGCCCACTGGCAATCGACGACCTTGTGGAAGTACGCGGGGTCCGAGGTATCGGTGGCTTGCACGCTGCGGGTCTCCTGCGCGACAGGGTGCCCGGTGTGAGTCGACCGCCGGCGCGCGTTGTCGCGGCACGGACTCTAGCCCACCGGCGGACCCGCGACCCGTGCAAAGGGAACGACCCCGCAGCGTCTGCCGGCTTGGCGTTGCGCCGGGTCAAAGCGCGGCCACACGGCGCAGCTTGACGAAGCCGCCGGCCTTGCGCCCCTTGCGCGCGCGCTTGCCCACGTGCTCGGCCAGCGCCGCCGCGCGCAGCGTGTCCTCCTTGGCCTTGCCGCCACGGCCGTCACCGCGAAGCAGCAGTTGCTCGGCGAAGCTGGCCACCGACAGCAGCGGGTCGCTGGCGTCCACGTCCATCAGCGTCAGGCCGCGCCCTCCGCCCGGCTGGTGCTTCAGCTCGTCCAGTGCGAACACCAGCAGCCGCGCGCTCGCCGCCAGACACGCCACCTGCCGGTGGCCGGGGGCGACGGCGGCCGGCGGCAGCAGTTGCTGGCCGTCGTCGACGCTGAGAAAGCTCTTGCCGCTGCGGTTGCGCGCCACCATGTCGGCGACCCGGGCCAGCAGCCCGTAGCCGCCGCTGTTGGCCAGCAGCAGCAGCGTGTCGGGCGCACCGGCGAAATAGTGCGCCGGCTGCGTGCCGGGCTCCAGCTCGATCAACGAGGTGATCGGCGCGCCATCGCCGCGCCCACCGGGCAACGCGGCCACTGCCACGCTGTACACGCGCACCGCACCGCCACCGGCGCTGCCGAACACCAGCAGCGGATCGACACTGCGGCACGCGAAGCAGCCGTACAGCGCATCACCCGCCTTGAAGCCCAGCGTGGCCGCGTCGACCTCGTGACCCTTCAGCGCGCGCACCCAGCCCTTGGCGCTGACCACCACCGTCACCGGCTCGTCGACGACGCGCACTTCGGCCACCGCGCGCTTGTCGGCCTGCACCAGGGTGCGCCGCTCGTCGCCGTGCGCCTTGGCGTCGGCCTCGATCTCCTTGATCAAGGTGCGCTTCAGCGCGGCGGCGCTGCCCAGGATCTCCTGCAGCTTGCCCTGCTCGTCGCGCAGGTGCTTCAGCTCCTGCTCGATCCTGATCGCCTCGAGCCGCGCCAGTTGGCGCAGCCGGATCTCGAGGATGTCCTCGGCCTGGCGGTCGCTCAACGAGAAGCGCTCGATCAGCGCCGGCTTGGGCTCGTCGGCGTTGCGGATGATGCGGATCACCTCGTCGATGTTCAGCAGCACGATCTGCCGGCCTTCGAGCACGTGGATGCGCTCGAGCACGCGCTGCAGCCGGTGCTGCGTGCGCCGCTGCACCGTGGCCTGCCTGAAGGCGATCCACTCGGTCAGCATCTGGCGCAGGCTCTTTTGCGCCGGGCGGCCGTCGCGCCCGACCATCGTCAGGTTCAACGGCACGCTGCCTTCCAGGCTGGTGTGCGCCAGCAGCGCGGTGATCAGCTCGGCCTGTTCCACCGTGCGGCTGCGCGGCTCGAACACCAGGCGCACCGGCGCGTCCTTGTCGGATTCGTCGCGCACCGCATCCAGCACCGCCAACAGCGAGGCCTTGAGCTGCAGTTGATCCTGCGTCAGCGCCTTCTTGCCGGCCTTGACCTTGGGGTTGCTGAGTTCCTCGATCTCCTGCAGCACCTGCTGCGCGCTGGTGGCCGGTGGCAGCTCGGTGACGACCAGCTGCCACTGGCCGCGCGCCAGGTCCTCGATCTTCCAGCGCGCGCGCAGCTTCAGGCTGCCGCGGCCCGAGCGGTAGGCGTCGCGGATGTCGGCGGCGCTCGAGATGATCTGCGCGCCGCCGGGAAAGTCCGGCGCCGGCAGCAGCTCGAACAGCGCGTCGTCGGCCAGCTGGTCGTCGCGGATCAGCGCAACGGCAGCGGCGGCGACTTCGCGCAGGTTGTGGCTGGGGATCTCGGTGGCCAGGCCGACCGCGATGCCGCTGGCGCCGTTGAGCAGCGCAAAAGGCAGCCGCGCCGGCAGCAGCGCGGGTTCCTGCGTCGAGCCGTCGTAGTTGGGCTGGAAGTCGACCGTGCCCTCGTCGAGCTCGTCGAGCAGCAGGCGTGCGATCGGGGCGAGGCGCGCTTCGGTGTAGCGCATCGCCGCGGCGCCGTCGCCGTCGCGGCTGCCGAAGTTGCCCTGGCCGTCGATCAGCGGATAACGCTGGCTGAAGCCTTGTGCCATGCGCACCAGCGCGTCGTAGGCCGCCTGGTCGCTGTGCGGGTGGAAGCGCCCGAGCACGTCGCCGACCACGCGTGCGCTCTTCACCGGCTTGGGTGCGCCGCCCGCACCCGTTCCCGAGTAGCCCAGCCCCATGCGCTGCATCGCGTACAGGATGCGCCGCTGCACCGGCTTTTGGCCGTCGCACACGTCGGGCAGCGCGCGGCCCTTGACCACGCTCAGCGCGTATTCCAGGTAGGCACGCTCGGCGTACCGCGCCAGCGCGATGGCGTCGTCGGGGTCGGCTGCGGGTGGGTCGAACAGGTCGGGGTCGCGGTTCATCTCAAAGGAAGGGATTTCGTATCGTCAAGGTGCCATGCAGCCGCTGGCCATGCTGCAGGTCCTCGGACAGCAGCCGCTCGCAGCCTGCGTCCAGCGCCGAAGCCGCGATCAGCGCGTCGAAGGGGCCCAGGCGGTAGCGTTCGGCAATGTCCAACCCAAGCTCGTGAACCTGCAGCGTCAGCGCACGCACCTCGGCAAAACGGCGGATGTCCAGCAGCGCCTGCCTCAACCTCGGCCAGTCGAGCTTCAGCTTGCGCCGCGCGACGTGCGCGAACTCGTTGAGCACCTGCACGCTGATCACGACACCGGCGCTCAGCACCTGCTCGGCGCGCACGGCCTTGGCGACATCCTCGCTCAACAGGTGCAGCAAGACATTGGTATCGACAAACGCGCCTGCAGCCCACTCACTCGCCACGGGCGTTGGCCTCGAGGCGATCAAACTTGAAATCCGCAGGCAGCCGGCCGCGCAGCGAGCGCAGTCGCGCCAGCGCTTCGCGGTCGGCATCGCTGGTGCGGCGCACCTCGAGATCACGGCGACCGGCCACACTGACCTCGACCTGGTCGCCCTCTTTCAAGTCCAGCACCTCGACCACCGCGGCTGGCAGCCGGATCGCCAGGCTGTTGCCCCACTTCGAGACTTGCATCGCGGTACCTCGCTCACGCCGGATAGACACGCGAAAATTGTATATCCATCGGCTGCCCGGCCCGCCCAGCTCAGCGCGGGAACTGCTCGCGCAGCTTGAGCTTCCAGAACTTGCCGGTGGACGTGCGCGGCACCGCATCGATGCGCTCATAGCGTTCGGGCAGCTGCCACTTGGCGAAGCCGCAGGACAGCAGGTGCGCGTCCAGCGCGCCCCTGTCGAGCGTCTGGCCGGGCCGCAGCACGACGCACGCCAGCGGCCTTTCGCTCCACTTGTCGTCGGGGATGGCAACCACCGCCGCTTCGGCCACCGACGCATGCGCCATCAGCGCGTTTTCCAGGTCGACCGAGCTGATCCATTCGCCGCCGGACTTGATCAGGTCCTTGGTGCGGTCGGTGATGCGCAGGAAGGCCATCTCGTCCATGGTCGCGACATCGCCGGTGCGCAGCCACACGCCGCCGTCGGCGTCGGGCGCGAACTTGTCGCCGCTGCGCGGCACCTCGTGGTAGCTGCCGGTGATGTAGGGCCCACGTACCTGCACCTCGCCCATCGTCCGGCCGTCCCACGGCGCGTCCGCGCCGTCGTCGGTACGGATGCGAAAGTCCACCAGCGGCACCGGCACGCCGGCCATCGCGGCACGGCGGTAGCGCTCGTCCAGGCTCGCGTCCTTCAGCTCGTGCCGCGGGTACGACACCGACGCCACCGGCGAGGTCTCGGTCATGCCCCAGCCCTGCAGCAGCCACACGCCGTGGCGGTCGAAGGCGCGGATCAGCGACTCGGGCACCGCCGCGCCGCCGACCAGCGAGCGCATGCCCTTGGGCATCACCCAGCGCCCGGGTTGTTCGGTGAGCGCGCGCTCGAACAGCTGGATCAGGCTCATCCAGATGGTGGGCACGCCCAGGCTGAGCGTCGGCGGCTCGAGCTGCATCAGGTCCAGCAGGTCTTCGGGGTGCAGGTGTGGGCCGGGAAACACCAGCTTGGCGCCCATCATCACCGCCGCATAGGGCACGCCCCAGCTGTTGGCGTGGAACATCGGCGTCACCGGCAGCACGACGTCGCTGCCGCGCAGCCCGACGTAGTCGCCCAGGCTGGCCACCAGCGTGTGCAGCACGGTGGAGCGGTGCGAATACACCACGCCCTTGGCGCGGCCCGTGGTGCCGGACGTGTAGCACATCGACACCGGGTCGGTCTCGGCGTGCGCCGCGTAGACGAAGCCGTCCGGGTCGGCGCCGGCCAGCAGCTGCTCGTAGTCGACAAACTCCTCGGGCACCGGCGCGCCGGAGAACGGGAACACGATCACCTTGTCGAAGGCATGCAGCGGCGCAAACTGCCGGTACAGCGGCAGCAGCACGTCGTCGACGATGAGGAAGCGGTCCTTCGCATTGCCGGCGATCCAGCCGATGTCCTCGGCGGCCAGCCGCAGGTTCAGCGTGTGCATCACCCCACCGGCCGCGGGGATGCCGAAGTAGGCCTCGAGGTGCGCATGGTGGTTCCAGCACAGCGTGGCCACGCGCTCGCCCTTTTGCAGCCCCAGCCGCTGCAGCGCCGAGGCCAGCGCGCGCGTGCGCCGGTAGTACTCGGCGTAGCTGTGGCGGCGCAGCGACTTGTCGGGCAGCCGCGAGACCACGCTGTTGCCGGGGAACAGCCTGCCGGCGCGCTCGAGCAGGTGGTTCAGCGACAGCGGCACGTCCATCATCGTGCTGATCATCGAAGCTCTCCTCGTGTGGCCGGGCCTACGGCGGCTGCAGCCCATTGCCGGGCGCGCCTTCCAGGTTGAGTGCCACGCGCGCCTGGTATTCGCGGTCGAGCATGCTCATCACCACCAGCGAATCGTAGCCATCGGCACCGTCGATGGTCATACGCACGCTCTCGCGCAGGCGGCCTTCCTCGACGAAGCCTTCGCTGGCGTACAGCGCCAGTGCACGCGCGTTCAACAGCTTCACGTCCAGCCAGAAGCGATGCGCGTGCAGGTCGCTGAAGGCCATTTTCTTCAGCAGCCGCACGCACGCGCGGCCCAGGCCTTGGCCCTTGGTCTGCAGCACCAGCCGCTTCAGCTCGACGCTGCGGTGCGGGTTGCGGCAGCCTTGCAGGATGACGAAGCCCACGGCGGCATCGTCGTCGCCGCCTTCGACGATGAAGTGGCGGAAGTCCGGAAAGCGCACCGCGCCTTCGTGCTGCGTGCGCTCCCACGGCGTGATGAACGGCAGGTTGCGGCTGTCGCGCTCGACCGCGGTCACGAAGTCCAGGTCGGACAGCATGGTCGGGCGCAAGCGCAGGCGGGGGTTCATCGCGGCTCGAGGGTCGGCTGCGACGCACTGTAGCGAAACGCGAAACGCGCCCGCACCGCCTGCGCCATCTTCCCCGCCGCACGCGCTTGCCTGAGAATCGCGCGGCGCTTTGCTCAACCCTCACCAGGAGACCCTCATGACCAAGTCGGGCGTCGACCAGGACACGCTCATCGACATGTTCGCCGCGGCCTCGGCCCAGCAGGGTGACAAGCTGCGCCAGGCGGTGGCCGAAGCCACGCTGAAGGCGCTGCAAAGCCGCGAGATGACGCTGGAGAACATGCGCGGCGTGATCAAGGCGGTGACGCAGGCCGCCTCGGCCGGGGTGGCCAAGAACCCGGCACCGCCCGCCGACATCGAAGCCATGCTGCGCAAGGCCTTCGACGGCATGGATGCGGCACTGCTGAAGGCGGTGCAGGCACACCACAAGGCCCTGCAACAGCTGATGGACCAGGGCGCCGGCCTGCGCGACACCCAGCTGAAGGCGGCGCTGGACAGCGTGGACAAGATGGAGGACATGCTCTTCGCCACCGTCGGCAAGGTGGTGAAGGAGGCCGCCGCACCGGTGCAGGGCCCGTGGCAGCAGGTGCTGCAGACGATGAAGCTGCAAGGCACGGCCACCGGCGCTGGCGCCACGCAGACGGTCGAGCAACTGATGGCCCAGACGCAGGACACCCTGCGCAAGAGCCGCGCCGCCAGCCTGCGCGCCACGCAGGTGCTGATGGACAGCTACGCGACCATGGTCAGCGGCGTGCTGATCGGCATGAGCGAGGGCCTGGGCGCCGCCGCCGCAACGGCCCCGCCCGCGCCTGCTGCCGGCGCGGCCGGCAAGAGCACGAGCAAGCCCTGAGCGGCCCTGCTCAGGCGCCGGACCAATCCGGCGCGCGTTTGTCGATGAAAGCCTGCACGCCCTCGAGCGCATTGCGCCGCATCATGTTGCAGGCCATGGTCTGCTGGGCATCGGCGTAGGCGGCCTCGATGCCGGTTTCCAGCTGGCGGTAGAACAGCGCCTTGCCCAGCGCGAGGCTGTCGCGCGGCTTGGCGACGATGCTCGCCACCAGCGCCTCGACCTCGGCGTCGAGCCGATCGGCATCGGCGACGCGGTTGACCAGGCCCTTCGCCCGCGCCTCGTCGGCGCCGATGAACTCACCGGTGACCAGCATCTCGAACGCCGCCTTGCGCTGCAGGTTGCGGCTCAAGCCCACGCCGGGGGTCGAGCAGAACAGGCCGACGTTGATGCCGCTGACCGCGAAACGCGCATCGCGCGCGGCCACCGCCAGGTCGCACATCGCCACCAGCTGGCAGCCGGCCGCGGTGGCGATGCCGTGCACGCGCGCGATCACCGGCACGGGCAGCTGCTGGAGGCTCATCATCATGCGCCCGCACTGCGCGAACAGGCGTTCGTAGTAGGCCAGCGACGGCGCGGCGCGCATCTCCTTCAGGTCGTGCCCGGCACAGAACGCCTTGCCCGCCGCGGCGATCACCACCACGCGCGCCGTGTCGTCGGCGGCGACGCGGTCCAGCTCGCGCTGCAACGCGTCGAGCATGGCTTCGCACAGCGCGTTGAAGGCCGCCGGCCGGTTCAGCGTCAGCCGGACCACGCCGCGCGCATCGCGTTCGTTCAGCACCAGCGCCGCATCGTTCATCGCCGCTCTCCTGCGTCCTATCCGATCGCTGCGGCGCTCTTCGCGCGTTCGCGCAGCTGGAACTTCTGGATCTTGCCGGTGCTGGTCTTGGGGATCGGCTCGAAGCGGATCTCCTTGGGTACCTTGTAGCTCGCCAGCAGGCTCTTGCAGTGCGCGATCAGCTCGGCCGCCGTGACCTGCGCATCGGCCTTGGTCTCGACATAGGCCAGCGGCGACTCGCCCCACTTCGGGTCGGGCCGCGCCACCACCGCGCAGGCCATCACCGCCGGGTGGCGGTACAGCGCGTCCTCGACCTCGATCGAGCTGATGTTCTCGCCGCCCGAGATGATCACGTCCTTGCTGCGGTCCTTGATCTTCAGGTAACGGTCGGGCTCGATCACCGCCAGGTCGCCGGTGTGGAACCACCCCGCCTCGAAGGCGGCGGCGGTGGCCTTGGGGTTCTTCAGGTAACCCTTCATCACGATGTTGCCGCGGAACATGATCTCGCCCATGGTCTGGCCGTCGGCCGGCACCTCGGCCATCGTCGCCGGGTCGAGCACGGTCATGCCCTCCTGCAATGCGTAGCGCACGCCCTGGCGGGCGTTCAGCCGTGCCTGTTCCGACAGGCTCTGCTGCGCCCAGCCCTCGCGCTTGACCGCCACCGACGCCGGGCCGTAGACCTCGGTCAGCCCGTAGACATGGGTGATGTCGAAGCCCAGCTTGGCCATGCCTTCGATCATCGCCGCCGGCGGCGCCGCACCGGCCACCATGCCTCGCACCTTGTGCCGGATGCCTTCGCGCAGCGAAGCCGGCGCGTTGATCAGCAGGTTGTGCACGATCGGCGCGGCGCAGTAGTGGTCGGCGCCGTGCTCGCGCATCGCCGCCAGGATCGGCGCGGCCTCCACCCGGCGCAGGCACACGTGCGTGCCGCCCAGCATCGCCACCGTCCACGGGAAACACCAGCCGTTGCAGTGGAACATCGGCAGCGTCCACAGGTACTTGGGGAAATGCGGCATGGTCCAGGTCGCCGCGTTGCTGACCGCGTTCAGGTAGGCGCCGCGGTGGTGCGTGACCACGCCCTTGGGGTCGCCGGTGGTGCCGCTGGTGTAGCTGACGGCGACGGCGTCCCACTCGTCGGCGGGGCCTTCGAGCTTGGCGAGCGGGCTGTGCGCGGCCAGCAGCGCTTCGTACTCGTACGCGCCGAGGCAGTCGCCGGCGCCGGCGTATTCGCTGTCGGCCACGTCGATCACCACCGGCGTGCGGCCGTGTTCGGCCTGCAGGATGCGCAGCGCCTCGGCCATCACCGGCGCGAACTCGCGGTCGGTGATCAGCACCGCGGCTTCGCAGTGGTTCAACTGCCAGGCCAGCAGCGGCGCATCGAGCCGCGTGTTCAATGTGTTCAGCACCGCGTTCAGCGCCGGCACCGCGTAGTGCGCCTCGACCATCTCGGGCGTGTTGGGCAGCATCACGCTGACCGTGCTGCCGCGCGCGATGCCCAGCGCTTGCAGCGCCGCCGCCAGCCGCGCGCTGCGCTCGCGGCACTGCGCCCACGTATAGCGGCGCGCGCCGTGGATCACCGCCAGCAGGTCGCCGAAGACCTCGGCGCTGCGCTCGACGAAGCTCACCGGCGACAGCATCACGTGGTTGGCCGCGTTCTTGTCCAGATGCTGGTCGTAGATGCTCATGGGGGTGGTCCTCGGGGCTGCGGGTCGCAAGGATCTTAAGCCCGGCCCGGGCGCATCATGCGCACGATGGCTGCCGCTGCCGCACCCGCCCCGATCACGCCGCGCCTGGCCGCGGCCTGGGCTGCGTTCTGTGTGCTGATGCTGCTGGTGGGGCTGCAGGAACGTTGGTACGCCGGCGAGCCGCTGTGGCCCTGGCCGCTGTTCTACGAGGCCGCGTCGATGGCGGCGGCCACGCTGATAGCCGCCTGGCGCTGGCGCCGCAGCCCGCGCGACGACCCCTGGCTGGCCCGGCCGGCGCGCTGGTTCTGGCGCGTGTTGCGCGTCACGCCGCTGGTGGCGCTGGCCTTCGTCGGGCTGCTGTACGGCCTGCGCCACGCGGTGCGCGCCGCCTTCGGCCTGCCCTACCCGCACCAGCCCTGGCCCGAGGTGCTGGCCTACGAAAGCCTGAAGTTCTCGGTCTTCTACATCCTGTTCGCCGGCGTGCAGTACGCGCTGCGCTCGCACCGCGCGCTGGCCGCCGAGCGGCTGCGCGCCGAACGGCTCGAGCGGCTGTCCACCGAAGCGCGGCTGGCGCAGCTGACGCAGCAGATGCAGCCGCACTTCCTGCACAACACGCTGAACACCATCGCCGCGCTGGTGCACGACGACCCCGACGCCGCCGACGCCGCGCTGCTGCGCCTGTCGCAGCTGCTGCGCGCCGCCACCGACGCCGCGCGCCGGCCACTGCATCCGCTGGCCGACGAATTGGCGCTGGCGCGCAGCTTCGCGGAGCTGATGCAGCAGCGCTACGGCCCGGCGCGGGTGCGACTGCAATGGGACACGGACGCCGCGCCGGCCATCGAGGTGCCGGCGCTGTCGCTGCAGCCGCTGCTGGAAAACGCCTTCGTGCACGCCGTCGAACGGCGTGCCGCGCTAACCACGATCCGCATCGTGGTGCGCCAGGACGCTGCGCGCCTGATGCTCAGCGTGGCCGACGACGGCCCGGGCCACGCGGCCGAACACCCCGCTGGCGTCGCCCTCGCCAATCTGCGCGAGCGCCTGCGCGCGCTGTACGGCGGGGCCGCGTCGCTGCAGTTGCTGCCGCGCGAAGCCGGCGGCAGCGTCGCCGTGCTGGAGCTGCCGGTCCGTGGCTGAGCCGCTGCGCCTGCTGATCGTCGACGACGAACCGCCGGCGCGCGCCCGGCTGCGCCGGCTGCTGGCCGCGCTGCCCGACGTGCAGGTACTGGGCGAGGCCGGCGACGGCCTGCAGGCGCTGGCGCTGACCGAGACCTTGCACCCCGACGCGCTGCTGCTGGACGTGCAGATGCCCGAACTCGGCGGCCTGGACGTGGCCGCGTCGCTGCCCGAACGCGCTGCGGGCGGCCCGGCGGTGGTCTTCGTCACCGCATTCGACGCCTACGCGCTGCCGGCCTTCGATGCGGCCGCGGTGGATTACGTGCTCAAGCCGGTGGACCCGGCGCGACTGGCGCGCGCGATCGAGCGGTTGCGGCGGCAGCGGCCCCACGCCGGGGCGCCGACACGGTCCGCGCCGCCGGCGCCAGCGGCGGCCCGGCCTGCTGCCGAGCGCCTGGTGGTCAGCGAGCGCGGCCGGCTGCAGGTCATCGCCTGCCGCGACCTGCTGTGGCTGCAGGCCGCCGACAACTACGTCGAGCTGCACGGCGCGCAGCGCATGCACCTGCTGCGCCGCACGCTCGACGGCGTGCTCGCCGACCTGGGGCCGGGCTTCGTGCGCATCCATCGCAGCCGTGCGGTGGCAGTGACCGCGGTGCGGGCCGTCGAAGCCGCAGGCCACGGCAACGCCACGGTGCAGCTCAGCGACGGCACGCGGCTGGGCTGCAGCCGGCCGTGGCGGCAGGCTTTGCAGCGCGCACTCGGCGCTTGAGGCGGCACGTCGAGGTCGAAGCGCCCCCACCTGCGTTTCGCCCCGGCGGCGGCGCATCTGGCCCCAAGCCGCTGGCCCGCGCCGCCAGCGCGGCCTACGCTGGCGCCATGAATACACCTGCCCAACCGCGCGAACGCCTGTACTTCGCCGACTGGCTGCGCATCGGCGCCTTCGCGCTGCTGGTGCTGTACCACGTCGGCATGCTCTACGTGCCGTGGGACTTCCACGTCAAGCTGCCGCCGGCCTACCCCGCGTTGGAGCCGCTGATGCGGCTGACGAACCCCTGGCGCATGAGCCTGCTGTTCGTGGTCTCGGGGCTGGCCACCGGGCTGATGCTCGGCCGCGCCGGCCTGGCGCGCCAGCGCTGCAAGCGGCTGCTGTGGCCGCTGCTGTTCGGCATGGCGGTGGTCGTGCCGCCGCAGGCATGGCTGCAGGTGCGCGAGCAGTTCGGCTACACCGGGGGCTATCCCGACTTCCTGCGGCTGTACTTCGGTGCCTACGGCGGTTTTTGCGACGCCAAGCAATGCCTGGTGCTGCCCACCTGGAACCACCTGTGGTTCCTGCCCTACCTGTGGAGCTACACGATGCTGCTGCTGTCGGCGCTGCGCCTGCTGCCGCAGGCTTGGCGGCGGCACGCGGCCGACGCTTTGGCCCGGCTCGCGGGCTGGCGGCTGCTGCTGCTGCCGCTGCTGCTGCTCGGCGCCCTGCGCTTGCTGCTGTTCCCGCACTTCGGCGAGACCCACGCGCTGCTCGACGACTGGGCGGCGCATGCCGCCTACGGCCCGATGTTCGCGTTCGGCGTGCTGCTGGCGCGCCGCCGCGTGCTGCTGGCCAGCCTGCAGGCGCTGCGCTGGCCGGCGCTGACGCTGGGGCTGGCGGGCTGGCTGGTGCTGGCGCTGTACCCCGGCACGGTGCCCGGCTGGCCGAGCGTGCCCGAGGCCTGGCGAGCGCCGATGCGCCTGGCTTTCGCGGTGGTGCAGTGGTGCGGCGTCGTTGCCGCCTTCGGCTTTGCGCGACGCCATCTGGACTTCGACCACCGCTGGCGCGCGCCGCTGACCGAAGCGGTGTATCCGCTGTATCTGGTGCACCAGACCATCATCATCGCCGCGGCGGTGGCGCTGCGCCCGTTGGCGCTGGCCGCGGGCATGCAGGCCGCGCTCATCGTCGCGCTGACCTTCGGCGGCGGCTTCGCCGCCTGGCGGCTGGCGCGGCGCAGCGGCTGGCTGCGGCCTTGGCTGGGGCTGGCACCCGCGCGCGTGTCAGCCCCTGCACTGCGGCGGACTGCGCCTCGGGGCGTCTGAGCGATGGCCCGAGCCCCGATGGCAAGCGCCGCACCCGTCGCTGCCCGCGCTGGCGCCGCCGCGCCGGCACGCCGCTGTCCTGCCGCGCCCGCACGCGCCGTGCGAGACTTGCACCATGAAGAAGCGCACCAAGGACGCCCGCGCCGACAAGTCCACGGGCAAGGTCAGGACCAAAGCGAAGTCCAAGTCCAAGTCCAAGGATAGGCTGCGCGCGGCCGCCGCATCGGTCGCACCCGCCGCGCCCGTGGCAGCGCCCGACCCGGTGCCGCCCGATGCCTTCGCGCCACCGATCGAGGTCGCCTACCTGAAGAAACCGGCGCATCTGCGCGCGCGACAGGAGCGCATCGACGCCGGCCGCGCACTGCGCGTGGCCTGCCCACGCGAAGCCCATGCCGAATACAGACCCGCCGCCAACCGGCGCGACGTGGTGCAGCAGCTGATCGATTCGTCGGCCGGGCGCATCGAGCACCTGGTGCCGATCCGCTACGGCCGCATGGCGCGCACCCCCTTCACCTTCTACCGCGGCGCGGCGGCGGTCATGGCCGCCGACCTGGCCGGCACGCCCTCGTCCGGGCAGATCGCGCAGGCCTGCGGCGACTGCCATCTGTCCAACTTCGGTGCCTTCGCCACGCCCGAGCGGCGCGTGATCTTCGACATCAACGACTTCGACGAGACCCACCCGGCCCCTTTCGAATGGGACTTGAAGCGGCTGGCCGCAAGCTTCGTGGTCGCCAGCCGCAACAACGGCCACAAGAAGGACGACGCCGCTGACGCGGTGCGCGAGGCGGTGCGGGCCTACGCCGACAAGCTTCAGGCGCTGGCGCGCATGCCGACCTTGAGCGCGTGGTACGAATCGCTCGAGGTCGACGCGGTGATCGACAGCTTCGACGATGCGTCGATGCGCAAGGCGGCGCGCGCGCTGCGCGCCAAGGCCGAGCAGCGCGGCGCCGATGTCGAGTTCGTGCGTCTGGCGCAGATCGACGGCGGCGAGCCGCGCATCCGCGACCAGCCGCCGCTGATCTACCACCCGCAACAGTGGCGCGAGCCCGACTTCTCCGACCAGGTGCGTGCGAACCTGGAGTCCTACCGCCGGTCGCTGGCGCCCGAGCGGCGCGTGCTGCTCGACCGCTACGAGCTGGCCGATGTCGCGATCAAGGTGGTCGGCGTGGGCAGCGTGGGCACCACCTGCGCCGTCGTGATGCTGTTCGCCGCCGAGGACGACCCGCTGTTCCTTCAGCTCAAGGAGGCGCGGCCGTCGGTACTGGCGCCGCATGTCCACGTGCAGGCCTTCGCCACCGAGGGCGAACGCGTGGTCTTCGGCCAGCGGCTGATGCAGGCCTCGTCCGACCTGTTCCTCGGCCACCTGGTCACCGCCGCCGGGCACCACGCCTACGTGCGCCAGCTGCGCGACATGAAGATCAAGGCGACGGTCGAGTTGCACACGCCGCGCATGCTGCGCAACTACGCGCGCGCCTGCGGGGCCGCGCTGGCGCGCGCGCACGCGCGCTCGGTCGATCCGGCACTGCTCACCGGTTATGTGGGTTCCGGCAAGGCGCTGAGCGAGGCGCTCGCCACCTTCGGCGCCGCGTACGCCGACCAGAACGAGCGCGACCATGCGGCGCTGATCGAGGCGCTGCGCGACGGCCGGCTGACGGCGCAGTTCGAGGACGACTGAGTCGAAGGTCCGCGCGCTCGCACGACCGCGTCGACCCGCGATCGGCGGCTCGGCGCCGGATGCAAGCAGCCCTCATCGCAGGGTGCGCAGACGACGCAGAGACAACCGGCGCGCGACCACCCACAGCGGCATCCTGATGCCTGCGTGCCGCCTGCGCCTTCAGCCGAACCAGCTCACCTTGCCGCTGGCCACGTCGTGCATCGCGTAGACGATCTTCAGCTTGCCTTCGCGCACCAGGCCGGCCATGGTCGGGCTGCGGCCGGTCAGGTGCGCGGCGGCGTCCTTGGCGTTTTGCTCGGCCACGCGCTGCACCAGCGCCTTGTCCTTGGACGACGGCACGCCCTTGTAGTCCAGCGCCTTCAGCGACGGGCGGATCTGCGCCAGCACGCCGGTCAGGCTGCCGAGCTTGGCGTCGTCGACCGCACCCTTGACCGCGCCGCATTCGCTGTGGCCCAGCACCACGATCAGCCTGGCGCCGGCCAGCGCGGTGGCGAACTCCAGGCTGCCGATGATGTCGGGGCTGGCGATGTTGCCGGCCACGCGCGCGACGAACATGTCGCCGATGTTCTGGTCGAAGATCAGCTCGGGCGGCACGCGGCTGTCGATGCAGCCCAGCACCGCGGCAAAGGGCGCCTGCTGCGTCGCGGTGCTGCGCACCTGCTCGAGCAGGTCGCAGTGCAGCGCCTCGCCGGCCGCGAAGCGCGCGTTGCCGTCCTTCAGCCGCTGCAGCGCCTCGTCGGGGCTCTTGGCCTGCTGCATGGCGGGGGTGAAGGCGACGCAGCGGTCCTTGGCTTGGACGCTTGCGGCAAGGCCGGCGAAGACGGCGATGCCGGCGAGGGAATGGCGGCGGTTCAGCATGGGGATCTCCCGGAGTTGGGCAAAGGGCGGCGAATTTAGCACTGCGTGGTCATTCGCCTGCAGGGACTGGGACTGGGCGATCGAGTCAACGCTTGGGGTCGCGCAGCTCGTATCAGTTGCATGCCGATTCGATGTCGTCCAGCGCGGCCGGGTTGAAGGCGGCCTCGAGGCTCACGGGTCCATCATGCGGCGCGCTCGCGGTTCAGCGCCAGCAGCCGGCGCAGGATCTCGTCGTCGGGCATCTGCGCCGAATAGTCGGCCCAGCCGTAGGCGGCGGCCACTGCCGCATCCAGCACCTCGTGCGCCTGCGCCAGCCAGGCCGGGCGCTCGTTGTACAGCTTGGTCAGCGTGCGCTGCGCGAGCTGCTTGTCGAAGCCCTCGCGCGGCACGATGCGGTCGGGGTAGGGTGAATGGTCCATGCCCAGCGGCACCACCTCGGATTCGCGCCGCGTCCACTCGGGCGGGTTCAGCCAGCGTTCGCGCAGCTCGTTCAAGCGCTTGGCGGCGCAGGCGATGGCGGCAGCTTTGGCGCGCACAGCGGGCGGCAGATCGGCCGGGATCGACGCGCCGTCGGCGAGCAGCTCGGTGCGCTGGTGCGCGGTGTCGGCCGGCGTCAGGCCCGGCGGGAAGGCGAAGGTCTCGAAGCAGGTGGTCGGGGTGTAGCGCGGGCGGTCTTCCAACGAGGTGCCCAGGCGCAGCGACCACAGCTCGTGCAGGCGGCTGTGCAGGATGCCGAAGGTGGTGTCGTCGGCGCGGGCGATCACCACGAGGTTCTTGTCTGCGACCGCCGCGGCGTCGAGCCATGCAAACACCCGATGCTTGGCGACCTCGGGCGTGACGGTGAAGCGGCGCAGCCCGGCGATCGCGCCGCGCATGACCGGCCGCGACCACTGGAACAGCCAGTAGCGCTCGTTGGTTCGGGCCTCGCGCTTGCCCACGCGCGTCGGCTTGACATGCAGGCTCACAAACTCGAACGGCGCCTCGTACAGCGCGGCATCGGCCATGTCACGCTCGGCACCAAAGTCCACGATCCACATGTCGCGCAGCCGGCGCGTCACGTCGAGCCCGTTGAACCAAGGGCGCACGACGTCGCTGTTCGCACGGCCGTGCGGGTTGGGCAGCTTCAGCCAGGCACGCGCAGCTTCACCGGGCAGCTCGAACGGGCCGGTCTTCTGAATGCCCGAGAACGAGGTGCCGGCGTTCTCGCGCAGGCTCGCCGCCGCGGTCAGATCCACGGCGGCACCCTGCGCATGCAGCGCGGCGAGGTCGGCACCGATGCCCGCCACCGGTTGGCCGTCCAGCCATGTGGCCGCATCGCAGCCGCCGAACGCCACCAGCGACACGCGCACCGCCGCGCCATCGTTCACCCATGGCTCGTCGCTCCAGGCCTCGAAGATGCGCGTCGTCTTCACGATGGCGTCGAGCACCTGCCGGTTGCGCCCGCCGCGGATCGAGTTGGTCGCCACCAGCCCGGCGCGCTGCAACGTGCCGGCCTCGATGGCCGCGCGCGCCTTGTCGAACCAGTAGCACACCAGGTCGGCGCCGCCCGGCACGCGCGGCGCGTAGGCTTTGCGCAGCCGCTCGGTGTAGTCGTGCCCCAGCTCGGCACGCATCTTCTTGTCGCCGACGAACGGCGGGTTGCCGACCACCACGTCCACCTTGGGCCACGCCGCCCGGCTGCCGTCGGCATGCATCAAGGCATCGCGGCATTCGATCTGGTCCAGCGGGTCGAGCACCGGGTTCAGCTTGAAGGGGTAGCCGTGCTGCAGCCGCCATTGCAGCTCGCCGATCCACACCGTCACGCGCGCCAGCTCGGCGGCGTATTCGTTGAGTTCGATGCCCAGCACGTTGGCCGGGCTGGTGTAGGCGTCGACCTGGCGCTGCAGCCCCAGCGTCTCGGCCTCGAGGTTGGCCTGGTGTTCCAGGTCCTTCAACGCCATCAGCGCCAGGTACAGGAAGTTGCCGCTGCCGCAGGCCGGGTCGAGCACGCGGAAGGCGCGCAGCCGCTCGAGGTAGGCGACGAACACCGCCTCGCCCTTGCGGTATTCGGCATCGCCGGTGCGCTTGTGCCGGGCCATGTGCGCGGCGATCTTCGCCTTGGCCTCGCCCCACTCGGCGCGCAGCGGGCGGCGCAGCACCGGGTCGATCAGCCGCTCGATGGTGGCCGGGTCGGTGTAGTGCGCGCCGAGCTGGGCGCGCTTGGCCGGGTCCAGGCCGCGCTCGAACAGCGTGCCGAAGATGCTGGCGTCGATCGCGCTCCAGTCCAGCGCGGCGGCACTGCGCAGCGCGGCCACGTCGAAGGCGGACAGCGGCGGCACCTCGATGCGCGCGAACAGCCCGCCGTTGAAGCGCGCGATGCTGTCGGCGCCGAACAGGCCGCCGTCGCGCATGGTGGTGAACAGGCTGACCAGGCCGCGGCGCAGCGCGTCGGCATCGGCGTCGCGGTTGGCCAGCAGCCGCTCGAACAGCCGCCCCGGCAGCAAGCCGATGTCCTCGGCGAAGAAGCAGAACAGGCACTGCGTCAGCAGGTGTGAAGTGACATCGGGCGCGACGCCGGCCGCGCGCAGCCTTTCGGCGGTGGTGGCGAAGGCCCGCGCGGCGTCTTCGGTGATCTGGCGGCTGCTGCGCTGGGGCCTGAAGCTGTCGGGCGCGTCGAAGCAGCGGCGCAGCAGCTCGCGTTGGGCCGGGTCGGCCAGCTCGGCGATGTGCACGCGGTGGCATTCGCTGGGCGTGCCGTTGAAGTGGGTGTGGATCTCGAAGCGCAGCCGGTCGCTGACGATCAGCAGCGGCGGGTTGTCCAGCGCCAGCGCGTAGCCCATCAGCTGGCGCAAGGCGGCGTCCAGCGGCTTGCCCGGCGCCTTGTTCTCCCACGCGAAGCAGCCGCGCTTGAAGACGTCGGCATAACCGCGGCGCTGGCCCAGCAGCAGCGCGCCCTTCTCGAACAGGTAGTCGTCGCCGCCGGCCGGCGGCGCCACGCCGAGCAGCGCGCACAGCTCGATGAAGTGCTGCTGCGCGCCTTGCTCTTCGTTCAGCGCATGCGCGGCGCCGCCGGGGCTCCAGCGCTCGATGAAGTCGGCGATGCGCTGGGCGCGCGGGGCGCTGGCCTCGGGCGCGTTCATTTCGCAGGGCCGCGCACGCTGCGCGGCGTCGGCATCGCGGTCAGCCGCTCGAACGCGGCGCGCAACGGCAAGATGAGCACGCCTTCGACCTGCGTGCCGAAAAGGTGGCCGAAGTGGCGCATGTCGCCCGTGACGAACAGTTGCGCGCCTTCTTGCAGCGCCGCGGCGAAGACCGGCGCGTCCTTGACCACGACGCCGGCGTCACGCGCTATGTCGATGGCGGCCTGCGCCGGCTCAGGCACTGTGACGATGCGTGCCGCCATCTCGGCGCAGCCGGTCATCGCATGCGCCGCCTTCGACGACAGGTTGCGTCGCGCTTGCGCCAAGGCGCGGTCGCTGCTGACGCACATTGCGCCGCACCGTGCTGCCTGGTAAAGCAGCCCCCTCGCCGCGCCCGCGTTGGGCAGCGACGCGCTGAAAATCACGTTGGCGTCGAGGAAGACCTTCAACGCCGTTTGGCGCGAGCTGGATGCTCCGCTCTTGACGCCGCCGCCTTGCGGCCCAGGTTCGGCGGCGGCCATTGCGACGGGTCGGCCAGCACCGGACCCCAGCGCTCGAGTTGCTCGGGCGTCAGCTCGTTCTCGCGTGCGAACTCGGCCAGGCGCTCGTCGCTGTAGATCTCGATCGGGTACACGCCGACCTGGCGCAGCAGGATCGCGCCGTCGTCGGTGGCTTCCACCAGCAACGGCGTGTCCGGCGCGAGGCCCAGTTGGCGCAGCACCACCTGCGGAATGCTGACCTGCCCCTTCTTGCCCAGCTTGATGAGGTTCATGCGATCATCTCCCGGCTTGCCGGATTTCCGGCGTGCCGACATTCTAGGCTTGCCATGCCCCCCTCCACCCGCATCCTGCACCGCCAGATGGCGCACGCGCTGCCGGTGGCCGTGCACGGCGAAGGCTGCGAGCTGATCGACGCGCAGGGCCAGCGTTACATCGACGCCAGCGGCGGCGCCGCGGTGTCGTGCCTGGGCCACGGCCACCCCGAGGTGCTGGCCGCGATGCACGCGCAGCTGGACAAGCTGGCCTACGCGCACACCAGCTTCTTCACCACCGAGGCGGCCGAGGAACTGGCCGATGTCTTGGTGCGCGGCGCGCCGGCCGGCACCAGCCATGCCTACTTCGTCAGCGGCGGCTCCGAGGCCATGGAAGCCGCGCTGAAGCTGGCGCGGCAGTACTTCGTCGAGATCGGCCAGCCGCAGCGGCGGCACTTCATCGCGCGGCGCCAGAGCTACCACGGCAACACCTTGGGCGCGCTGGCGGTGGGCGGCAACGCCTGGCGGCGCGCGCAGTTCGCGCCGCTGCTGATCGAGGTGGAGCACGTCGCACCGTGCTACGAATACCGCGACCGCCGGCCCGGCGAAAGCGCACAGGACTACGGCCAGCGCCTGCTGGCCGAGCTGGCCGCGGCGATCGGGCGGCTGGGCGGCGACAACGTGATCGCCTTCGTCGCCGAAACCGTGGGCGGCGCCACACAGGGCGCGACCGTGCCGGTGCCGGGCTACCTGCAAGGCGTGCGCGAGCTGTGCACGCGCCACGGCATCGTGCTGATCCTGGACGAAGTGATGTGCGGCATGGGCCGCTGCGGCACGCTGCACGCGTGCGAGGCCGAAGGCGTGGTGCCCGACCTGCTGGCGGTGGCCAAGGGCCTGGGCGGCGGCTACCAGCCGATCGGCGCGGTGCTGGCACAGGCACACATCGTCGACGCCATCGCCCGCGGCAGCGGCGCCTTCCAGCACGGCCACACCTACATCGGCCACGCCATGGCCTGCGCCGCGGCGCTGGCGGTGCAGCGGGTGATTCGGCGCGATGGCCTGGTCGAACGGGTGCAACGCCAGGGCGAGCGCCTGCGCCAGCGGCTGCACGCGGCCTTCGGCGCGCACCCGCAGGTTGGCGACATCCGCGGGCGCGGCTTGTTCCAGGCGATCGAGCTGGTCGCGGATCGCAGCAGCAAACAACCCTTCGATGCGCGGCTGAAGCTGCACGCGCGCATCAAGGCGCGTGCCATGGCCGAAGGGCTGATGGTCTACCCGATGGGCGGCACCGTCGACGGCCGGCACGGCGACCACGTGCTGCTGGCGCCGCCCTTCATCGTCGGCGACGACACGCTCGAACAGATCGTGCAGCGGCTGGGCCGCGCGCTCGATGCCGCATTGGCGCAACTACCCGCCTGAGCGGCGTGGGCGCTGCGCTATCGTCGCCGCTCCTCGAATCCCCCTTGTTGGAGCCGCAGACATGAGCCCGAGTCTTTCCCCGTTGCTTGGCCGCTTTGCGCTGGCCGCGTCGGCGCTGGCGCTGGCGCTGCCGTGCACACCCGCGGCGGCGCAGCAGAAGTTCGTCACCATCGGCACCGGCGGCGTCACCGGCGTGTACTACGCGGCCGGCGGCGCCATCTGCCGGCTGGTCAACAAGGACCGCGCCAAGCACGGCATCCGCTGCTCGGTGGAGTCCACCGGCGGCTCGGTGTTCAACGTCAACACCATCAAGTCGGGCGAGCTGGACCTGGGCTTCGCGCAAAGCGACGTGCAGTTCAACGCCTACAAGGGCCTGGGCGCTTTCAAGGACGCGGGGCCCTGGACCGACGAGCGTGCGGTGTTCTCGGTCCACCCCGAGCCCTTCACCGTGGTGGCGCGAAAGGACGCCGGGATCAAGCAGTTCAGCGACTTCAAGGGCAAGCGCTTCAACGTCGGCAACCCCGGATCGGGCACGCGCGCGTCGATGGAAGAGCTGCTGGCGGCGATGAACTGGAAGCTCAGCGACTTCGCGCTGGCGTCGGAGCTGAAGGCCGACGAACACGGCCCTGCCCTTTGCGACGGCAAGATCGACGGCTTCTTCTACGGCGTGGGCCACCCGTCGGCCAACATCCAGGACCCCACCACCTCGTGCGGCGCGCAGCTGATCGCACTCACCGGGCCGGCGGTGGACAAGCTGGTGGCCGAGCACCCGTACTACGCGAAGGTGACGATCCCGGCCGGGCTGTACCCGAACAACCGGCAGGCCACCGAAACCTACGGCGTGCTGGCCACCGTGGTGTCGTCGGTGAAGGTACCGGCGGACACCGTCTACGTGGTGGTGAAAGCCGTGTTCGACAACTTCGACGAATTCAAGAAGCTGCACCCGGCGCTGGCCAACCTGAAGCCCGAGCAGATGATCAAGGACGGCCTGTCGGCGCCGCTGCACGAAGGCGCACTGCGCTACTACCGGGAAAAGGGCTGGATCAAGTAGCCGCGCGGTGGCCGCTCGGCCAGCCCCTGAGCGCCGTGTGAGCGCTGCTTGAGCACCGACATCGAAAAGGCCCCGGCCGCGCTGCAGCAGCTGGTGGCCGACGCCGACACCGGCCGGCGCGAGCCGGCAGGCTTTGCCGGCAGGTTGCTGTTCTGCACCGCGCTGGCGTGGACGTTGTTCCAGCTGTGGTACGCGTCGCCGCTGCCCTTCGCCTTGCGCTTCGGCGTGCTCAACGACACCGAGGCGCGCTCGGTGCATCTGGCGTTTTCGCTGTTCCTTGCCTTCATGGCGTGGCCGGCAACGAAGCGTTCGCCACGCGATCGCATCCCGCTGGCCGACTGGCTGCTGGCGCTGGCCGGCGCCTTTGCCGGCGGCTACCTGCTGCTGTTCTACGCGCAGCTCGCCACCCGCCCGGGGCAGCCGACGCCGATCGACATCGTGGTCGCGAGCGCGGGGCTGGCGCTGCTGCTCGAAGCCACGCGCCGCACGGTGGGCTGGCCGATGGCCGCGCTGGCGCTGCTGTTCATCGGCTACAGCCTGTTCGGGCCCTACATGCCCGAGGTGATCGCGCACAAGGGTGCGTCGCTGAACCGTTTGCTGTCGCACATGTGGCTGACCACCGAGGGCGTGTTCGGCATCGCGCTGGGCGTGTCGACCAGCACGATCTTCGTCTACGTGCTGTTCGGCGCGCTGCTCGACCGCGCCGGCGGCGGCAACTACATGATGCAGGTCAGCTTCGCCGCGCTGGGCCACCTGCGCGGCGGGCCGGCCAAGGTGGCGGTGGTGTCGTCGGCGCTGAACGGCATGATCAGCGGCAGCTCGGT
>CAYZGL010000010.1:0-38677 GCA_964477985.1 uncultured Rubrivivax sp. | reverse complement strand
CGGTGCGGGGGCGGGCGTCGGCGCGGGCGTCGGGGCGGGCGTCGGGGCAGGCGTCGGGGCAGGCGCAGGCGGTGTTCCCGCCGGCGGCCGGCTGCCGAAGATCAGCGTGCCGTTGGCCACCACCGACAGCGGCACGGTGCGCACCGGCAGCGTCAGCGTGATCTGCAACTCGGCGCCCGCCGCCACGGCCAGCGCGTCCTGCGACTGCAGCACCACCTTGCCGGCACTGTCGAGCACCCGCGGCAGCAGCTTGCCGAGCTTGGCGAGCCGCGCCGTGTCGTTGGCGTCGAAGGCTGCGCCGAAGTTGCCGTTGGCGTCGCTGCGCCCCAGGTTCGCGGCCACGGCGCCGGCCGGGTTCAGCAGCTCGACGCCGAAGCCGCCTTGCCCCTGGCCCTTGGTGTTGACGACGCGCCCGCCGACGCTCGCGCCGCCGTCGGCAAGCGTGGGCGACGCTGCGGCGTTGGCTTCGGCGCTGGCTGCCACCAGCCGCTGCGTCACCACGCCGGCTTCGGCCTGCGCGGCCAGCGCCTGCGTTGTCGGGTGCTCGGCGCCGAGCTTGGCCGACAGGCGCAGCGCCTCTTTCTGATAGGCGCGCGTCACCGCCACCTGCGTGGTGTTGACCTGCGTCAGCGCGCTGCTGCTGTAGGCCTGCGACAGCGTGTTCACCTCGACCGCCGTGAAGTCGTTCTCGCCGATCGTGCCGCCGAGTTGCGCCGCGTGCGCCGACAGCGCCGGTGCGGCGAAGCGGCCGACGCTGGCCTGCACGCCGTCGGAGTTGACGCACAAGCTGGCATCGAAGACGTGGTTCGGCAGGTTCACCGTGCGCGGCACGTGCGTGCTGCTGGGCAGCGGGAAGGCGAAGATGCAGTGGTCGGCCTGGTTGTGGCTGTTGATGTTGGCGCGCAGGCCCAGCGACAGCATCGACAGCGTGCGCGTCGCGTCCTCGCGCAGCCGCCCGCCGGTGGCGCGCAGCGTGTCGGCGACGAGCAGCGTGTTGACGAAGAACGGGTCGCCGCGGTAGACGGCACTGGTGTTGCTGGCGCAGCCGAAGTCGTCGAAGGACAGCAGCGCCTGGCTGACCAGCGAGCGGTTTGCGGCATCCAGCCGCACGTAGTTGTCGTCGTAGATCGTCTCGCCGCCGGGCAGCGCGGCCTCGGCCAGCGCGGCGTAGCGGCCGGCGGCGTTGTCGATGCGCCCGCCGAAGCGGCGCGCGATCAAGCGGTGCATGCCGCCGAAGTTGCCGACCAGCACGCCGCCGAAAGCGGCATCGAGGAAGCCGAAGCGCCCGGTGAATTCGCTGCTGAAATGGTTGTTGGCGATCGACACCGGGCCGAAGGCGAAGGCGGTCAGCGCCCGCCCGGCCGGCTGGTCGACGCGGTTGTCGTGCACGCGCAGCGCGGGCTTGCGGCCGGTGGACGCCGACAGCCGCGCCGTCAGCGCGCCGGCGAAACGCACGTAGATGCCGCCGCGCAGCCCGGCGCGCCGGTTCTCCTCGTAGTCGGCGGTGATCGCACCGTTGGCGGCCAGCGTGTTGTCGGTGACTTCGACGTCGTTGCCGTAGCCGACGAACACGCCGCAGGCCGGGTTGATGGCGGTGATGCCGTTGTCGTTGACGTGGTTGCCGCTGATGCGCGCCGCTTCGACCACGGCCAGCGAGATGCCGCCGCGGCCGATCTGCTGCGCCTGCTGCAGCATCGCCTCGCTGAAGGGGTTGCGCAGGTTGTGGTGCAGCCGGTTGTTCAGGATCACCAGGTCGCGCACCGGGTGCGTGGCGCGCAGCAGCGGCGTCAGCGCGAAGTTCAGCAGCGCGTTGTCGATGAAGGCGAGCAGCGTCGCCTTGGCGTTGTTGTTCACCACCGCCGTCGTCGTGCCGGCCAGCCGCGCGCCGGCGCGCAGCGCGAAGCCGATGCCCGACAGCCCCATCATCGACACGTCGTTGGCTTCGATGGTGACTTCGTGCAGGAAGGCCTCGGCGCGGCCTAGCGCCGCGGCGCGCGGCGCGATCGTGATCGCGTTCACCAGCACGCCCTGGTCGCGCGTCTCCGCCACGCGCACGATGCGCCACTGCGGCGACACGTCGAGCAGGCAGCGCCCCGGCGCGGTCTTGATGCTCGCCAGCCCGTCCTTGTCGCTGCGGTCGCTGGCGGTGCCGGCGTCGGCGCTGGAGGCTTCGAGGTAGACATCGACGTCGGCCTGCGCGGCACCGGCTTCGTTCAGCACCAGCGCCAGGAACTGGCCGCTGGCGTCGACCACCACCGCGACCGGCTGGTCGCTGGTGGCCGCGTTGGCGGACAGGCGCGACGCGGCCGAAGCCACGGAGGCCGCGGTCGGCACGCGCAGTGACGACGCGGCCGAGGCCGACAGGCTCGCGGTGTTCACGCTCGCCACAGTCACCGCCGGCGTGGCGACCGTCAGCCCCGGCTGCGGCTGCGGCTGCGGCTCGGGCGCCGGCGGCGGCGGATCGAGGTCGCCGCCGAGCGTGATGCCGTTGCCGGCGCCGCCGATGACCTTGTTCTCGAGCAGGCGCACGCGTTCGCAGCCGGCGCGCAGGTGGATGCCGCCGATCGCGCGGTAGGGTTGCTGCGGCAGCAGCAGCGCCAGCGCGAAGCCCCACACCTCGAGCGCGTAGGCCAGCACCAGCCGCGGGAAGCGGTAGATGATTTCGGGCCGCGCGCACGGGTCGGCCGGGTCGCGCGCGGGGTCGTCGTCGGGCGTGTCGGGCTGGTCGGGCGTGGTGTCGATGAAGGGCAGCAGCACCAGCGTGTTGCGTTCGACCAGGCTGTCGTCGGCTTCCAGCGAGAGGGTGGTCAGCCCGGCCGCGGTGTCGAGCAGGTGCAGCCGGTTGTTCGCGATCTGCAGTTCGGCCGCGTTGTTGGCGCGCAGGCAGTGCACGCGGCCGATCATGCGGTTGTCGCGCACCACCACGTCGCGGCACGCGCCTTCGCTGGTGCCCTGGATCAGCACGTCGATGCCGTCGTAGGTGATCAGGTCCAGCTCGTAGACGCGGATGCCGACGCAATCGACGAAGTGCAGGATCGGCAGCGCCCGTGTTTCGGTGCGCGGCAGCAGCAGCGAGCGCCGCGGGCAGCCGTGGATCGTGACGTTGCGCCGGCCCTCGAGCCGCAGGTTGGCGCGGTGCAGCCCCGGCAGCAGGCACAGCTCGCCGCCGGCCAGCGGCAGGTGCGCGGCCGCCTGTTCGAGCGAGTTGAAGTCGCCGAAGCTCGACACGCCGTCGCCGACCAGGAAGCTGCAGCACAGCTTCTGGTTGGTCAGCGGGCGGAAGCGCTTGCGGCAGTCCTCGATGACGCCGCTGATGCGCGTGTCCAGCCGCCCGGTCCAGTTGATTTCGGCCAGCGGCACGCGGTGGTAGACGATGCCCACTGGCGGCGCGGTGTCGACCAGGATCGACGGGTTGGCGATCTCGCCGGCGCGCAAGGGGAAGGTCCAGTAGTCGCCGGGGCGGTAGTTGCCATTGGCCGGCGCGTCGAACACCAAGCGGATGCCGTCGCGCAGTTCGACCGGGTCGATCGAGTTGGTGAAGGCGGCGATGTCCTCGATGCCGTTCCACAGCCTGAAGAACACCGGGTCGGTGGTCGAAGGGATCGCGCCGAACAGCGGCGGCTGCGTCAGGTCGAGGTCGTTCTCGGCGTTCAGCGTCGCCAGCGCGCCGTAGACGACGTTCCAGGTACCGGCGAGTTCGTCGTACTGCAGCGCTTCGAGATAGAAGTCGCTGAGGTTCGAATGCACGATCGCCGCGCGACCGGCGTCGATGGTCACGCGCGGCGGCGTCACGGTGGCGTCGAAGCGCCCGCGGCCGCACAAGCCGCCGTTGAACTGGGACCACTTGAAGCGCGCGGCCAGGCCGCCGGTCTCGGCGATCTCGACGCGGTACAGGTTGTGCTCGAAGCCGGTGTAGCCGCCGCCGCCGACCACCGGGCAGTCACCGGCGATGGCCACGGTCGGCGCCAGCGATGCCGTCAGCCGCCCCTTGGCGCCTAAGTCGTCGCGCAGCCTGGGGCCGATGTTGCTGCAGTCCTCGCCCTCGGTCAGGCGCAGCAGGCGCAAGCGGAAGTTGACGAAGGCGCGCTCAGCCGTGTCCGGCCCGCCGAGCGCGGGCTCGACCAGGCGCTGCGGGTACTGCAAGCCGTGCAGCGCTTCTTGGGACACTTCGAGGATGACCGCGTCGCGCACGCCGTCGCCCAGCGTCGCCGGCGTCGGCAGCGGCACGGCGATCGGCGGGCCCAGGTAGGTGGCCTCGCGTTCGACCGCCACCGTCGGCGCTGCCGCGGCGCCGGCCAGGCGCGTGAGGATGCCGTCGACCCAGGCGCGGCCCGGATGCACCATCACGTGCACCTCGCCGCCGGCGACGAAGGCGGCCGCTACCGCGAAGCCCTCGGGCGCTTCAGCCGGCACCGCGCACACGCCGGCGCCGATGATGTCGCGTCCGGCCTGGCCGTTCCAGCCCAGCTCGAGCAGTTCGCCTTCGCTCAGGTCGGTGTCCAGCGTGACGCGGCCCTGCTGGTGCAGCACGCCGCTGATGTTGCGCAGCACGCCCAGTGCGGCGGGGGCGACGCCGCGTTCGTGCTCGTGCGGGTCGAAGTGCAGGTTGGAGAAGTCGCCTTGCATGGCTGTCTCCTGTTCAGATTCAGGTCACGGGTACGGTCAAGGGCCGGGTGCCCACCGGCATGAACTCGGCGAGGCGCAGGCTCAGGTTGGCCCACTTGTGCGCGTCGAGCAGGAAGCCGAAGGCGCCCATCGCGTCGTCGCCGGGGCCCAGCGTGCGGATGCGCCGGTCGGCGTGGTTCGCCAACTGGCCATAAGCCGGCGCGTTGAAGCGCTCGGACACGAAGGCCTGGCGCGCGTCGGGCGCGAACACGCAGAAGTGGTTCGGCGGCAGCCGGTTCGCACCCCGCGCGAAGCTCGAATGCTTGATGCAGCCATGCTGGTTGTCGAGCACCGCGAAGGCCTGCGTGAAGATGCCGCCCGAGCCGCCGACTTCGCCGACGCGCACGCCGCCGAACACCGTCAGGCCGTGGAAGTCCAGCGGCGCGCCCCAGGCATGGGCCGGGTCGGTGACGGCGCCGATCGCCAGCGGCGGCGCGAACGGGTCGTTGACGCCTTGCCCGGCATCGACGATGCAGTCCTGCAGGTCGAGCCGGTAACGCTCGTCAATGGCGATCGAGCCGCTGACCGAGCGCTGCATCACGATGTCGGGCGTCGGCACGAAGGCGGCTTCGTCCGCCGGCAGGCTGAAGCCGTAGCCGTTGGCCAGCCGCAGCGCCGGCTGCATGGCGGCGCGCGTGCCGTCGCGTTGGGTGTGGCCGCCGGGGCTGAGCGTGCAGCCGACGATCTCGAGCCGCGCCACGGCGGCGCGTTCGACCAAGGCCGCGCCGGCCGGGAAGCTTGCCGAATCGGGGGCGACGTACAGCCCTTCGAGCCGCACCACCGGCGTCGCGATGTTGGCGTCGGCCGCGTTCACCGGGCGGAAGTTCAACGGCCGCGCCAGCAGCAGAACCGGCCGCTGGCCGTCGGCGGCGCGGATCGTCAGCGACTGCGCCAGGCGCAGCGAGTTGCCGCCATCGACACCCGAGCCCGGCACCGCGGCCAGGTCGATGCGGTGCACCAGGCTGTCGTCGATCTGGATCACCACCGGCTGGGTCGCGATGTCGAGATCGACGAGCTGGCTCTGCAGCGAAGCACCACCGGGCAAGGCGCTGGCGCGGCGCAGCGTGCCGCTGACCGGGCCCAAGCTGCGCGACACCGGGTGCGCGCCCACCGGCCCGACCGCGCCGTAGGTGAAGCTGGCATAGATGCGCGGCGTCGTACCGGCCGCGTCGACCAGCGCGTCGCGCTGCGCGGGGTTGCCGACGCCGAAGAGCGCGCGGCCGATGTCGGGGTCGATCACCAGTTCGCCGTCGCGCAAGGGCCGGCGCAGGCCGGTTTCCCAGGCGCACAGGTTGTCGCCGCGGAACAGCCAGTTCGTGGTCGCGAACACCGGCTGCTGCGACAGCGGCAGGAAGAAGTGCAGGCCCACGTCGCTCAAGTCGAAGCCGGCGGGAGGCACCGGCGCATCGTCGAAGAAGTCGATCGCGACGTAGGCCTCGGGGTGGCCGGCCTCGGTGCCGGTGGTCAGACGCGCGTCGAGCATCGGCCCGGGCACGGCGTCAGCCTCGGTCAGTGGCGACACCACGCCGCCCGAGGTCCCGGCCTGCAGGAAGCCGGGGCGGCTGGTGTTGAACAACGCCACCGGCAGGTCCAGCGGATGCAGGTCGAAGCGCACCGCGAAGCGCGCCAGGCCGGCCGGCTGCGGGCCGAGGTCGGTGGCGCCCTTGGCCAGCGGCTGGATCAGCCGCAGCCGGTAGGCCGCCAGCCGCCACAGGAACACCGCCAGGTTCGGCAGGTTGATGCGCCGCGCGTCGGCGGGGTGCTCGCGCGCGTCGCCGGGTTTGACGTCGGCGGTGTAGGCGAAGTTGTCGAAGGGTGTGCCCAGCAGCGCCAGCGCCGCCGGGTCGCGGATTGGCGCCGTGCCGCCGCGCGGCGTGAGGCGGTGGCCGAGCGCGATCAGCCTGGCATCGCCATAGGGCGGCTCGCCGCCGGCATCCGGGCGCTGGTGGTTCAGGTGCTGCGCCCACGACAGGTTGTCGCGCAGCTCGACCGCGCGGCAGGCCCAGCCCGTCAGGTTGACGGCCAGACGCTCGACCGCGCCCAGCGTGCCCTTGCGCCGGCGCAGCGCGATCGTGTCGGCGACGTCCGCACGCAGCGTGCGCGGCTCGCCTTTCAGGTGCGTGGTGCCGAGCAGGTCGGCCAGGTAGGGGATGACCCAGTCGTCGCAGGTGTCGATGAACAGGTCGTCGTAAAGCTGTGCGATGTGGTCGTGCAGCGCGCCGAAGGCCAGCTCGACCGCGGCCAGGTAGGCGCGCAGCTGGTCCGGCGGCGACTGCTCGGCGTCGCGGACGCGGTAGATCTCGGGCAGGCGGTCGAACAGCGGGACGGTGACGGTGGTCATGGGAACACCTCCGTGCTGCGCACTGCGCTGCGAGCCGCCGCGCTGCAGCAGGCTGCGCGTCGCTTGCCGGGAACGGCCGGGCGGCAATTCATGCGCACTCTCCCGCACTCGGCTCGGCGGCCTCGATCAACGTCAGGTGGCGCGCGGCCAGCTGCAGCAGTTCGTGCGGCGCGCAGGGCAGCGTCGCCAGACGCGCCCTCGGCGTCGGCGGCAGCGCCAGCGTCGCGGGGTCGCGCACGCCGCCGCCGAAACGGCCAAGCGCCACCACCTTGCACCACAGCACACCGGCGACGTTCTGCAGCAGGCCTTCGATGCGGCTCGCGTACTCGCGCGCGCCGAGCCTGCGCGCGCGCAGGCCGAACAGGCCGCTGCGCGCGTTCGCCGCGTCGCCGGCCAGGCCGAGCGCGGCGCGCAAGGCGGCCTGCACCGTGGCCAAGGGATAGCTCGGGTCGCGCGCATAGGTGACATCGCAGAACACGTAGCGCAGCAGCGCCTGCTGCACGATCACCGGGTGGCGGTTCGGCCCGCGGCAGCGCTGCGCATGCGCCACCGCCTGGCGCACCGCGGCGAACTCGGCCTCGCGCCCGGCTTCGAGCAGCACGCGCAGCAACACTGCGGGCACGCCCTCGTGCAGGTCCCAGGCGGCGCTGGCCGTGACCACGCCGGGGATGGACAGCGTTTCGGTTTCGTGGTCGCGCAGGCTGACGATGCGCCCCAGGCTTTGCACCTTGCCCGGCGCGGCCTCGCGCGCCTTGTCCGCGTCCTCGGCCTCGGCGCCGCCGGCGACGATGCCGGCCAGCGTGACCTTGTCGAAGCCCAGCGGCCGCTCCGGCGCCGACGGCAGCGCGCCGGGCTTGACGGGTCCGCGCGCGCCGTTGCCGCTGCGGAACACCGCGACCACGTTCTTCAGCCCGGTGGGCAGCCGTGCGCCGGTTTCGCCGTCGCCGAACTGCACATGGCTGCGGCCTTCGGCGTCCTCGCGCACGATGTAGACCTCGTCCTTCGGCCCGCGGCCGAACAGCACGTCGACGCGCGTCCAGCGCCGCCCGCCGACCCACACTTCCAGCTCGGGCCGCTGCGGCGGTGTCGCGTCGCCGGCCAGGAAATAGGTCAACGGCGCCTTCGGCAGCGTGAAGGTCTGGAAGGCCTGCGTCGCGTCGCCGTTGCCGAGCACCGCTTCGCGCTCGGCCTTGCCCTGCGTGGCGTCGGCGAGGTTGCCGAACACGGTGACGCTGGGCGCCTCCTCGTCGAAATTGTTCTTCGTGAACGGCGCCGGTGCACGGTCGAAGCTCAACGGCCACAAACGCGGCGCCGGCGACGACGAGGCGAAAGCCGACGCCGCATCCGTCACTACCAGTTGGACGTTGCGGCCGTCGTCGTGCTGCAGGAACAGCCGCCGCCCGGCCAGGGGCCTGGCCTCGTCGGCCGTGCCGTAGAAATACAGCGCGTTCGTGCCGTTGGCAAAGGCGCCGCCGGCGAAGCCGCTGGGCGGGCGCAGCGTCAAAAGCGGGCTGGTGACTTCGTGGAAGCGCAGCTCGCGGATGTCGGCGATCTCGTTGAGCACGCTGCCGTTGGCAAACAACTGGTCGTTCAGCGTCAGCACCGTGGCCGCGCCGACCAGGTTGCCCCAGCTTAAGCCCCGGCCGCGCGCGGCGACGATGGTCTTCGTCACCGTGAACGGCACCGACACCGGCTGGCCGTCGAAGCGCGCGCTGCCCTGCACGACCAGCCTGCGGCCGGGTGCCATGTCCGGCGCCTCCACATCCAGCGGCATCTCGCTGCGGTCGAGCGAGGTGTAGCCGGCACCGAAGCCGAAGGTGGAATCGCCGTAGTAGATGTAGCGCTCGAAGCGCGTCGCCGCGCTGTGGCTGCCGCTGATCTTGCCGCTGGAGTCGGCGATCGGCGTGACGAAGTTCGGCGGCGCGTTGTGGCCGAAATGCCTGAAGCTGCGGCCGACGCGCAAGGCGCGCACCGGTGCGGCCCAGGCCTGCGCCGGGCCCGATTCCAGCTCGACCAGCACGCGCCCGAGCCGGGGCGTGACCCTGCTCACCGTCACCAGCTGCGCCGCCTGCTGCGTGCTGTAGGCGGTGCCGGGCGTGCTGAACATCGCCTCGTTCGGCATCAGCAGCAGCTTGTCGCCGGGCTGAAGGTCGAAGGCCGCCAGGCTGATCGAATCGCTGGCACCGGCCACCGCGGTGAGTTCGACCGTGGTCGCGCCCGCGGCGATCGTCGCGCCCGGGATGCGCTGGCGATAGAGCTGGAAGCGGCCCAGCTGCGGATGCGCAACCAGTTCGGCCTCGGTCTGGAACTCGGCCGGGTCGGGCACGTCCTGCAACTCGGCCTTGACCGGGAAGCCCTTGCGGATCGTCACCGCTTGCGTGCCGCGCAGCTCGAAGGCGAAGGTCGCGCGCCCGCCGAGCCCCGGCGCGAGGCGGTAGCCGGTCAGCCGCACCAGTTCGGCGACGCTGTCGCGCCAGGTGGCGGTGCGCAGGTAAGCCTCGTTGGCGTAGTGCTCCTGGTAGAAGCTCAGGATGTCGCCGACGATCGCCGCGCCCTGCAGCAAGGCAATCGCCGGGTCGTCGGCCTCGCGGTGCGTCCAGGCCTGCAGCGGCAGCGCGGCGTCGATGTGGCGCAGCATCGCCTCGACGAAGTCTTCGTAGCGGCCGATGCGGTAGCCGATGTGCGGCAACGCCGGCCGGTTGTGTGCGCGGCGCGGGAAGTCGAAGGGGTCGTCGATCAGCGGGTTGCAAGGCATATCAGTTTCCCGTGACGCCGAAGCGGCACACACGACGCACGAACCAAACCCATCGAGCGGCCGCCGCGGAACCGGCTTTGCCGGGCCGCTGGCGGCGCCCCCTCGAGGGGGCGCGCGAAGCGCGTAGGGGGTGGTTCATTTCGCGCCGCGGATGTCGAAACGGATCAGGCCGCGCTCGAGGTGGTCCGGGTCGTTGGCCAGCAGCACGACCTCGTCGAAGCCCATCTCGAGGAACTCGGCGTTCGGCACCCCCGGTGTGGGCGCGTTGAAGCGCTTCATCACGATGGACACCACGTGCTCGACGCCGGCCACCTGTTGCAGCCGGCCTTCGATCCGGCTGCGGTGCAGCGCTTGGCCGAAGCTCCACTCGTCGGGGTGGAACAAGCCGCGCCGGCCGTCGCTGGTGAAGTGGTCGCAGAACTCCTGCTCGAGCACGAAGCGCAGGTCCTCGCGCCAGACCTCGGCCAAGGCGCAGACGACGACGCGGATGTCCAGCGGCACGAAGCGCGGCGGACGCAGCTCGATGTCCTCGCCGATCAACCGCACCGCTTCCAGGTGCGCGGCGACCGCGGCGCGCAGCGGTTCTTCGAGCAACGTCGTGCCCTCGGGGTCGAGCGTCACGCGCACCGTGCGCCAGCTGCCGGTCCAGGCATAGCGTGCGACCGCGCGCGACACGCCTTCGACTTCCTCGGCGCGGCGCACGTAGTCGGCCAGCGTCACCGCGCGCAACTGGCGTGCGCGGTAGGCCTCGGGGGCGTTGCGGCGGATCTTCTGGTCCGGCTCGGGGTCGCGGCCGTCGCGCACGTCGAAGGGGTTCCACACGCGCTGGATCGCGGCGCTCAGTACCCCCGACAACGGGCGCGCGAACAGCAGCTGGTCGGCGCCGATGTTGCCCGCGGCGCCGCCGCCGATCTGGTACTGCGCGCTCACCGTCGCGCCGCGCGGCAGCAGCGTGCCGCTCGTGCCGTTGCCGAAGCGCAAGACGCTGCGGCGGCGCTCGTCGGTCTCGACCATGAAGTGGTCGCCCTGCTCGGCGCTGGTGTCGCTGTGCACCAGCGACTCGACCTCGTCCCACGGGTCGGTGCCGGCGGCGGGGACGGTGACTTCGACGTGCAGCGTCGATCGCGCCGGCACTTCGCCGCCCGTCGGCGTCGGCAGGTAGGCGAGCGGGCCTTCGGGCAACGCTGCCAGCACCCAGTCGAAGCCGCTGTCGTAACGGTCTAGCCGCACGAAGTGGCGCTGCTTGACCTCGGCCGTGTCGGCGATCAGGTCGGTGCCGGGTTCGTGGAATACCGCTTGCATCGGCCGGCCTTCGTACACCTGCAGCAGGTTGCCGTGGAACATCGAGATGTCCGCGGTCGGCACGCCGTTGCAGAAGCTGGTGAAGCTGTAATCGTGGCGCAGCGCGTCGCGCGGCTCCCAGTGCAGCCGCACCAGGAAGACGTTGTTCAGCGGGTCCTGGATCGTCTGCGCGGCGAAGGCCCCGACCGCGCCGGCACGCAGCCGCAGCAACTGGCGCTTGCGCGGATTGCGGCCGTTGGGCAGCCCGGTCAGCGGGTTCAGCCGCTCGGCGATCAGCAAGCGGCGCAGCAGCCCGGCGCGCACCAGATCGCGCAATGCGTCGGCGTCGGCCTGGCCGCCCGCCCCCACCGGCACGACATCGGCGCTGGTGCTGCCGGCGCGCAAGGCCGGCTGCGCATTGCTCCAGGTGTGCAGCCGCAGCGCGTTGACGAGCGGGTCCAGCCGCTGCTGCTGCGCCACCGGCAGCCGGTGTTCGCGGCTGGCGAAGAACACCGATTCGGGCAGCGGCGGGACAGCGCCGGTCCACGCCACCAGCGTCTGCGTGCCCAGCGCGAACGGTGTCTGCCCCGGCGTGATTTCCAGCGCGAGCCAGGTGCTGGCCTGGTTGCCCTCGTGCAGGTGGTAGTCCATCAGCCGCGCATGCCGCGCCAGCGAGACGCGCTTGCGCGTGGTGGCGAGATAGGCCTCGCTCATCACGCGGTCCTGGAAGTCGCTCAGTTCGTCGGCGGCGGCGGCGAACAGGTCGATCAGCACCTGGTCGTGGTCGGCCTCGCTGGTGCTCTTCCAGCCCGGCACGCGCTGCGCCATCGCCGTCATCAGCACGTGGCGGAAGGAGTCGTAGTCCTTGGCCAGGTAGTCGATCGCCGGGCCGGGCAAGGCCGGGCGGCCGGGCAGTTGCGGCGCGCAGTCGTTGGTGAAGCAACCGGGGCGGAACTTGAAGCCCAGCGCGGCGAAGAAGGGGTCGATGCGGCTGGCGTCGAACACCAGCTCGAGCGTGTAGGTCGAGTAGTCGCCGACCGGCTGCACGCGCAGGTTCAATCGCGTTGCATCGCTGCCCGCCGCCACCGCGCTGACGTGCACCTGGTCGGGCAGGTTGCCGGCGAGCACGCGCGTGCCGCCACGCACGCGCAAGATCTGGCCGGCGCGCACCGGGTCGGCGGTGATCGCGGCCAGGATCGCCGCGACGTGCAGGCTGTTCCAGAAGCGCAGCTCGAGGTCGGCGTGGTCGGGGTTCGGCCCCGGCGGCAGCGCGACCAGGATCAGCCGCAGGCCGTTCAGGTTGGCGGCGGTGAGCGCGTCGGCGCGGTCGTCGGCGTGGTCGCGGGAAACAATCGCGCTCATTACGATCCCCTCCGCGCTGCGCGCTGCGGGACGAGCGCTTGGGAGCTGCCCGGCGCGCTCATTGCCCGGTCCTCTGGAACTTGACGACGCGCGAGTCGGGCGAGCCGGCCGGGCGGTACTTGACCGTCACTTCGAGCATCGCCGTGGCCTCGTCGAAGCCGACGTCGATCAGCTCCACCGTCAGCCGATGGCCGAGCCAGCGCGACAGCGCGTTGGTGATGCGCGCCTTGACCACGCCGCGCAGCACGTCGGAAGCGGGCTCGAACACCAGCTTGCGCACGCCGCCGCCGAACTCGGGCAGGAACAGCCGCTCGCCGGGGCTGGTCAGCAGCAGTTGCAGCAGCTCGTCGCGCACGTGTTCGGCGTCGGACAGCGGCGCCGCCGTGCGGCCGTCGCTGCCGATGCGGAACGGGAAGGCGAGGTGGCGGCCGTTGGACAACATCGTCAGACTCCGAGCGCCTTGGTCTGCGTCTGCAGCACGATCGCCGGCCCCTGCGGCACCTGCAGCGCGTTCAGGCACAGGCCGACGCTGCTCTGCAGCAGCACCGGCACGTTCTGCACCTTGGCCTGCGTGCCGCCGGTGAGCCACTGGATCTGCACGCACGGCGAAGGCACGCCGCCGGGCGCAAAGGCGCAGCCGGCGACCGTGTGCCGGTCGGTCAGCAGCAACACCGGCGCGCCATCGACGATGGCCTGCGTGTTGGCCGTGCTCAGGATCGCCTGGCCGAAATGCGGGCACATCACGGTGCTGGTGGTGGTGAGCATCGGTACGCCGCTCATACCGGCGGCACCCCCAGCGTCATCGCGCCGTTCGCCAGGCTGACCCCCGCCGGGCCGATCTTCAGCACGCCGTCGTTGAACGTGATCGCGGTGTTGCTCAGCACCATCTTGCTGGCGCCGAGCTGCAGCGTGACTTCGGTGGCGGTCATCTCCAGCATCGCGCCGCCCGAATGCGTGACCACCAGTTTGTCGCCGTCGTCGTCGAGCACCACGCGGTGCCCCTGTGGCGTGGCGATGACGTGCCCGCCGGGCGCGCTGGGCCCCGGTGCGGACTGGTTCTCGGCGTAGAAGCAGCCGCTCCAGATCGGCTGGTCGAGGTTGCCGGCCTCGAACTCGACCCACACCATCGCATCGGCCTCGGGCACCATCACGTGCCCGTGTCCTGGCCCGGCGAAGGGCAGCGCCGGGCGTGCCCAGCCGATCTCGGCGTCCTGCATCAGCGCCGGCACGCGCACCTTCAGCCGCGCCAGCTGCAGCGGGTCGTCGTTGTCGATGACGACGCCGCCGTACTTGCCGAAGTAGCGCTCGCCGACCTGGCGCGTCAGCTGCTCGAGCATGTTTTCGACGCTTTGCGGCATCAGAACACCCCCACGCTGGCCGAGAACGACAGCGACAGCCCGCCGCCGGTGGCCTCGGCCACCGGTGCTGCGGACACCTCTGTGCCGGCGTCGCCCCAGGCCTCGAAGCTCTGGGTGTAGATCGACGGCGTGATGCGGTGCACGACCTTGGCCAGCAGCCAGTCGCCGCTGTAGGGCGTGTCGCCGCATTCGATGCGCACGCGCCGGTGCGGCTGCAGCGCGGCGGCATAACAGCCGGGGATGACGCGGCTGCTGAGCTTGTAGGCGTAACCCGACTGGCGCGCGCGGCCCGAGGCCGCGGCCTGCGGATCCTCGCGCGTCGCGTCGGCCGGCGGCAGCAGGCGCAGCGGCGTCAGGTCTGCCGGCAGCGCGGGCCGGTCGCCGCCGACGCCCAGGTCGGCGGCGCTGGTCTGGAACGAGGCGAGCGCACCGTCGGCGATGCGCAGCCGCTGCGCGCTGGTGCGCTCGGGCGATTCGCTGTCCTCCTCGATCGTCGCGTCGCCCAGGTTGCGCGCGTCGCCGATCAGCGTCAGCGCAGGCAGGTCGCCCTCGGCCTGGCGCGGGTCGGACAGGAAGCAGCCGATGCTCTTGCCCGGCTCGGGGCCGGGCAGCACGAACACGCGGCGCTCGTTGGCGCGCGCCAGTTCGCTCAAGCAACGCAGCTTGGTGCCGCGGCGCGAGCTGATCGCATGCGTCGCGCTGGTCGCCTCGATGCGCGTGTCGTCGATGGCGTCGACGCTGCGCAGCAGCTCGTCGGCGACCTGGCTGTCGGTCTTGTCGCGGAAGACCTCGGTGCCCTCGTCGCGATTCAGGAACACGCTGTCGTCGCGCACCACGAAGGTGGCGGTGCTGCGGCCGGGCTGCGAGTCCATGCGCGAATCGAAGCTCGTCACCGGCCCGTCGATCAGCGGCACGAAGGTGCCATTCCCCGCATCGAGCTCGACGCGCATGCGCGTGAAAGCCGCGGCCACCGTGTCGCTGCGGTGCTGCCAATGGCCCTGCGCGTCCAGGCACATCGTGGTGCGGATGCGCGCCTCCCAGAACTTGTCGATCTCCTGCGTGACCTCGATCTCCTCGATGCGCGCGAGGTCGTCCTCGCTCGCCTCGGCGTCGCCGAACCAGACGCGGAACCTGGGCGTGCTCATTGCGCCCCCCAGGCCCTGCGGGCCGGCCCCCCAAGGGGGCATGAGCGCCTTCGGAACGGCCGTGCGGTGCTCATTGCGCCCCCCAGGCCCTGCGGGCCGGCCCCCCAAGGGGGCATGAGTGCCTTCGGAACGGCCGTGCGGTGCTCATGGCATCAGCTCGTCGGCACGTCGACGCTGTCGCCCGGCAGCGCGACCAACTCGCGGCTGTCGAGCGCGGTGTTGGCGTCGGCGACATGCCAGAACCAGGTCGGCTCCGCATAAGCCTGCTGCGCGACGATGTCGAGCCGGTCGCCGGCCAGCACCGTGCGCGGCTCGCCCGACACCGGCGTCAGCTTGCGCAGCTTCAGCGCCACCACCTCCTCGCCGCTGGCGAGCTTCGTCGTCACGGTGGCGACCCTGGCGTAGCGGGAGTTCGGCAGGAACATCGTTCGTGTCCTCAGATCGGAATCAGCTCGACGATCTGCTCGGCGGTGTTCGCCAGGTTGGCGATGGCCATCGCCTCCTTGGCGATCGTCGAATACTCGAGCGCGCCCTTGGCCAGCACGTCGTCGGAACACTGGTCGATGGCGATCACCGACAGCGTGATGTCCACCTCGGCGCGCACCGGGTTCAGCGCGAAGTCGTACTCCTGCTCGGCGATGGTCATCGAGTCGATGGTCACCGGCAGCACCCGCGTTGGCCCCCAGATGAACAGGATGCGCGGGTAGTTCTCGCGCGGGATCGGCTGCGCCGGCGGCTTCGGCGGCGAGGCCAAGCCGGCGATGGCGTCGATCACCGCGCCGATCAGCCCGGCGATCTTGCTGCTCGGCAGCACCATCTTCTCCAGCGCCGCCAGCTGCGGGCCGATGCCGAACAGCCGCGCCAGCACCTTGTCTTCGTCGAGCATGTTGGCGGCGCTGAAGTGCGCCTTGAAGGTGATCTTCTCGAAGGTCTTCTCGCCCGCCTGCGTGGTCTCGCGCTGCGTCGCGCCGCTCGGCCGCGCCGGCACCTGCAGCGCGCGCGACATCGACTCCGGGTTGAACTGGAAGATCACGACGTTGGGGATCGGCCCGATCAGGTCGGTGCCGTATTCGATCAAGGCGCCGCGCAGCATGGCTTCAGCCTTCGGATGGGTTCAGCGCGCCGGCGACGCGCTGCGCCAGCCGCGCCGCCAGCGCGTCGGCTTGCGACGCTGGCGCAATGCGGCCGGCGTCGATGCGCGCCGCGCTGCCGTGCTGCCCGATGCCGCGGCGCTCGATGCCGCGCGCCAGTTCGGCCTGCAGTGCAGGGCCGAACAAGCGCACGGCGGCTTCGGCCAGCTGCGGGTCGACGCCGCGCAAATCCAGCTCGAGCCGGTCGATGTCGACGCGCCGATTCATCGCGCCACCCTTTCCGCCGCCACCAGCGGCGCATAGGGCCCGAACTGCTCCAGGCTGGACGCGCGTTCGAGCTTGTCGTACTCGCGCTGCACGGCACGGACGACGCCTTGCATCGTCAAACGCTTCTCGGCGCCCTCGCCCGCGGCCTGCAGGCAGGCGTGGAAGACGATGGCGCGGATGTGGCCGCCGGCCAGCGGAAAGCGCTGCGCCAGGAAGTCGAAGTCGAGCTCGCCCGCGTCCACGCCCGGCGGCACCACGCCGCGCCAGATGCGCTCGCGCTCGGGTGCGCCGGGCAGCGGAAACTCGATGACGAAACGCAGCCGGCGCAGGAAGGCTTCGTCCAGGTCCTTGCGCCGATTCGTCGCCAGGATCGCCAAGCCCTTGAAGCGCTCCATGCGTTCGAGCAGGTAGCTGATCTCCAGGTTGGCGTAGCGGTCGTGCGCGTCCTTGACCTCGGTGCGCTTGCCGAACAGCGCGTCGGCCTCGTCGAAGAACAGGATCGCTTCCGAACCGTCGGCGGCGTCGAACAGCCGCTTCAGGTTCTTCTCGGTCTCGCCGATGTACTTGTTGACCACCTGCGACAGGTCGATGCGCCACAGCGGCAGCTGCAGCTCGTGCGCGACGGCTTCGCTGGCCATGGTCTTGCCGGTGCCCGGTGGGCCGGCGAACAGCGCGGCCAGGCCGCCTTCGTTCCAGGCGCGCGCCGTGCCCCATTCGTGGTGCACGCGGCCGAGGTTGCGCATCGCCGTCACCAGCTCGGCGACCTGGCGCGTCTGCGCCGGCGGCAGCATCAGTTCCTGCAACTCGAAGCGCGGGCTCACCGCCTGCGCCAGCGCGCCCAGGTCGAGGTCGGCGCGCGCGGCGGCGAGCAGTTCGTCCGCCGTCGGCTCGCGGCCAAGGCGCCCGAGTTCGGCGGCGATGCGCTCGATGGCCGCGGTCTCGCCGCGGAAGCGCCGCGCCAGCTCGGCCAGCACCGGCCGGCGCGCCGCCGACGGCAGCGCCCGCCGCCACACCGCCAGGCGCTCGGCGAAGCCCGGCGGCGGCACTTCGACGGCAGGCAGCACCGGCTCGCCGAGCGCGCGGATCGAAGCGCGCTCGTGGATGCCGACGAACAGGCTCAGCGGCAGCGCCGGCAGCGGCAGCGGCGGCACAGCATGCGCGTGGCCGTCGGCCGGCAGCCGCGCGGCCCAGTGCGCGCAAGGCAGGTACAGCGCGGCGCCGCGCAGCCAGGCCAGCGTCATCGCCGCGCGCAAGCCTTCGGCATCCGCGTCGGCCGCTGCCTGCATCAGCGGCTGCCCATCGCGCGCGGCAGCCTGCGCGGCGGCCTCGGCCAGCGGCGCGCCCGGCGCACCGAGCACCGGGATGACGCGGCGGCGCGCTCGGGCTTCGCGCTCGGGCGAGGATCGACCGAACTCGGGCGCCAGGCCCAGCAGCTCCCGCGCCAGCACCGGCGCCACGCGCAGCGGCGCGTTCCAGCCGCCGCCTTCGACCAGACCGAAGGCGAACAACCGGTGCCCCGGGTCGAAGCAGCGCAACACCGGGTCGGGCTCGTCCCACAGCCGCTGCGCCAGCGCCAGCGTCGGCTCGCCGCGCTGCGCGTCGTTCAGGCAGGTGGCGATGACGGCGCCGGCCGCGCTGTCCAGCGCCGGCAGCAGCGCCAGCGCGAGCACGAAGGCTTCGACCGGCTCGAGCGCCAGCTCGCGCACCACCCAGCCGAAGCCGCCGCGCCGCTGCGGGCCGGCGTCGGGCGCGGGTGCGGCGATCAGTGCGCCCAGGTGGCGCGCGGTGGGGTCGTCGCGGAAGAAGGCCTGCTTGTGCTGCGCATAACGCGCCAGGTCGAGCACACCGAGCGCCGGGTCGATGAAAGGCGGCAGCGCGGCGGGGTCGGCCGCCGCGGCATCGGCCGCGCCCTGCAACAGCCGCTCGCGCCACAGCCAGCAGACCTCGCGGCGCAGCCGCAGCGTCGCCTGGCGCAGCGCGTGGCGTGCGTGCGCGTCGCTGCCGCCGGCGCCGGGCATGAAGACCACCGGTTCGTGCGGCTCGTGCGGCTCATGCAGTGGCATCGCTTCGCGCCTCATGGCCGTCTCATGGCAGCCTCATGGCAGCAGCAGCGGCGGGCTGAAGCGCGCCTGCTGGTTGTTGACCTTGACGATCACCTGGTAGGTGCCCGCGGCCAGCCCGGCCGTGGCCACGCCGGGCACGATGATCTGGTTCTGCGTCGAAGCATCGGCCACCACGTCGAACAGCCGCGCGGTGGCGCCGTCGCGGTACAGCGCCACCACGACGTCGTCGGTGGCGCTTTGCAGCGGGCCGCGGCCGAGCAGCCGGCCGTTGACCTGCAGGTCGTTGCCGACCAGCGTCGCGCCGGTCACGGTGGGCAGCAGCTTGGCCAATTGCACGCCGCTGGAGCGCACGCGCGCCGGCGACAGCCGGCGCCGCACCACCACGGCGTGCTCGCCGGCCGACAGCGTGTTGCCGTCGGCGATCGGCGCCGGCGGCGTGCCTTCCACCGTCACCTGCAGCCGGTCGGGGCGGCGTTCGACGATGGTCAGCAGCTGCGCGCCGAGCGCGACCTCGATGTTCGCGCCGTGCAGGTCCTGGCCGAACAGCTCGATCGCCGCGCCGGCCTCGAAGGCGGCGGGCTCGACGCGATCGAGCACCGGCCCCATCGAGGGGATGACGTCGATCACCACGCCTTGCTCGCCGATCACCGTCTGCGGCGCGGTGCTGTAGTCGATGCCGACCAGCAGCGCCGAGCGGCTGGGCGCGGCCGGCATGATCAGCACCGGGCGCACCTGGAAGGCCATCGACAAGCGGTAACGCTCGTCGGTGCCTTGCATGATCTTCGACAGCAGGTCGACGCTGGCCTCGTCGAAGCCGAGCTTCAGCGGCTCGGGGTTGTCCTGCAGCGCGGCCTGCACCGACGGGATCACCGGCGGCAGCAGGCGCAGCAGGCTCAGCTCGTGCAGCGCGGCGATGCCGCGGCCGAGCAGCTCGTGCGCGTCGGCGCTGTCGCTGTGCTCGGCGTCGTCGAAGGCGGTGAGCAGGTACTTCAGCACCAGCCACAGCGGCGGCGGGTCGCCGCGGCGCAACTCGACGTTGCGCAGGTTGGCGTCGAAGCCGACCTCATAGAGGAACAGGTTGAGCTTGGCCAGCGTGTCGTTGCCCGCGGCCTCTTCGGGCTTGCCGACGCTGACCTGCAGGCCGCGGCGCAGCAGGTGGTCGCGGATCAGCCGCGTCACCGCGCCGATGGCCCTGGGGGTGTCGGCAGCGGCCATGGGTTACAGCCTCGGCAGGCGCATACGGAACAAGCCGCTGCGCTCGGCGGCCGGCGCTGGCGGGCGCGGCGCGGGCTGGGCCGGCGGTGGCAGCACGGCGCGCGGCGGCGGCGCATCGACGGCGACGTGGATCGTGCCGATGTGCAGGTCGATGGTGGGGCGCGGCGCTGCCTCCACCGGCCATGGGGCCGCGCCCTCGGGCGCGCCGCGGCGGCGCGGCAGGGCGGGCAGCGTCAGCTCGATGTCACCGATATCGCCGACCTCGCGCATGCCCTGCGGCCGGCGCGGCGCCGCGGCGGCGCGGCCTGCGTCGGCGGGCGGCGCGACGGGTTGCACCGGGGCAACCGCCGGCTCGGCCTCGGGCGATGGTGCCGCGTGCGGCGGTGCGGCGAGGTGCGTCGGCAACGCCGGCTGCGCCTGCGCCGGCAACGCCTGCGGATCGGCCGCGACCCAGCGCAGCGCGGCACGCACCAGCGGGTGCGCCAGCGCGGGGCCTTCGCGTTGCGGCAACGGCGCTGCCGGCGGCGCCGCGGGCTGGAGATCGGGCCTCACGGACGGCGCCGCGAACCGCTGCTGCGCCACGCCGTCGCGATGCGCCGGTGCATCGGCGTCCAGCGTGGCGGCGGGCCACGCCACCGGTTGCGCGGCCGGCTCGTGCGCCGGCTCGGCGCGGGCCGGCGCGCGTTCGCCCGGCGGCGCAGCGGCGTCGGCGTCGCAGTCCCGCTCGACGAGGTCGTCGCCCGGCGCCACGGCGGACGCCGGCGTGGGCGGCCGCGCCGGCGCCGCCAGCGCTGCGGCGGAACGCAACAACGCGCCGAAATAGTCGCTCACTGGCGCGCCCTCATGCGTTGCCCTCGATCAGCTCGAGGTACCTGGCGCGCCGCGCCGGCGGCACCGCCAGCACCTCGGCCTCGGTCCAGCCGTAATGCGACGCCAGCGCATGCACTTCGTGCAGCAGGCCGCGCTGGCGCACCGCCAGGCGTTGCAGCGCGAGGCCTTCGAGGTCGACTTCGGGCTCGGCCTCGGCGCCGCAGGACGGGCAGCTGCAGGCCACGCCGAACGACACCAGCGGGTCGGCCTGCGCCAGCAGCGCCGCGGCGGCGGCTTCGTCACCGGGCCGCGGCGTGCCGGCGACGCTCAAGCGCGCCAGCATCGTGACCCCGGCGTGCTCAGCCGCGGCCGGCGGCAGCGCGCGCCAGGCGCGCAGGTCCTCGCCGGTGGGCAGGCGCAGCGTCAGCGGCTCGGCGCCCTCACGCGGCAGTTGCAGTTGCGCCGCGTCGGGGGTGAGGCCGGCCAGCGCCTCGTGCTCGAGCTCGATCTCGAAAGGCGCGCCGCAGGCCGCGCAGCGCAGCGTCAATGCCAGCGCGTCGCGCGACTCGCTGGCGCGCAGCAGCGCCAGCAGCGCCGCGGTGCGCGCGCCCACCGGCTGCGGCCACCAGCCCTGCGGCGTCGCGGCACAGGCGTCGAGCAGCGCCGTCACCAGCGCCGCACGGTCGCCGCGCGCGAAATCGAACTCGAGGTCCTCGCCCGCGACACCGAAAACACGCGCAGCGGCCATGGCTGGGCGTCCACCCTGCGGCAGCCTCAACCCAGCGCGGCCACGGCCGCGCTCTCATCGGGCTCGGGCGTGTCTTCGTCGCGCACCCAGCCTTCGAGCTCGATCTTCATGTGCTCGATCGCCGTGGCGTTGGCGTTCGCGTCCAGGTCGGGCACCGCCTGGTACTCGCTGACCCAGCAGCGGAACAGCTTGTAGCGCTTGACGGTCAGCCCGCGCTCGTTGTTCAGCAGCAGCACCAGGTCCTTGCGGAAGTGCTTCAGGTCCATGCCCGGATCGTCGAGCGGGTGCACGAGGTTGGCCCACTTCTCGAACTCGGGGTCGTGGGTGACGCCGCGTTCCAGCGTGATCGCCTCGTAGCTGGTGCGCCCCGGCGACTTGCGGTCGGTGCTGTTGTCGCCGCCCTCGCGGTGCTTGACGACCTCGGTGGTGCGCTTCAGCGCGCTGACCTTGCTCACGCCGACGACGACGCGGCCGTCCCACATGATCTGGAATTTGAAGTTCTTGTACGGGTCGAAACGATGCGCGTTGACGACGAATCCCTTGGCCATGGCCGATGCTCCTGAGGTGCCGAATCAGACCTGCAACTCACCCGCGATCTGCTGGATCGTGATGACGACGAACTCGGCCGGCTTCAGCGGCGCGAAGCCGACCTCGATGTTGACGATGCCGAGGTTGCGGTCGGCCTGCGTCGTCGTCTCCTTGTCGCACTTGACGAAGTAGGCCTCCTGCGGCGTGCTGCCCTGGAACGCGCCCTGGCGGAACAGCCCGTTCATGAACACGCCGACGTTCAGGCGGATCTGCGCCCACAGCGGCTCGTCGTTGGGCTCGAACACCACCCACTTGGTGCCGCGGAACAGGCTCTCCTCGATGAACAGCGCCAGGCGGCGGATCGGGATGTACTTCCACTCGCTGGCCAGCTGGTCGGCGCCGTCCAGCGTGCGCGCGCCCCAGCAGATGTGGCTGAAGATCGGGAAGGTGCGCAGGCAGTTGACGCCCAGCGGATTGAGCGCGCCGTTCTGCAGGTCGGTCAGCGTGTAGGCCAGCGCCTGCACGTTCTCCAGCCGCGCTTCGGTGCCGGCCGGCGCCTTCCACACGCCGCGCGCGGCGTCGGTGCGCGCGTACAGCCCGGCGACGGTGCCGCTGGCGGCGATGCTGCGCAGCCGGTTGCCGTTGGCCGGGTCGGGGCAGAAGGTGCGCGGGAAGTACACCGCGGCGTCGCGGCTGCGCAGCGAGTCGTTTTGCGCGAGCCAGGTCTGCATCGCATCGAGCGTGGCCGTCAACTCGGGGATGTCCACCAGCACGAAGCCGCGGCGCCCGGCGATGTAGGTGGTGGCCTCGGAGTAGACCGCGTTCATCTGCGTGGCCGCCAGCTCGGCGGCGCGCGGCAGGCACAGGATGTTGACCAGGTCCACGTCCTCCAGTGCATACAGGCCGGTCTTCGCCGCCAGGTTGCCGGTGATCGCCGCGGCGCCCACCGGCATCGTGCCGTCACCGCCGCCGCTCAAGGCGTACTGCTGCACGTTGGTGGCGCCGGGCAGGCCCAGCGCGGTCAGCGTCGCCGGCACCGAGCTGCCGATGGTCAGTGTCGCCGCCGGGTCGAAGGCCGTGCCGCCGCGCCCGGCACTGAACAACAGGTGGAAGGGCGAGGCCACCGTGCCGCGGCCGACCAGCTTGACGGTGGCGCCGGCGATCAGCGCACGTTCGGCATCGGTGGTGGCTGCGGCCGAGGCGCCGCGCAGCGCGTTCTCGATCAGCGGGCGCAGCGTCGGCAGGTCGGGCGTGCCGGTGTAGCTGACGTTGAAGCTGCGCGCGCCGCTGCCGGCGTTCACCGTCAGGTCGAAGGGGCTGGCCGGCACCGACACGAAGGCGCCACCGAGCGTGCCGGTGGCCGCGGGCCGCGTGAACGGCGCCACCGCGGCCGAGTTGTCGAGCTGCACCAGCCGCGAACCGGCGTTGACCACGGCCAGCGCATGGTTCGGCAACGCCGGGTCCATTGTCAGGTTGCGGAAGCTCTCGCTGCGCAGCACGCTGCGCCGGCCGTTGCTGATCGACACCTCGGTGACGGTGATGTTGAACAGCGACTCTGCGTCGGTGCTGTCGTAGTCGACCTCGAGCATCACGTGGTCGCCCCACTCGCCGGGGTTGACGGCGATCTCGCCGCGGATCTGCCGCCCGGCGCGGGCGCGGAACATCACCGTGCCGCCGGCGCCGGCGGTGTCGTCCACCGTCACCTGCGAGGTGGCGGCGCCGGCGGCGACGCGCACCACCCAGCATTCGTTGCCGCCGTTCTGGAAGAACTGCTTGATGCCGTAGCTGGCCGGGCTGTCGCTGTGGATGCCGCCGAACTCGCGCTCGAAGTCGGCGAAGCCCAGGCACTGCACCGCCTCGTCGAGCACGCCGCGCGGGAAGGCGTCGACGAAGGCGGCGATCGAGGTCGCCACGCCGGTGATGGTGCGCACGCCGCTGGCCTTCTCCTGGATGTAGACGCCGGGGAAACTGAGCTGAGCCATGTGCACTTACTCCTCGTCGGATGAAAAACCTTCACATGTGCCGCGCCGGCGGCACGCCGGCTTCGGCCGCGCCGCTGTACAGCCGGTTGCCGTCGGCCAGCGTGACGCAGCGCAGCCGCCCGCGCCGCACCAGCGCGGCCAGTGCCGCTTCCACCTCGGCCGGCGACGCCTGCGGGCCGTGCGCGGTCAGCCACCAGCGCGCGACACCGTCGACCGAGTCCGCGGCCAGCGGGTGGGTGGCGAGATAGGCCTCGATGGCCTCGGTCAGGTGGCGGATGTCAAGCATGGGCGCCAGAAACTTGCAAAGCCCGTGCCATGGCGCTTCCCCCGGGAGGCCCTGCGCCGGCCGCGCGTTTCGACCCACCCGCGGGGGCGTATCGAGTCGGCACCAAGTGCGTGTCGGATCAGCGTTTTGTGCAGCAGCCCGGGGACCGGCGCGGGCCGGGTCCGCCGTCACCCGCTGGGTCGCCTGCGACCCACCCCCAGCGTCGTACTTCAGGTTTCCACGGCGTCGAAGCGCCACCCGCGACGCATGAAACGAATGCCCCTTGGGGGACAGGCCGCCGCAGGCGGCCAGGGGGGAGCGGCGGCGTTGACGGGCCGAACCCGATCCGGGTCCCCCGGTCGGGTTCGGTGCCCCCTCGGGGGGCGGCCGCCAGGCGGCCGGGGGCGGTCGGCTCGACTTCAATCGCCGGCGTGGCTGGCGATGCCGTGTTTCTTCAGCAGCTTGCCGAAGGCGCGGCGCTCCTTGCCGGCCAAGCGCGCGGCGCGTGTCACATTGCCGCCCGCCTCGTCGAGCACGCGCTGCAGGTAGTCGCACTCGAAGCGCCGCACGGCCTCGGCCTTGGCCTGGGCGAAACCGGTGGCTGACGGGGCCGCGCGCAGCGTGGCGTCCCGTGGCGCGCTCGACGGCAGCTCGTGGCACAGGGGCTCGCCCGGACACATCAGGAACTGGCGATGCACCCAGTTCTCGAGCTCGCGCACGTTGCCCGGCCAGGGGTGCAGGCGCAGCCACAGGCGCGTCGCCGGGTGGATCGTCTGCGGCACGCTGCCGTATTTGGCGGCGAAGCGGGCGACGAAGTGTTCGGCCAGCGGCTCGATGTCGTCGACGCGCTCGCGCAGCGGCGGCAGCAGCAGGTGCAGGATCTTCAAGCGGTACAACAGGTCGGCGCGGAAGGCCTGTTGCGCGACCAGCGCGTCGAGTGTGCGGTTCGACGCGGCGACGATGCGCACGTCGGTACGCCGCTCGCGCGCCGTACCCACCGGCCTGAAGCACTGGTCCTGCAAGAAGCGCAACAGCGTCACCTGCGCCTTGGCGCTGAGGGCGTCGACCTCGTCGAGGAACAAGGTGCCGCCCGAGGCCTCGGCGACCAGGCCGCAGCGCGAATGCCTGGCGTCGGTGAACGCGCCGCGCTGCACGCCGAAGAGCTCGCTTTCGATCAACGAATCCGGCAGCGCGCCGCAGTTCACCGGCACGAACGGCGCGTGGCGGCGCGCCCCGCCGTAGTGGATCGCGCGCGCCGCGAGCTCCTTGCCGCTGCCGGTTTCGCCTTCGATCAGCACCGGCGCCTCGCTGGCGGCGATGCGCCACAGTTGCGCCATCGTCTGCCGATGCAGCGACGAGCGGCCAACGATCAACTGATGTACCGGCGCGTCGCCTGGTGCGTGCCCAGGCAGCGATCCTGTCTTCGTCGGCATCGGCATCAGCCCCGGTCGTGGCCGCGGCCCGCGTGGCGGGCATCGGTTCGGCGCATGCTCATCGGCCCCTGTTCGTGGCGGGCGCAGATATGTACGCCAAAGCGGCATCGGGGGGCACCCTTCACGCTAGGGGCATCGCGCGGCGCGCACCGCAGCGGCGCGCGCGTGCGGGTGCTGCATCGCACCAAACTGGCGCCGATGCCGGTTCCTGGTGCGCGCAGGCCCGGGCACCGGGGGCCCGGCGGCCCCGGCAGGCTGGCACGGCACGTGCATGTGCTGCAGCACCACCAACCACCAACCACCGACACCGCTGCGTTGCCGCCATGGCCCGTCCACCGACCCCCTTCCTCGAAGCCGGACACCTGCCGACGCTGGTTGCCGCCTTCCTCTACTTCGGCTTCTCCTGCGGCGTGTGGGTGCTCAACGGCGCGATGGCGCCGTTCATCAGCGAGAGCTTCGCGCTGTCGCCGGCGCACAAGGGGCTGATGCTGTCGATCCCGATCATCGCCGGCGCGCTGCTGCGTTTGCCGCTGGGCATGCTGGCGCAGTACATCGGCCGCAAGACGGCCACGCTGGTCGAGATGGGCCTGCTCGTCGCGGCGCTGCTGTTCGGCTTCGTCTTCGTCTCGAGCTTCGGCGCGCTGCTGGCGATGGGTGTGCTGCTGGGCATCGCCGGCGCCAGCTTCGGCGTCGCGCTGTCGCTGGGCTCGGGCTGGTACCCGCCGCAGCACAAGGGGCTGGCGATGGGGCTGGTGGGCGCCGGCAATGTCGGCGCCGCGCTGTCGGTGCTGGTGGCGCCGCCGCTGGCGTTGTGGCTGGGCTGGCAGGCGGTGTACGGCGTGGCCGCGGCGGCGATGCTGCTGCCGATGGCCGCGGTCATCGTCTTCGCCAAGGAGCCGCCCGACGTCGATGCCCGCGCCAGCCTGCGCGAGCATGCCGCCTGCCTGTTCGAGAAGGACGGCTGGGCCTTCAGCCTGATCTACGGCGTGACCTTCGGCGGCTTCATCGGCCTGACCACCTTCCTGCCCACCTGCTACCACGACCAGTTCGGCGTCAGCAAGGTCGCGGCCGGGCAGCTGACGATGCTCGCCGCCTTCATGGGCGCCGCGCTGCGCGTGGGCGGCGGCTGGATCGGCGGCCGCTGGGGCGGCGTCAACACGCTGACGCTGGTGCTGGTGCTGGTAGCGGCGTGCCTGGGCACGGTGGGCTTCGTGTCGGCCTCGCTGGCCGGCACGACGCTGCTGTTGATGCTGTGCTTCGCCGCCTTGGGCGCCGGCAACGGCGCGCTGTTCCAGCTGGTGCCGCTGCGCTGGCCGGCCACCACCGCGGTGGCCGGGTCGATGATCGGCGAGATCGGCGCGCTCGGCGGCGGCCTGGTGCCCAACGCGATGGGCCTGTCCAAGCAGTACCTCGGCAGCTGCGCCTGGGGCTTCGTGCTCTTCGGTGTGCTCGCCCTGGCGATGCTGTCGGTGCTGCGCGTGATGCAGACCCGCTGGACCCGCACCTGGGCCGAGCGCGGGGGCCGCGCGCGCCACGTGGGGCTGGATGCAGCGCTGCCGCGGGTCCCCGCGGTCGGCGGGGCTGCCGGATGAGGGACGAGCCGCGGCACGCGGGGCAGGAACAACCGCCGCAGCACTGCAGGGGCAAGCGATGAAGAAGACGAAGCTGGTGATGGTGGGCAACGGCATGGCGGGCGTGCGCACGCTCGAGGAGCTGTTGGCCATCGCCCCCGACCTGTACGAGATCACGGTGTTCGGCGCCGAGCCGCACCCGAACTACAACCGCATCCTGCTCAGCCCGGTGCTCGCCGGCGAGCAGACGGTCGACCAGATCGTGCTCAACCCGCTGTCGTGGTACCAGGCGCACGGCATCACGCTGCACAAGGGCAAAAAGGTGGTGCGCGTCGACCGCGTCAGGCGCCTGGTGATCGCCGACGACGGCACCGCGGCGGCCTACGACCGGCTGCTGCTGGCCACCGGCTCGAAGCCCTTCATGCTGCCGGTGCCGGGCGCGGACCTGCGCGGCGTGATCGGTTACCGCGATGCAAACGGTGACCGACCCGCGCGTCTACGCGGTCGGCGAATGCGCGGCGCACCGCGGCATCGCCTACGGGCTGGTGGCGCCGCTGTTCGAGCAGGGCCGCGTGTGCGCCACGCACCTCGCGCAGTTCGGCATCGGCCGCTATGGCGGCAGCACCACCGGCACCAAGCTGAAGGTCACCGGCATCGACCTGTTCTCGGCCGGCAACTTCATGGGCGGCGAGGGCCACGAGGAGATCCTGCTGAACGACCCCGGCGGCGGCGTGTACAAGAAGCTGGTGATCAAGGACGACCGCCTGGTCGGCGCCTGCCTGTACGGCGACACCGCCGACGGCCGCTGGTACCTCGAGCTGATGCGCGAAGGCCGCAAGGTCGGCGACATCCGCGACGAGCTGATGTTCGGCGCATCGAACATCGGCCACAGCGGCCACAGCGGCGACAGCGGCCACGGCGGCCACGGCGGCCACGGCGGCCACAGCGGCCACAGCGGCCACGCAGGCAACACGCGCGCCGCGCTCGGCCTGCGCCGCTTCGGCGCGCTGCCGACCCCCGAGGGCGCGGCGTGATTCCCATCGCAGACCCGACACGCACGCACACGCGTTCCACCTGCCCGTACTGCGGCGTGGGCTGCGGCGTCATCATCGAAGCGCAGGGCGCGCAGATCACCGGCGTGCGCGGCGACCCGCAGCACCCGGCCAACTTCGGCCGGCTGTGCAGCAAGGGCAGCACGCTGCACCTGAGCGCCAGCGCCGCGGTGACGCAGCAGGCGCGGCTGCTGCAGCCGCTGCGCCGCCAGGGCCACGGCGGCGCCTTGCAGCCGGTGGGCTGGGACGCGGCGCTGGACGAGGCCAGCGAGCGCTTCGCCGCGATCATCGAAAACCATGGCCCCGACGCGGTGGGTTTTTACCTGTCGGGCCAACTGCTCACCGAGGACTACTACGTCTTCAACAAACTGGGCAAGGGCCTGATCGGCACCAACAACGTCGACACCAACTCGCGGCTGTGCATGAGCAGCGCGGTCGCCGGCTACAAGGCCACGCTCGGCGCCGATGCGCCCCCGGCCTGCTACGAAGACCTGAGCCTGGCCCGCACCGTGTTCATCGCCGGCTCGAACACAGCCTGGGCGCACCCGGTGCTGTTGCGCCGGCTGGAGGACGCACGCGCTGCCAACCCGGCGCAGAAATGGGTCGTGATCGACCCGCGCCGCACCGAAACCGCGGCCTTGGCCGACCTGCACTTGCAACTGCTGCCGGGCAGCGACGTGGCGCTGTTCCACGGCCTGCTGCACCTGCTGCTGTGGGAAGGGCTTTGCGACAGCGCCTTCATTGCCGCGCACACCCGCGGCTTCGAGGCGCTGCGCGAGCGCGTGCGCGAGTTCACGCCCCCGCACGTGGCGCAACGCTGCGGCCTGAACGAGGCCGACATCGTGCAGGCGGCGCGCTGGTTCGGCGGTGAAGTCGACGGCGACACCGGGCGGCGCACGCCGACGCTGTCGCTGTACTGCCAGGGCCTGAACCAAAGCCGCAACGGCACCGACAAGAACGCCGCGCTGATCAACCTGCACCTGGCCAGCGGGCAGATCGGCAAGCCGGGCGCCGGGCCCTTCTCGCTGACCGGCCAGCCCAACGCGATGGGCGGGCGCGAGGTCGGCGCGCTGGCCAACCTGCTCAGCGCGCACCGCGAGCTGGGCAATGCCGCGCACCGCGCCGAAGTCGCCGCGCTGTGGGGCGTTGCCGACGTGCCCGCCAAGCCCGGCAAGAGCGCGCTGGAGATGTTCCAGGCCGCGGCCGACGGCGAGATCCGCGCGCTGTGGATCGCCTGCACCAACCCGGCGCAGTCGATGCCCGACCAGGCGGCGGTGCGGCGTGCGCTCGAGCGCTGCGAGTTCGTCGTGCTGCAAGAAGCCTTCGCCCACACCGCGACCGCGCGTTATGCCCACCTGCTGCTGCCGGCCAGCAGCTGGGGCGAGAAGGCAGGCACGGTGACCAACAGCGAGCGCCGCATCAGCCGCGTGCGCCGAGCGGTGCCGCCGCCGGGGCAGGCGCGCGACGACTGAGCCATCGGCGTCGATTTCGCGCGCCGGCTGCAGCGGCGGCTGGACAAGGCGCGGCAGGACGGCGGCAGCCTGTTCCCCTACGCCGATGCCGAAGCGGTATGGAACGAGCACCGCGACAGCACGCGCGGGCGCGACCTGGACATCAGCGGCCTGCGCTGGGCCACGCTGGACACGCCGCGCCAATGGCCGTTCCCGAGCGGCGCGGCCGAGGGCAAGCCGCGCCTGTACGAGGACGGCGTCTTCGCCACCGCCGACGGCCGCGCGAAGTTCGCCGACGTTGCCTGGCGCCCTTTGGCCGAGCAGCGCGACACCCGCTTCCCGCTGTCGCTGACCACCGGGCGGCAGCGCGACCAGTGGCACGGCATGAGCCGCACCGGCACGCTCGGCCGCCTGTTCGGCCAGGCGGCCGAGCCCGCGATCGAGCTGCATCCGCAGGAGCTGGCGCGCCGCGGCTGGCAGGCGGGCGAGCTGCTGCGCGTGCGCTCGCGCCGCGGCGAGATGGTGTTGCCGGTGCAGGCCAGCGACGCGGTGGCGCCGGCGCAGGCTTTCATCGCGATGCACTGGGGCGAGGAATTCGTGTCCGGCCGCGCGCTCGACGGCAGCACGCTGACGGGGGTGAACGCGCTCACCACGCCGGCGTGCTGCCCGACGTCGAAGCAGCCCGAGCTGAAGCATGCGGCGGTGCGCATCGACAGCGCCGCGCTGCCATGGCAACTGCTGGCCGCCGCCTGGCTGCCGGCCGAAGTGCTGCTGCAGCGCCGCGAAGCGCTGCAAACGCTGCTGCGGGGTTGCGGCTACTGCAGCGTGCGGCCCTGCGGCCGCGAGCCCGACGGCCGCGTCGGCCTGGTGCTGCGTGCCGCCGAGCGCCAAGCCCTGGAAGGGGCACGGCTGCAGGCCATCGAGGCGCTGCTGGACCTGCCCAGTGCGCCGCTGCTGCGTTATGCCGATGCGCAGCGCGGCCAGCACCGCGCGATGCGCCTGGAAGGGGACACCGGGCAGGCTGCGCTGCAGGGCTTCGTGCTCGCCGGCGACATCCGCGCCGGCGCCTGGGTGCTGCCGCTGTGGCGCGACGCGCAGCCGGCCGGCAGCTTCGGTGCGCGCTTGCTGGCCGCCAGCGCCGAGCCGCCGGCGGTCATGCCGTCACGCGGGGCGCAGGTGTGCAGCTGTTTCGATGTCGGCGAGACGCAGATCCGCGCCACGCTGGCGGCGTTGCAGGGCAGCGCCGAAGCGCGCCTGGCGCAGCTGCAGCAGCAGTTGCGCTGCGGCACCCACTGCGGCGCGTGCAAGCCCGCGTTGCATGTGCTGGCGGGCCGCAGCTTGGAGGCGGCATGAATCGGCCCACGCACGGCAGTGTCACGCGGGTCGGGTGACGTGACCCACCGCCGCGCGGCCTTGGCGGGCTGGCGGCCGCGTGGGGGCAGGAGCAGGCAAGCCGCGCGGCCCGCCGCGGCTCGGGATCGCGCCCCGGCGCGGCAGCATTCATGTCGGCAGGAAGCCCTCGATCGACAGATAGCGCTCGCCGGTGTCGTAGTTGAAGCCGAGCACGCGGCTGCCGGGCGGCAATTCGGGCAGCTTCTGTGCGATCGCAGCCAGCGCCGCGCCGCTGGAGATACCCACCAGGATGCCTTCCTCGCGTGCGCAGCGCCGCGCCATCTCGCGCGCGGGCTCGGCGTCGACCTGGATCACGCCATCGAGCACGGCGGTGTGCAGGTTCTTCGGGATGAAACCGGCACCCAGGCCCTGGATCGGGTGCGGTCCCGGCGGCCCGCCGCTGATCACCGCCGAGGCCGACGGCTCCACCGCGAACACCTTCAGCTTGGGCCAGCTCGCCTTGAGTACCTGCCCGCAGGCGGTGATGTGGCCGCCGGTGCCCACGCCGGTGATCAGCACGTCCAGCCCGTCGGGGAAGTCGGCCAGGATCTCCCTGGCGGTAGTGCGCACGTGCACCTCGATGTTGGCCGGGTTGTCGAACTGCTGCGGCATCCACGCGCCGGGGGTGCCGGCGATGAGTTCCTCGGCGCGCGCGATGGCGCCTTTCATGCCCTTTTCGCGCGGCGTCAGCTCGAAAGTCGCGCCGTAGGCCAGCATCAGGCGGCGGCGCTCGACGCTCATGCTGTCGGGCATCACCAGCACCAGCTTGTAGCCCTTGACGGCGGCCACCATCGCCAGCCCGATGCCGGTGTTGCCCGAAGTCGGCTCGACGATGGTGCCGCCGGGCTTCAGGTGGCCGCGCGCTTCGGCGTCCTCGATCATCGACAGCGCGATGCGGTCCTTGATCGAGCCGCCGGGGTTGGCGCGCTCGGACTTGATCCACACCTGCGCATCGCCGAAGAGCCGGTTGATGCGGATGTGCGGCGTGTTGCCGATGGTCTGCAGGATGTTGTCGGCCTTCATCGCAGCGTGCTCCTTGGCTTTGCGGAAACTTCGATAATCGCATAGTGAAGCAAGCCAGACCGCCGCTGGTGCAACCCTCGTGGCGGCGCGAAAGCGCCGGGCCGAAAGGCCGCACTGGAGGAAGGTCCGGACTGCGCAGGGCGGCGTAGCAGCTAACGGCTGTCCACCGCGAGGTGAGGATCAGAGCAACAGAGACGAGTCGGAGCGGACTCGCTTCGGGGTGTTCTGCGAGGGGCCGGCGCCAGCCGGCCACCGGGCGGCGTCAGCCGCCCGGCCGTGGCGCAAGCCGCGGGCCGAGCAGCCACCCGGAGCGGCTTCGCCGCTCCGGGTGAAACGGGCAATCTCTACGCGCAGCAACACCAAATAGGCACGCACTGACCCGGCCCGGCGAGCGTGCGGGTAGGTGGCACCGAGCCGTGCAGCGATGCACGGCCCAGATGGATGGCGGTCACGGCGCGTCCGTTCGCAAGGACGGCGCGACGCACAGAATCCGGCCTATCGGCTTGCTTCACACATTTCGCTTTGCCGGGCAGTTGCCGCGCCGGGCCGCCGCGTGCCGCGGCGGTCCGTCGGCCCCACCGTACACTGGACCGGTTCCCGTTCGTGCGGGGCTGCCGCCGCGCCGGAACACTGCCGCCTTTGCCGATGAACCCCGACGCCCAGCTGCTGTGGCGCGGCCCGCGCTGGACGCTGGCCGTGCTGCTGGCCTGCCTGGGCATGATCGGGCCGTTCTCGATCGACACCTACATCCCGGCCTTCGCCGGCATCGCACATTCGCTGCAGGCCACGCCGCTGCAGATGCAGCAAACGCTGTCGGCCTACCTGTTCGGCTTCGCGCTGCTCAACCTGTTCCACGGCGCGCTGTCCGACAGCCTGGGGCGCCGGCCGGTGATCCTGTGGGGCATCGGCGTGTTCGCGCTGGCCTCGCTGGGCTGCGCGCTGTCGCAGACCATCGGCCAGCTGGTGTTCTTCCGCGCACTGCAGGGCATGAGCGCCGGCGCCGGCATGGTGGTGTCGCGCGCCATCATCCGCGACATGTTCCCGCCGGCCGACGCGCAGCGCGTGATGGCGCAGGTGACGATCTATTTCGGCGTGGCGCCGGCGGTGGCGCCGATGGTCGGCGGCTGGCTGTTCGTGGCCTTGGGCTGGCACTCGATCTTCTGGCTGCTGGTGGGGCTGAGCTGCCTGCTGTGGTGGGCGGTGTGGCGCAAGCTGCCCGAGACCTTGCATGCCACGCAGCGCCAGCCGGTGCACGTGTGGGCGCTGTTGCGCGGCTACTGGCAGCTGGGCACCAGCCCGCGTTTCATGGCGCTGGCGCTGGCCAGCGGCATCCCCTTCAACGGCATGTTCCTGTATGTGCTGAGCGCGCCGGTGTGGCTGGGCGAGATCCTGCAGCTGCGGCCCACGCAGTTCTTCTGGTTCTTCTGCATGAGCGTGTCGGGCATCATGCTCGGCGCTTGGCTGTCGGGGCGCCTGGCCGGGCGCATCAAGCCGAGGTACCAGATCCGCCGCGGCTTCGTCATCATGCTGGCCACCTCGTTGGCCAACGTGGCGCTGAACCTGAGCGGCGCGCCGCATCCGTTCTGGGCGATGCTGACGGTGTCGATCTTCTCCTTCGGCTGGGCGCTGATGGTGCCGGTGGTGACGCTGCTGGTGCTGGACCTGGTGCCCGAGCGGCGCGGCATGGCCAGCTCGGTGCAGGCCTTCGTCGGCAGCATGGCCAACGGCCTGGTGGCCGGCGTGATCGCACCGCTGGTGATGCATTCGGCGCCGGCCTTGGCGCTGACCTCGATCGGCATGCTGAGCATCGGCATCGCCGCGTGGTTCTGGGTCAAGCCGCGCGTGACCTGATCGCGCCGGGGCCGCCGCCGCGGCGCAGGGCTCAAGCCGCCGCGTCGGCATGCCGATACGCCAGCGCATGGACTCCCAACGTGCCGCCGAAGAGGCTGCCGCGGCCGCGCCCGGCCCCAACCGACAACGCCTGCGGGTCGTCGCGGCCGCGGCTGGCGCGGCCGTGCTGAGCGCGGTGGCCGCGGCTGGCTGGTGGGGGCTGCAGCCGGATCCGGCCCGCAGCCAAGGCCGGCGCGCGGTGGCCTCGGTGGCGCCGCACACCAGCCCGCCCGCGTCGGCTGCGTCGGCCGCGTCGGCTGCATCGGCTGTATCGGCCGCATCGGCCGCATCGGCTGCATCGGCTGTATCGGCCGCCGTGCCCGACGTTGCCGCCGCACCGAGCGTTGCGCCGGCAACGCCCGCCGCCGGCGCCGCGCATGCGCCCAGTGCGGCCGTGGCCGCCGCCGCGCCCGCCGCCGCCGCCGCGATGCGCGCCACGCCCGCGGCGCGCGAGGAGGCGCCGATGGATCGGCTGCAGCGCCGGCTCGCCGAAGTGCTGGGCCCGTCGGTGTCGGTCGACGCCGCGCGCGCCGGCGAGCTGCGCGTGCTGACCCGCAGCGCGGTACCGGCGGCCGGTTCGAGCGCTTCGGCCGCGGCCGCGGCGCGGCAGTGGGGCTACGCCGGCCTGACCGGGCCACGCCGCTGGGCCCGGCTGGATCCGGCGTTCGCCGGCTGTGCATCGGGGCGCGAGCAAAGCCCGATCGACCTCCGCGGCGGCATCGCGGCACGGCTCGAGCCGGTGCGCTTCGACTACCGCGCAGGGCGCTTCGGCGTGCTCGATGCCGGCCACACCGTGCAGGCCGTCGCGCCGCCGGGCAACGCGATCGAGTTCGGCGGCACGCGCTACGAGCTGCAGCAGCTGCACTTCCACCGCCCGTCGGAAGAGCGCATCGACGGCCGGCAGTTCGAGATGGACGTGCACCTGGTGCACCGCGACGCGCAGGGCCGGCTGGCGGTGGTGGCGGTGCTGCTGCAGCGCGGCGCCGCGCAGCCGCTGTTGCACGCGGTGTGGCAGCAGCTTGCGCCGGCTGCCGACGACGACAGCGCCGTGCCGGCCGAGATCGATCCGAACCAGCTGCTGCCGCAGGACCGGCGCTATTACAGCTACATGGGCTCGCTGACCACGCCGCCGTGCACCGAGGGCGTGCGCTGGCTGGTGCTGCGCCAGCCGCTGACGGTGTCGGCGCCGCAGATCGACGCGTTCGCGCAGCGCTACCCGATGAACGCGCGGCCGCTGCAGCCGGCTGCCGGGCGGGTGATCCGGCAGTCGATGTAGACGCCGCGGCGGCGCGGCGGCGCGGCGGCCGCGCCGTCAGTGCCGTCAGCGCGTGCGGCGGTGCGCTGCGGGCGGCGGTGCCCAGTGGATTCCACCCCCTCGTCCAGCGCCGGGTGGGCGAGCAGCGCGCGCGTCCTCCTGCGTGCCGAACGCTGCATGACTCGAGCCGGCAATATGTCACGCCGCGCGCCCGGTCGCGGCCGGCACATGATCTAAGAGACAACTTTCAGTGGTTCTCGCAAGTTCTTAATTTTGCGATGATTTTTCCTCGAGACACCTGAAATTAGACGCCTAAGTATCTGATTTCATTGATTTTTTCTGCCCGGCTCGTTGCTTCGGCGATTCTTGTGAGCTACAGTGTCGTTTAGTGGCTGCAGGTGGAAAAAAGTGTCGGAATGGGTGTTTAGGGGAACGTCGGCCCTGGCGCTGGATGCCAAGGGGCGGATCAACGTGCCCGTGCGCCATCGCGACCCGCTGGTGGCCGCCTGCAACGGCCAGCTGACGCTCACCCGCCACCCCGAGGGTTACCTGCTGCTGTACCCGCGCCCCACCTGGGAGGCGGTGGAAGCCGAACTGATGGCGCTGAAGGCTGCTTCCGACGGCTGGCGCCGCATCTTCCTGGGCAGCGCGGTGGACGTGGAGATCGACAGCGCCGCGCGGCTGCTGGTGCCGCCGGAGTTGCGCGACGCCGCCGGGTTGAACAAGGACGTGCTGCTGATCGGCACCGGCCGGCGCCTGGAGCTGTGGGACAAGCAGCGCCACGATGCGGTCGAAGCGCGTGTCGTCGCCGCCGGCATGACCGACGAAGTGCTGGGCCTGAACCTGTGAGCGCAGCCGCAGCGCCATGCACGCACACCACCGTGCTCCTGGCCGAAGCCGTGGAGGCGCTGGTGCACAGCCGCGACGGCTGTTATGTCGACGGCACCTTCGGCCGCGGCGGCCATGCGCGCGCGATCCTGGCGCAACTGGGCCCGCACGGCCGGCTGCTCGCCTTCGACAAGGATCCGCAGGCGATCGCGGCCGGCGCGGCGATCGCCGACGCGCGGCTGCAGCTGGTGCATGCCGGTTTTTCCACGCTGCGCGCGCAGCTCGCGCAGCGCGGCATCGCGCAGCTGCAAGGCGTGCTGCTCGACCTGGGCGTGAGTTCGCCGCAGCTGGACGACCCGGCGCGCGGCTTCAGCTTCCGCTTCGATGCGCCGCTGGACATGCGCATGGACACGACCCGCGGCGAAACCGCCGCGGACTTTCTGGCGCGCGCCGACGAGCGCGAACTCACGCAGGTGATCCGCGACTATGGGGAAGAACGGTTTGCTGTTCAGGTTGCAAAGGCGCTTGTGGCTCGCCGACAGGGCGGGGCGGCCATTCGAACCACGGCTCAACTGGCCGAAGTCGTGGCTGGTGCGGTCAAAACCCGCGAGCCGGGCCAGAACCCTGCAACGCGCACGTTTCAGGCTCTTCGGATTCACGTCAACGCCGAGCTCGAGGAGCTCGAGCAGGGGCTGAACGCGGCGCTGCAGCTGCTGGCGCCCGCAGGACGGCTGGTGGTGATCAGCTTCCATTCGCTCGAAGACCGTCTGGTCAAGAGCTTCATCGCGCGCGAAAGCCGCGACGAACCAGACCGGCGCGCACCGTTCGCGCCACCGCGCCCGCGCCGGCTGCGCGCGCTGGCGCGCGTGCGTGCCGGCGCCGCCGAGGTCGCCGCCAACGTGCGCGCGCGCTCGGCGGTGATGCGCGTGGCCGAACGCACGGCGGTGCCGTACGACGCCGCCGCCGCCACACCGCCGCGCTTGGCCGGTGTGGCGTCGCGGCATGCGCCGCGCCGCGGCGGGCGTGGGGGCCCGAGGGTGTGACGCGCGTGAACCTGCTGCTGCTTGCCGCCTTGTTGGGCAGTTGCCTGTACCTGGTCAAGACCGCGTACGAGTCGCGCCGGCTGTTCCATGCGCTGGACCGCGCACGGCTGGAAAGCGCGCAGCTGGACACCGAGTTCAAGCGGCTGGACGCCGAACGCCAGGCGCAGGCCACGCACCTGCGCGTGGAGAAGATGGCGCGCGAGAAGCTGCGCATGCGCACGGCCACGCCGGCCGTCACGCACTACGTGGCCGAGGCTGCGAGCGCGGCGGCCTCGGCCGCCGTGGCCGCTTCTGCAGCCTCGACTGCGACGCTGCCAGCCGGAGCCGGGGCACCATGAAACTGCGGGGCAAACCATCTGCGCGCGGCGCCGCGCGCGGCCTGAACTACGCCACCAGCCCGCTGCTGGCGTCGAAGACGCCGCCGTGGCGTTCGCGCTTCGTGGTCGCGCTGGTCGGCCTGGCCTTCGCGGTGCTGATCGCGCGTGCGCTGTACGTGCAGGTCGTGGGCACCGAGTTCTATCAGCAGCAAGGCGACAAGCGCTACGGCCACGTCATCGACGTGCCGGCCAGCCGCGGGCGCATCGTCGACCGCAACGGCCTGGTGCTGGCCACCAGCGTGCCGGTGCCGTCGGTGTGGGCGATCCCGAAGGACTTCAGCGCCGACGTGCAGCAGCGCAAGGCGCTGGCCAAGCTGCTGCACCTGCAGCCGTCGGAGCTGGAGCAAAAGCTCGAGGGCAGCCGCCACTTCGCCTGGCTCAAGCGCCAGGCCGACGCCGAGGTGTGGGCCCAGGTCAAGGCGCTGGAGCTCAAGGGCGTGCACAGCTTGAGCGAATACCGCCGCAAGTACCCCGAGGGCGAAGCCGCGGCGCACATCGTGGGCTTCACCAACATCGAGGAAAAAGGCCAGGAGGGCATCGAGCTGGCCTTCCAGCGCGACCTGCAGGGCCGCGACGGCTCGCGCGAAGTGCTGAAGGACCGGCTCGGCCGCGTCATCGAAGACCGCGGCGAGCCGGCCGATCCGGTCAACGGCCGCGACATCACGCTGGCCATCGACTCGAAGGTGCAGTTCTTCGCCTACCAGCGCGTGCGCGACGCGGTGGCCGAGCACAACGCCAAGGCCGGCAGCGTGGTGGTGCTGGACGTGGTCACCGGCGAGGTGCTGGCGCTGGCCAACTACCCGAGCTACGACCCCGGCAACCGGCGCAAGCTGTCCGGCGAGCAGCTGCGCAACCGCGCGCTGACCGATACCTTCGAGCCCGGCTCGACGATGAAGCCGCTGATCGCCGGTTGGGCGCTCGAGACCAAGCGCGTCAAGCCCGACACCGTGATCAACACCGCGCCCGGCAGCCTGGTCGTCGGCCCGCTGGTGGTCAAGGACGCGCACCCCTACGCGTCGCTCACCGTCGAACAGGTGATCCAGAAATCCAGCAACGTCGGTGCCGCGCGCCTGGCGATGCAGATGCCGGCGCGCGAGCTGTGGGAGCTGTTCTCCACCGTCGGCTACGGCCAGAAGCCGCAGATCGACTTCCCCGGCGCGGTCACCGGCCGGCTCAAGCCCTACAAGACCTGGAAGCCGGTGGAGCAAGCGACGATGGCCTACGGCTACGGCTTGTCGGCCTCGCTGCTGCAGATGGCGCGCGCCTACACCTGCCTGGCGCGTCCGGGCGGCGACGTGATTCCGGTGACGTTGCTCAAGCGCGACACGCCGGTCAGCGGGGTCAGGGTCTATTCGCCGGACACGGCGCGCGAGATCCGCCACATGCTGCAGCTGGCCGCCGGCCCCGGCGGCACCGGGCCGCTGGCGCAGACGCAGGGTTATTCCGTCGGCGGCAAGAGCGGCACCGCGCACAAGCAGGAAGGCAA
>CAYZGL010000009.1:0-39158 GCA_964477985.1 uncultured Rubrivivax sp. | reverse complement strand
GCCAGCGCCGCCAGCGCCGATCAGCGGCTGTTCGCGCTGTACCTGCCGGGTGCGGAGCTGACGCTGCACGCGGGCGTGCACAGCGCCCGCGAATCCGAGCGGGCGATGCTGATGGAGTCGCTGGACAAGCTCGGCGCCGACGATGTGCTGCTGCTGGACCGCGGCTACCCGGCCGCCTGGCTGGTGCAGGCGCTGCACGAGCGCGGCATCCGCTTCGTCATGCGTTGCGACAACGACAGCGGCTGGCCGGCGGTGCGCTCGTTCGTGCGCAGCGCACGCGCCGAGGTGGTCGTGACACTGAACGTGCCCTCGGCGCGACGCCGACGGTCCTGCTGATGGTGGGCCACGTGATCGCCGCAATCGACGCGGCGCTCAGACAGCTCGCAGCCAACACGCAGCGCTGTCGCCCGCGACGATCTTGACCTCGGCCGCCGAACCATGTCGAGCCTCATGCCCGCTACGCCTACAAGGGGTGACATGGCCTAACTTCGGTGGATTGCAATTCCGGGACTGTCGACGAGTTGATCTCGAGAAGCTCCGCCCGCGGGAACGGGTTCTGCTTTCTTGGGCCCTGTCGACTTTTTTTACAGATGAGCCGCCGACCGTCGGATCAGCCTTCCTAGGTCTTGGATCTACAAGCGTTTTTTTTGATTGGCACACTCTGTGCTTTTGAGTTGTCGGGTGCGGCGGGTCTAAGCGCCCCTGAGTCCTGGTGCAACTAACTAGAGGGTGTGTAAATGAACATGAATATGAAGATGAAGATCTTGGCCGCCACGATCTCGGCCATTGGCGCGGTCGGTTCAGCGCAGGCCGGTGCTGTCGCGCAGTCGGTACTTCAAGTCACCAACGTGCGCTTCCTGAATGCGGCAACAGGAAATCAACTTGCGGCGGGCGACTTTGATACCCTTCAAATTGTCGACACGACCAACCTGAACCCGACGTTAACGCCGGGGGGGGCAAATCCTTACACCAACTCCGCGGTGGGCGGCGCGCCGCTTCCTTTGACAGTGGTCTGCGTTCCTGGCGTATGTCCCGGTGGATTCGTGGCGCCGTTTGCCAATCAGGGGTATCCAGCGTCGTTCGACGGCGCATTGGCTGCCAGTTCGTTGGATGGGGCGCCAATTAGTGGTTTGCCCGGCTTCCCCGCTGGACCGACGACCGGAGCGAACGCGAGAACGGATTCGCGCGCTGAGCGTATCACCTCGGGGACTGGTAACACCACCTCCGCGCTCACGCTCGCTTCAACCTTCAGCCTCACGAATGACACCAGCGTCATTTTCGACTTCGATGCACTGCTGCATTTGATGGCCGATGCTGATTCTCTACTTAATGCAACGGCTGGCTCAGGTTGGAGCATTGCAATTACAGATCGAGGAACCGGGACTGAGGTTTTTCAGTGGACTCCAAATGGCCAGGCCGGTGGTATTTCCGGCGGTACCGAGCAAGCGGATGGCTGCAACCTGACACGTTCAATCACCGCATTTGGCCCCGGTGGTCATACGGATTTTGACTGCGCACCCGGAAGTCACTTCCGCGCAACAACCGGTCTGTTGTTGGCGTCGAATACATACGATCTGTCCATTAGCCACCAGAATCAGGCGAACGTGATTGTGCAAGCCGTGCCCGAGCCGGGCAGTCTGGTGCTGGCAGGCTTGGCCCTTGCTGGTCTGGGCGTGTCCTCGCGCCGTAAGCTGAAGTCCAAAGAATGATCGATCGTTAGCTAAGAGATCCTGGTGCGGCAGGCAGTGCGCCGGGATCACAGAAAGTGACGGCGTCTGGATTCCTGGGTCCAGGCGCCGTTTACAGTGGCAGCAAGGGTTATCCGGTCTGTAGTCTCGATAGGTCGGTCGCCCGAGTCCACGCGATAGTCGCGGTCTGCTTCGTTGGCCCGGCGCACCTCAACGATCGGTACGTCGACGCGCGGCGCGCATCATTCCGAGGCACTCACGTGCTGGACCATGAGGTGCTGGACGGCCCTGCGTGTCGACCGTGCGACTGGCGCACGCCCCGCCCCCACGCGCCCCATCCACACTGCTCGGTCGTACCCGGGACCTAGCAGTGCCCCAGTCTTGACCTCCAGGTCACCGGCCATTTTCCGAAGCCTGCTGTCGCTCGTGAATGGTCTGGCGGCGCGCGCATACGCGCCGAAGATCAACGGCGTCATCTCCGGTTGCTGCCACAGCCCCAGCTGGGTCACCGTGAGCCAGAAGCGCTGAACTTCCCGACCGGCGGCGATCAAGTCATCGACCGTCGCCAATGCCCGCTTGCTCTTGATCACGACATGCGCCGCGCAAGCGAGACCCGGAATCAGATCCATCTGCACACGGGGTAGAAGGGTACCCGCGAAGTAGGTGTTGAAGAACTTGACGCGTCGCCAGTCGCGCATCACGAAACGCATGATGCGCAGCGTCATCCTGTCCACCCCCAATGCCTGGGCAGGAACTCGGTCCTCGCTGAACTGCGAGTCCCACTGAATGACATCGCGGTGGACTTGATATGCCTCCGGCAGCATCAGCCTCAGCTTGGCGTTCTTGAACATCAACCATGCGGCACGCCATCGATCCCGGGGGCGTTCCAGCCACTGCACTTCGAAACCGGGGCTGACCGATGCTTCGAGCACTTGTTTCTCGCTCGGGGTCAGCGAGCGAACGCTCATCGCTCTGCGCTGCACGCAACGTCTGGTGATGCATGAAACCAGCGGATCAACCTCCAGACCTGGGGCCGTTTCAAACCGAAGATCGAACGTGGGTGTCGTGTCCGGAACACTCGTGCGGCGCACAATCCTGGTGGCCATGTCATGGGCGCTGGCGGCGATAGAGATGGTCTCCAACAGTGCACCCAGGGAGATCTGACTGGGTCGGCCGTCCAGATCGTAGACGCAATGGTCACGGGTATCGAAGCCATGCACGACCAAGTGCTGCCCGTCGATGATTTCGAAGCGCCATGGCTGCGTGTTGTCACCGCTCGGCGCCCAGCGTGCCAGGTCGAGAATCTGCATCAGTGCATCGTGACCACTCATGCCGCAGACCTCATATGTGCGAACTGCCGCCTTGCGATTGTCAGAATGAGTCTCTGCAGTGGGTGGCTGTTGCCCCCAGGCCGCCACGTACGGACCAGCTTGTTGCGATAGGCGTCGAAATGCAGCCCGTGCGGCGCAGCAAGCACCTTGCCGCGTCCGAGCAGGATCTTCAGCGTCTCCGTCGCCGCGATGCCGGCGCAAAGCTGGCATGCCATGATGGTGGACGGCCCGCGCCGTTCGGACAGATTCACGGCCGATGGGTCCACGAGGTACGGGCGGTGCAGACCGGCGGGCGCCAATCCCACCAGGAAGCGCAACGCCTTTTCGTCGTCGGTGCGGCCGCGCCACAGGAAGTACTCTTCGAAGCTCATCTTCCCGGGAACGAAGGTGAGCAAGGCGCTGCCCATGCCCAGCGGCGCCGCGGTCACGGCAGGTATGCCCGCAGCCGTGCATGCGGCAAAAGTGGCCTCACGGGCGTTGAAGGCGAAGAAGTCCAAGCCATCGATATATACGTCGACGCCGTCGAGAAACTGCGAAAGATTCGATGAATCTACACCTTCCGCGAAGATTCTAAGATTCAACTCCGGGTTGATATCCTTGGCCATGGTCGCCAACACATCGGCCTTGGGTTGGCCGATGCTCGACATCGTTGCGCCGACCTGGCGATTGAAGTTGGCGATATCGAAGCGGTCGAAATCGGCAATATGGAACGCCCCGATGCCCAGCCGCGCCAAGGTCAGCAGGTGCACCCCGCCCACGCCGCCCATGCCGGCGATGGCGACGCGCTTGTTGCGCAGGGTCTGCTGCTCCTGGGCCGTGACCCAGCCGATATTGCGGGCGAAGGCGCCGCTGTAGGAGAAGGCGTCGCTCATGTCACGGTTCCACCAATGCTCGGGCCTTGCCGAATGTAGAGGCGCCACCCGCCGACGGGCGCCGGAAGTGGAGTGCGCCGCTGCCGCAACTCCGGGCCTTGCGCCAAACCGAAGCAGTTAGCATCGTTGACATGCGAATGCGCCGACTTGCGGCAGATGCTAGCGCACGACCCGGTTGCGGCGCGCTCGCCGTTGCACTATTGCGGCGGCGATGGAGCGTGTCGCTTGCTCCGGCCGCCACGAGGATGCGACGCAATGTCCGCGCCTGAACCTGCATCGCGGGACCGCTCCAGGGTGCATCCCGTCGTGCTGAAGGGGGTGTCCAAGACCTACAGGCTCGACGATGTCGATGTGCCGGCATTGACCGATATCGACCTGGTGATCCTGCCCAATCGATTTACCGTGCTGTCGGGGCCGTCGGGAAGCGGCAAGACGACGCTGCTGAACCTGGTGGGCTGCATCGACCGGCCTGACCAGGGGTCGATCATGGTGGCCGGCAAGCCGGTGCACACGTTGAGCGACGACGAGTTGTCCGACTTCCGCGCGCGGCAGTTGGGTTTCGTGTTCCAGACCTTCAACCTGATCGCGGTGCTCACCGCCTTCGAGAACGTCGAGTACCCGCTGGTGCTCGCCGGCATGGACGCTCCTGCGCGGCGCGAACGCGTGCTGCAGCTGCTCGACTCGGTTGGCCTGGCTGCACATGGGCGCAAGCGGCCGGGCCAGCTGTCGGGTGGCCAGCGCCAGCGTGTGGCGATCGCGCGCGCTCTGGCGCGCAAGCCGCACCTGGTGCTGGCCGACGAGCCGACGGCCAACCTCGACAGCAAGACCGGCACCGAGATCATCGAGCTGATGCGCCGCATGCAGCAGGAGCAGCACGTGTCGTTCGTCTTTTCCTCGCACGACCCCAAGGTGCTGGAGGCGGCCGACGACGCGGTGCACATCCACGACGGGCGCATCACGTCGGTCGATCGCGGCCCGGCGACGGCTGAGGCACAGCCTTGAGCACCTTGTCGCTGGCCTGGCGCAATTTGTTGCGCAACCGCAGGCGGTCGCTGATGACCTTGGTCGCGATGGTGCTGGGCCTGGTGGCGGTGCTGCTGTTTGGCGGCTACATCCGCGACATCAACTACGCGCTGCAGTCCGACTTCGTGCGGCTGACGGGGCACCTGCAGATCCAGCACAAGGACTACTTCCACTTCGGCAGCGGCAACCCGGCCGCTTACGGCATCAGCCGCTACGAGCGCGTGCTCGAGACGGTGAAGACCGACCCGGTGCTGGCACCGCTGGTGGCTGTGGCCACGCCGATGCTGCAGTTCGGGGCCATCGCCGGCAACTCTGCGGCGGGCGTGTCGCGCACCGTCTTTGTCACCGGCGTGGTCCCCGATGACCAAAGCCGCATGCGGGAATGGAACGGCTACGGCCTGCGCATGCTTGCCCGCAGGCTGCCGTTGTCGGGCAGCGCCCCTGACACCGCCGTGATCGGCACCGGCGTGGCCCGGGTGCTGCAGCTGTGCGAACCCTTGAAGGTGTCCGACTGTGTCGCAGCGGCGGCGCCGTCCGAGCCGCAGGGCGCCGGCCTGCCCGCCGACATCGCAGCGCTCGCGGATTCGGGAGTGAATGCCGGCGCCGCGGCGGCATCGGCGACATCGGCCGCCCGGCCGAGAATCGAGCTTCTTGCGGCCAACGCGCAGGGCGCGCCCAACGTGGCGGCGGTCAACGTGCTTCGTGCGGAGTTTCAGGGCATCAAGGAACTCGACGATGTCTATGTCGGCCTGCACCTGCCGCAGGCGCAGCGGCTGGTGTTCGGCGCCGCGCCGCCGCAAGTGACGGCCATTGCGCTGCAGTTGCACCACACGGCCGACATGCCCGCAGCACGAAAGCGGCTCGAAGAGTTGCTGGCCACCCGCTTTAAGGACGAGCCGCTGGGCATCATCGACTTCGAGACCTTGAACCCGTTCTACGGCCAGACACTCGCGATGTTTGCCGCGATCTTCGGCTTCATTTCGGTGCTGATCGGGGCGATCGTGCTCTTCACGGTGAGCAACACGATGAGCATGGCGGTGGTCGAGCGCACGGCCGAGATCGGCACGCTGCGCGCCATCGGCTTGCGCCGCGCCGGCATCCGGGCGATTTTTCTCAGCGAGGGCGTGGTGCTCGGGTGTTTCGGCGCCCTGCTCGGTACGGTCGCGGCTGTAGCGCTGGCTTGGGTGATCAACCATCTTGGCTTCACCTGGATCCCCCCAGGACGCATCGAGCCGGTGCCGCTTGCCGTGCGTGTGGTCGGCGAGAACGCCATGCTGGCGGGCAGCGCGATCGGGCTCGTCGTCGTTGCAGCCTTGTCGGCCATCCTCCCGGCGGCGCGCGCCGCCCGGATGAACATCGTGGAGGCACTGCGCCATGCTTAGTCTCGACAATGCCCGACGTTTCGTCGGCTGCGCCATGGTGGCGGCGTGGCTTGCGGCTGCCGGGCACGCCCACGCGGCTGCCGACGCACAAGCCGTGCTCGCCGCCAGCGATGAAGTGCGCAACCCGCCCAAGCCCTTCTCGGTCACGGTCAACCTGCTCGAATACCGCAACGCCAAACAAACCGACGCCAACACGCTGACGGTGTATTCGAAGACCGACGACAAGAGCGGCCAGTACCGCACGCTGCTGCGCTTCGCCGCGCCCGAGCGCGATGCCGGCAAGCTGATGCTGAAGAACGGCAACGACCTGTGGTTCTACGACCCGGCCAGCCAGGCCAGCATCCGGCTGTCGCCGCAGCAGCGGCTGCTGGGGCAGGCCTCGAACGGCGACGTGGTCACGGTCAACTTGGCCAAGGACTACAAGGCCGAGCTGCTGGCCGAGGAAGACACGGCCGATGGCGAAAAGCAGACGCGCCGCGCCTACAAGCTGGGCTTGTCCGCAGTGTCGCCCGACGTCACCTACCACCGCGTGGAGATGTGGGTCGACGCCGCGTCGTCGCGGCCGATCAAGGCGCGCTTCTATTCCGAAAGCGGCCACCTGCTGAAGACCGCCTACTACCGCAAGTACCAGCCGCAGCTGGGCCGCGAGCGGCCCACCGAGGTGGTGATCATCGACGGCCTCGACCCGTCGTGGGTGACCGTGCTGCGCTACAGCGACTACGCGTGGCGCGAGGTGCCCGACGCGTGGCTGCAGCGCGACTACCTGCCGCGTTTCAAACCGGGTTGAACATGCGACTTTCGAAAATGGCGCTGCTGACGGCGCTGGGCTGGGTTTTGCCAGCGCTGGCTGTGAATGCCGCGCCGGCCGAGCCGCCCGACGATCTGGACGCGCTGTCGCTGGCCGACAAGGCGCCCGAAGCGCCGGTTGAACAGGCGGCGCGGCCCTGGCGCCTGTTCGTCGAAGGGGCGGTCGGCCGCGGCCGCCTGCGCGGCAGCGGTGGCGACAACGATTTCGGCATCTACCGCGGTTCCATCGACTTCCGCTACGACGCCCCCATCGCGCCGCAATGGCGCGTGGTGTTGTCCGACCGGCTCGACGGCGTCGACAGCGACGGCGTGCCGCCCGGCGACAACGTCAACACGCTGCGCGAAGCGTATGTCAGCTGGTCGCGCACCGAGCACCAGATCGTCGACCTTGGCCGCGTCAACGTGCGCAGCGGCGCCGCGCTGGGCTTCAACCCGACCGACTGGTTCAAGGCCAACGCCTTGCGCTCGATCGTCGACCCCGACCCGGCGGTGCTGCGCGAAAACCGCCAGGGCACGGTGGTGCTGCAGGCGCAGCAGCTGTGGAGCGAGGCGTCGTTGACCGCCACCGTTTCGCCGAAGTTGGTGCGCACTGCCGAGGTTTCGACCTCCACCTTCGCGCTCAACGCCGGTGCCACCAACCCCAGCAACCGCTTTTTGCTGGCGGGCAGCTGGAAGCTCAGCGACAAATTCACGCCGCAGTTGCTGGCCTTCGGCGGCAACGACGACCCGGCGCAATGGGGCGTGAACCTGTCGGGCCTGCTCGGCGATGCGGTGGTGGCCTTCGGCGAATTCACCGCCGGCCGCGGCCAGCCGCTGCTGGCGCAGGCGTTGAACCAGCCCGCGGCCAACGAGAACCAGCAGCGCGCCGCGCTCGGGCTCACCTACACCACCGGCTTCAACCTCAGCCTGACCGCCGAAGCCGACTACAGCAGCGCCGCACCGCGCGGCGACCGCTGGCAGTTGCTGCCGCTGCCGGTGCAGCAGCAGACGCTGGCCACCGCGCAGGCGCTGCAGGACCTGCCCACGCGCAGCCAGTGGTTCGTCTATGCCAACTGGAAGGACCTGTTCGCCCCGCGCTTCGAGCTGTCGGGCTTCCTGCGCCAGGACATGGACAGCGCCAGCCGCACGCTGTGGCTGGAAGGGCGCTACGCCTGGCAGCGCGCTGAGCTTGCGCTGCAGTGGCAGCAGTTCGCCGGCGCGCCGGGCACGGTGTACTACGCGGTGCCGCAGCAGGGCACGGTGCAGCTGATCCTGCGTGTCTACCTGTAGCGGGTGCAGCGGGCCGGCACCGGCGCGCCGCGCGCCAGCCGCCGCGACAGGCACTTTGCCCGTGCAGTTTTTGGCTAATGCCGGCGCCCCTGCCGCGACCCCCACGTCCGCGCGTTGCTGCGCGGGTTTTCTCTATGCCATCATTGCCGCGCGCTGCGCAGTGGGCTGCGCGCCCCATGCCGACGAAGCGCCACGCTCCCCCGCGCTTCGCACCACCAAGGAAGGAAACCCCGACATGAAGACCACCGCCGGCGTGTGGGCGCGTGCATTTCGATGGCTGACGGTTTGCGCCGGATTCGGCGCGCTGGGTGTGCTGGCGGGCTGCTCGAGCACCGGCAACTTCCCGCCCGCGCCGGTGTCGGCATCGACGCAGGACTACACCTACATCGTCGGGCCGGGCGACAACATCAACATCATCGTGTGGCGCAATCCGGAGATCTCGATGTCGGTGCCCGTGCGGCCCGACGGCAAGTTCTCCACGCCGCTGATCGACGAGCTGGTGGCCCAAGGAAAGACCTCGGTGCAGATCTCGCGCGAGATCGAGCAGCAACTCTCGAAGTACGTGCGCGACCCGGTGGTGACGGTCATCGTCACCGGCTTCGTCGGCCCTTACGACCAGCAGATCCGCGTCGTCGGTGAGGCCGCCAGGCCGCAGGGCATCCCATTCAAGCAGTACATGACCCTGCTCGACGTGATGATCGCCGTAGGCGGGCTGACCGATTTTGCCGATGGCAATGGCGCTTCCATATTGCGCACCTCCGACGGTGGCAACGAAGGGGCCGGCGGCAAGCAGTTCTCGGTGCGCCTGCGCGACCTGATCCGGCGCGGCGACATTTCCGCCAACGTCGAGATGAAGCCGGGCGACATCCTGATCATCCCCCAAGGCTTCTTCTGACGGCAGCGCGAGCCCGCGTCGCCGCCGCTTCAACGAAGCCGGACTCGAAACCATGGAACAACTGATTGCCCAGATTGCCACCATCGCCAAGGGCATGTGGCGTTATCGCTGGCCTGCGCTGGCGGTGGCTTGGCTGGTGGCGCTGATCGGCGTGGTCATCGTCTTTCGCGTGCCCGACAAGTATGAAGCGTCGGCGCGAATCTACGTGGACACGCAATCGATCCTGAAGCCGCTGATGTCGGGGCTGGCGGTTCAGCCCAACGTCGACCAGCAGGTGGCGATGCTCAGCCGCACGCTGATCAGCCGGCCCAACATGGAAAAGCTGGTGCGTATGGCCGACCTGGATCTGAAGACCGAGTCGAAGGCGCAGCAGGACGCGGTGGTCACCGCGTTGATGGGCGACGTCGAGATCAAGAACATCGGCCGCGACAACCTGTACTTGCTGTCCTATCGCAACGCCGAGCCGGCGCGCGCGCAGAAGGTGATCCAGTCGCTGGTGTCGATCTTCGTGGAATCCAGCCTGGGTGCATCGCGCAAGGACACCGAGACCGCGAAGGTCTTCCTCAGCGACCAGATCAAGGCCTATGAAGCCAAGCTCGCGGAAGCCGAGGCGCGTTTGAAGGATTTCCGGCTGCGCAACATCGAGCTGCATACCGCCGAAGGCAAGGACTCGGCATCGCGGCTGGGCGAACTCAACGAGCAGCTGAGACAGGCCCGCTTGTCGCTGCGTGAAGCCGAGCAGGGACGCGATTCGGTAAAGCAGCAGCTGGCGGCAGAGAAGACGCAAGGCGCGAGCGCAGCCGCGCAGACTCCCGCGGAGGAATCGTCCATTGCCGTGGCCACGCCAGAGGTAGACGGCCGGCTCGATGTGCAGAAGAAGAACCTCGATGCGCTGCTGCAGCGCTTCACCGAAGCGCATCCCGACGTCGTCACCACACGCAGGCTGATCAAGGATCTCGAAGAGCAGAAGCGTCAGGAGGTGCAGGAACTGCGTCGCGCTGCCATGGCCGCCCCCGGCGGTTCGCTGGGCGGGTCTGGCAACCTGGCGTATCAGGAGATGGCGCGCGTGCTGGCCGCCTCCGAGGTGCAGGTGGCCGCACTGCGCGCGCGCGTGGCCGAGTACGAGGCGCGCTTCGCGAGCGCGCGCGAGATGCTGAAGACCGCGCCGCAGCTCGAGGCCGAGGCGGCGCAGCTGAACCGCGACTACGCGATCCACAAGAAGAACTACGAAGACCTGGTCGCGCGTCGGGAAGCGGCGGCCATGTCGGGCGAGCTCGAGGTGGCCTCGGGTGTGGCCGACTTCCGCCTGATCGATCCGCCGCGCGTGTCGCCGCAACCGGTGGCACCGAACCGCCTGCTGCTGCTGCCGCTGGCCTTCGTGGTGGCACTTGGCGCGGGGTTGTTCGTCGCCTTCGCCGGCAGCCAGCTGCGCCCGGTGTTCCACACCGCCACCGAGCTGCGCGAGAAGGTGGCCATTCCGCTGCTCGGCATGGTTTCGAGGGTCAGCAGTGCCGCGGAACTGCGTGCGGAACGGATAGGCCTGATGCGTTTCATGGTCGGCTCGGGCGGGCTGGTCGGCGTCTTCGTCGTGATCTTCGTGGCCATGTCGATCATGGCTGCGCGCAGGGCGGGTTCGCTGTGAGCAGCTTGATCGAACAGGCCGCGCAGCGGCTGGAACAGTTGAAGCGCGCCGGCGTCGAGGTGCCCGAGATCGCGGGCGGCGGCGACACCGCGGTCGCGACCGCGGTGCCTGTGAGCCGGGCGGCGAAGGCGAGCGAACCGCCGCCGGAGCCGGCGGCGGTTTCGCGCCGCGTCGACCTGGATCTGGCGATGCTCGAAGCCACCGGCATCGTCACGCCGAACACCCCGCGTTCGCACATCGCCGACGAGTTCCGCGTCATCAAGCGCCCGCTGATCAGCAACGCGATGGGCCGCGGCGCCGCGGCACTGGTGCACGGCAACCTGATCATGATCACCAGTGCCTTGGCCGGCGAGGGCAAGAGCTTCACCTCGGTCAACCTGGCGATGAGCATCGCCGCCGAGATGGACCACACCGTGATGCTGGTCGACGCCGACGTGGCGCGGCCTTCGATCCTGCGCATGCTGGGCCTGCCCGAGGCACCGGGGCTGCTCGACCTGCTCGAAGGCAAGGCCGAGATGTCCGATGTGCTGATGAAGACCAACATCGACAAGCTGACCATTTTGCCCAGCGGCACGCCGCATGCGCGCGCCACCGAGCTGCTGGCCAGCGATGCGATGCGCCTGCTGCTCGACGACATCTCCAAGCGCTACCCCGACCGCATCGTCATCTTCGATTCGCCGCCGCTGATCCTGACCACCGAGGCGCGCGTGCTGGCCACGCAGATGGGGCAGGTGGTGATGGTGGTGCAGGCCGACAAGACGCTGCAGGCCGACGTGCAGCAGGCGCTGGCGACGATCGAGGCCTGCCCGGTGAAGATGATGCTGCTGAACAAGGTGCGCGCCGAGGGCAAGGGCAGCTACGGCTACGGCTATGGCTACGGCTACGGCTACGGCTACGGCCGCAAGAAGCACGCGGCGTGATCGCCAACGCTCTCGCGCGACGCGGCGCCTCCACGGCAAAGCGCAGGATTGCCGCTCGGACCGCGGGCCGTCGATTGTTCGGGCTGGCGGCCCTGGTGGCCACCGGCGCCAGTGCGCAGATGTTCGAGGATGCGGCCGCCTTTCGTGATCCCGGTAGCGCGCCTGGCCAGGCGGTTGGGGGGGGCGTCGGCAGCGGCGGCCGAGGCCTGTATGTCACGCCGACACTGTCGGCCAACCTCACCGCCACCAACAACGTCAACCTGAGTTCCACCAACCAGCAGTCGGCGCTGATCCTCGGCATCACGCCCGGCATCACACTGGGCTGGCAACTCGGCCGCAACCAGGGATACTTGAACTACGGGCTGACCTGTTCCTTCTACACCGCCGGCGGCGATTCGGGCTGCAACTTCCAGAACACGCTTGCGGCGAGTGCCAATGTCGAGGTGATCGACAACTGGCTGTTTGTCGATGCCAGCGCGAGCGTTTCGCAGCAGTACATCTCGCCCTTCGGCTCGCAGTCGTCGGACCCCACCTTGAACAACGCCAACCGCACGGAGGTCCGCACCTTCAGTGTGGCTCCGTACGTCAGAGGCCAGATCGCGGGCGAGGTCGACTACACCGGGCGGGTCTTCTACAGCACTACGGACAGTGGATCCTCCAATGCTGCCGATTCGTCGGTCTTTGGCGGCCTGCTGTCCTTCAATGCCAATACGCGGTGGTCCAAGCTGAGCTGGGGCCTGGACCTGAGCTACCGCGAGGTGAACTTCAGCAACGCGCGCAGCGAGTTCGATCAGTTGAACTTCCTGTCGTTGCACTATGCGGTCACCCCGGAGCTCAGGCTGTCGTTGCGCGGCAACGTCGAGACCAGCAACCTGGTCAGTTTCGACAACGAGACCCATACCGGTTACGGGGGCGGCTTGCGCTGGACGCCCAGCCCGCGCACGAACCTGTTCCTGGACTACGACACCCGTATCTTCGGCTCCTCGCACCTCTACGGGTTGGAATACCGCACGCCGCGCACCGTGTGGTCGATCTCCAGCTTCCAGGGCCTGTCGACCGGGCAGACCAGTGACCGCCAGTTCGGTGGGCGACCGAACAGTCAGGGGTCGATCTTCGACCTGCTCTTCGCCCAGTTCGCGACGATCGAACCCGACCCCGTGCGGCGCACGCAGCTGGTCAACAACTTCATGAAGGCCAACGGCATCAATCCGAACGCCGGCGCGGCTCCGAATTTCCTGCCATCGCAAGTGACCGAGGAACTGCGCCAGCAGGCGTCGATGAGCTGGCTCGGCCAGCGAGACACCTTCGTCTTCAGTATCTACCAGTCGCAAGCCAAGAGCCTGCAGCCGCAGGTGCTGAATCCGGGCGACGCCTTTGCCGGCGGCAACGTCATCCGCTGGCGCGGGGCCAGCATCACCGGGTCGCATCGGCTGACGCCGACCTCCGACCTGTCGCTGACGCTGAACCAGTCGAATACCGCTGAATCGCAAGGCACGCAAGCGACGACGCTGCGCAGCGTGTATGCGATGTGGACTGCGCAGTTGGGGCGGCGGCTGACCGGTTCGGTGGGGGCGCGTTATCAGCAGTTCTCCAGCAGCACCGCGCCCTACAACGAGACCGCGCTGTTCGGAAACCTCAGCATGTGGTTCTGAATCATGTACGAAGCCTTCTACGGGCTGAGCAGCAAGCCCTTCCAGCTCAACCCCGACCCCAACTTCTACTTCGGCAGCAAGCAGCACAGCCGCGCCAAGGCCTATCTCGAATACGGCATTTCGCGGCACGAAGGCTTCATCGTCATCACCGGCGAGATCGGCGCCGGCAAGACCATGACGCTGCGCGCGCTGATCGACGGGCTGCACGGCAGCGACGTGGTCATCGGCAACCTGGTCACCACCCAGCTCGACGCCGAGGACACCTTGCGCATGGTGGGCTCGGCCTTCGGCTTCAAGGTCAAGGACGTGCCCAAGTCCGAACTGCTGGTCACGCTCGAGGCCTTCCTGCTCAGCCAGACCAGCCAGGGCAAGCGCTGCCTGCTGATCGTCGACGAGGCGCAGAACCTGACGATGCGCGCGGTCGAAGAGCTGCGCATGCTGTCGAACTTCCAGTACGGCAACCAGGCGCTGCTGCAGACCTTCCTGGTGGGCCAGCCCGAGTTCCGCGAGATCCTGCAGCGCCCCGAGATGGAGCAGTTCCGCCAGCGTGTGGCGGCCACCTGCCACATCGGCCCGCTGGACGCCGAGGAAACCACCGCCTACATCGAACACCGGCTGAAATGCGCGGGCTCCAGCGGCAAACCCGGCTTCGAGCCCGACGCGCTGCAGGCGATCCACAAGGCCAGCCACGGCATCCCGCGGCGCATCAACGCGATCTGCGACCGGCTGCTGCTGCTGGGCTTCCTGTGCGAGCGCACCGATCTCAGCGTCGCCGACGTCGACGAGGTGGTGCGCGAGTTCGCCAACGAATCGATGGTGCCGAGCAAGCCGCAGGCCGCGCAGGTCTTGGCCGTGCAGCCGGACGAGGCCGGCAACGGCCACGCGGTGCTGTTGGGCGACGAGGCCGCGATCGACCTGTCCAGCGTCAGCCTGGACCCGGCGCTGGCCACCCGCATCGGCCGCCAGCTGGACATGCTCAGCGCCGACCAGACCATGGACCAGCTGCAGCGGCTCGAGCGCAGCGTGCTGCGCCTCGAGCGCATGAACGTGCAGACGCTGGGCATGCTGAAGAAGCTGGTCAGCGCGGTGAAGAAGAGCAGCAGCGAAGGTGCGCCCTAGGGCGCAAGCGAGCCGGGCATGGCCAGCGCCACCATCACCAACGCACTGACGATCGACGTCGAGGACTACTTCCAGGTCTCGGCCTTCGCGCCGTACATCGCGCGCGCCGACTGGGAGCGGCGCGAATGCCGCGTCGAGCGCAACGTCGAGCGCATCCTGGCGCTGCTGGACGACCACGATACCGAGGCCACCTTCTTCACCCTGGGCTGGATCGCCGAGCGCTACCCGCAGCTGGTGCGGCGCATCGCCGAACAAGGCCACGAAGTCGCCAGCCACGGCTACGGCCACCAGCGCGCCAGCGAGCTGGACCGCGCCGAATTCCGCGCCGACATCGAACGCGCGAAGAAGGTGCTCGAAGACCTGAGCGGCAGCGAAGTCACCGGCTACCGCGCACCGAGTTTTTCCATCGGGCCGGGCAACCTGTGGGCGCTGGACGAGCTGGCGCGCGCCGGCCACCGCTACAGCTCGAGCATCTACCCGATCCGCCACGACCACTACGGCATGCCCGACGCGCCGCGCTTCGCGCATACCGCGGCCGACGGCTTGATCGAGATCCCGATCACCACGCTGCGGCTGTTCAACCGCAACCTGCCGTCCAGCGGCGGCGGCTACTTCAGGCTGCTGCCCTATGCGCTGTCGCGCTGGATGCTGCGCCAGGTCAACGCCAGCGACCGCGAAGCGGCCGTGTTCTATTTCCACCCGTGGGAGATCGACCCCGGGCAGCCGCGCATCGCCGGCATCGACCGCAAGACGCGCTTTCGCCACTACGTCAACATCCACCGCATGGAGCGCCGCCTGCAAAGCCTGCTGCGCGACTTCAAATGGGGGCGCATGGACCGTCTGTTCCTCGACCGTGCGCGCGGCGCGCGGGCGCACTGAAGGCGGTCGCAAGCCATGGACATCGACCGTCTGGACCCGAGCGACGCCGCCGCCAACGCGCGCTGGGACGCCTTCGTCTTCGGCTGCGGTGAAGCCACCTTCTTCCACCGCGCCGGCTGGCAAAAGATCCTGCGCAAGGTGTTCAGGCACGACACCCACTACCTGTTGGCGCAGCGCGGCGGCCGCATCGAAGGCGTGCTGCCGCTGGCGCATGTCAACAGCCTGCTGTTCGGCAACGCGCTGGTCAGCCTGCCGTTTGCCGTCTACGCCGGCGTGGCCGCCGGCAGCGACGAGGCCGCAGCAGCGCTCGAAGCCGAAGCGCAGCGCCTGGCGCAAAAACTCGGCGTTGCGCACCTCGAGCTGCGCCACGTGCAGCCGCGCCATACCGACTGGCCACGGCAGGACCTGTACGTCACCTTCCGCAAGGCCATCGCCGCCGACGAAGAAGCCAACATGCTGGCCATCCCGCGCAAGCAGCGCGCGATGGTGCGCAAGGGCATCAAGCACGGGCTGCGCGCGCAGGTCGATGCCGGCGTCGAGCGCTTCTTTGCCCTGTACGCCGACAACGTGCACCGCCACGGCACCCCGGCGCTGCCCAAGCGCTACTTCCAGGCGCTGCAGCGTGAGTTTGGGCAAGACTGCGAAGTGCTCACCGTGCTCGCACCCGACGGCAAGCCGCTGTCCGGCGTGTTGAGCTTTTATTTCCGCGACGAGGTGCTGCCCTACTACGCGGGCGACGACCTGGCCGCGCGCGATCTGGCGGCCAACGACTTCAAGTACTGGGAGCTGATGCGCCGCGCCGGCGCGCGCGGCATCAAGGTCTTCGACTACGGCCGCAGCAAGCAAGGCACCGGCCCTTACGCATTCAAGAAGAACTGGGGCTTCGAGCCCACGCCGCTGCACTACGAATACAAGCTGTACAAACGCGACGCCGTGCCGCAGAACAACCCCGCCAACGCCAAGTTCAAGCTGATGATCGAAACCTGGCGCCGCCTGCCGCTGGGTGTGGCCAACTGGCTCGGGCCCTACGTGGTGCGCAACCTGGGCTGACGCCGCGCGATGGCCAAGCTGCTGTACCTGGTGCACCGCATGCCGTACCCGCCCGACAAGGGCGACAAGGTGCGCTCGTACCACCTGCTGAAGCATCTTGCCAAGCGGCACCGTGTCTACCTTGGCACGTTTGTCGACGACCCGGATGACCTGCGCCACGAGCCGCAGCTTCGGGCGATGTGCGCCGCAGCGCACATCGTGCGGCTCGATCCCCGGCGAGCCCGGTTGGCGAGCCTGACCGGGCTGGCGACAGGCGAGGCGCTGACACTGAACTACTACCGCGACGCCGCGCTCGCGCGCTGGGCGCGCGACACGGTGCGAGCCGAGCGCATCGACGCGGCACTCGCCTATTCGTCGTCGGTGGTGCCGTACATCGAGCACCTGGGTGTGCCGACGCTGGTCGACTTCGTCGACGTCGATTCGGCCAAGTGGGGCGCCTACGCCGAGCGCCATGCCTGGCCGATGTCGTGGCTCTACCGCCGCGAAGGCGAGCGGCTGCTCGCCTACGAGCGCGCGGCCGCGGGCCGGGCCGGCGCTTCGTTCTTCTCGACCGAAAAGGAAGCCGCGCTGTTCAAGCGCCTGGCCCCCGAATGCGCCGACCGCGTCGAGGGCATGGACAACGGTGTGGACGCCGAATACTTCACGCCCGACCCTTCGCGTGAGTCGCCGTACCCCGCCGGCGAGACCGCGATCGTGTTCACCGGCGCGATGGACTACTGGCCCAACGTCGACGCCGTGGCCTGGTTTGTTGCCGAAGCGCTGCCGAGACTGGTCGAGCGTTTCCCCTCGCTTCGTTTCCACATCGTCGGCCGAAACCCCACGGCCGCGGTGCGCGCCCTTGCCGGGCCCAAGGTCCACGTCACCGGAACCGTGCCCGACGTGCGGCCCTGGCTGCAGCATGCGGCGGCTGTGGTGGCGCCGCTGCGGTTGGCGCGCGGCATCCAGAACAAGATCCTCGAGGCGATGTCGATGGGCCGTCCGGTCGTGGCGGCCGCAGACTGCGCCGCGGCAATGCGCGCCGCGCCGGATCGCGAACTGCTGGCGGCCGACGGTGCCGACGCCTTCGTGAGCCAGGTCGCCGCGCTGCTCGAAGACCCGCAGCGTGGCGCGTCCATCGGCGCCGCGGCGCGCGACTGCGTGCTGCGCGAATACAGCTGGGACGCACACCTGGCCGCGGTCGACCGCCGGCTCGAGGCGTTGCTCCGCGCGGCAAGGTCCCGCCCCGGCGCGACGGCCGTGGCCGCCACCTGAGTGCTGGAGACCGAATGAGTGCGATTCCCGCCGACCTGCGCATGACCAGCCCTTGGCGTGCCGCGCTGCCGGCGCTGGGCGCGCTGCTGCTGGCGGTCGGGCTGCTGTACCGCGACACGGCGGCGACGATGGTCGGCATCTGGTACCGCTCCGAGACCTTCGCGCACTGCTTCCTGGTGCTGCCGCTGACGCTGTGGATGGTCTGGCGCAAGCGCGAGGCGCTGGCCGCGCTCGAACCCCGGCCGTGCCTGCCGGCACTGGGCGCGATGCTCGCGGTGGCCCTGGCCTGGCTCGCCGCCGACCTGGTGGCGGTGAATGCCGCTACGCAGTTCGCCTTCGTCGCGCTGCTGATCCTGGCCGTGCCGGCGGTGCTCGGCATCGCGGTGACCCGCGCGATCCTGTTCCCGCTGCTGTTCCTGTTCTTCGCCGTACCCTTCGGCGAGTTCTTGCTGCCCACGATGATGGAGTGGACCGCGGACTTCACGGTTTCCGCGCTGCAGCTCACCGGCATCCCGGTCTACCGCGAGGGGCAGCACTTCGTCATCCCGTCGGGCCAGTGGTCGGTGATCGACGAATGCAGCGGCGTGCGCTACGTGATGGCTTCGTTCATGGTGGGCTCGCTGTTCGCGTACCTGAACTACAGCTCCTACAAGCGCCGCGCGGTGTTCATGGCGGTGGCGCTGGTGCTGCCGGTGGTCGCCAACTGGCTGCGCGCCTACCTGATCGTGATGATGGCGCACCTGTCGGGCAACCGGCTCGCCGTCGGTGTCGACCACATCCTGTACGGCTGGGTGTTCTTCGGCATCATCATCTTCCTGATGTTCCTCGTCGGGTCGCGCTGGTCGCAGCCCGAGGCGCCGGCGGCCACTGCGGCCGGCCGGTCATCGGCGCCGGTGCGCAGCCCATGGTGGGCGGCGCTGGCGGCGACGGTGGTCGCGGCGGTGCCGCCGCTGGCGGTGGCGGCGATCGAGCGAACCGAGGGTGCCGCCGCCGCGCCGGTGGTCGATCTGCCGGCAAAGCTCGCCGACGGCTGGGTCGACGACGGCGTCACGCTGCCGCACTTCGTGCCGCTGTTCGCCAACCCATCGGCCGTGGCGTCGCGCGTGTACACCGGCAAGGCCGGCGTCGTCGGTGTCCACGTTGCCTACGTGCGCGGGCAGTCCGAAGGCCGCAAGCTGGCGACGGCGCAGCACCTGTTGGTCGCGATGCGCGACCCCGACTGGTCGCTGCCGCAGGGTGGCAGCCGCGAGCTCGACATCGGGGGGCGGGCGCTTCGCGTTCGCACCGCGCACATCCTGGGCCGCGAGCGCGCGGCAGGCGAACCGCGCCCGCAACTCGTCGTCTGGCGCATGTACTGGGTCGACGGACGGTGGATCACCGGCGACGTCGAGGCCAAACTCGCTGGCGGGCTCGCCCGCCTGCGCGGCAGGGGAGACGAGGGCGCCTTGGTCGTGCTGTATGCCGATGCGGGAAACGTGCGGGCATCCGACGAGGCGCTCGCGTCGTTCGCGCGAGAGAACCTGGGTGTGCTCGACCGAGCGTTGCAGCACACACGCGGCTTACGTTGAACAGTGGGCCCAGATCCTCACCGGCGTGTCACGACGCAGGAGTTGCCGAGACGATGAACAGCGGCGCGATGGCCACCGGCTTGCCGGTCTTCACGATCGAGACTGACTCGATCGAACTTCGGGCATCCCTCGTCCCTTGGGACACCGAGTCGTTCGGCATCCCCGTGGCGCAGGTCGAGCGCATTCAAGTGCGTGCTCCCCGACAGGCCGAAGCTGACCTGCGCCCGCTCGCGGATTGGCTGGCTCAACATGGAATTCGACTGGTCAGTTGCCGCCTGGATCACGGCTGTCTGCGCGAATCGTTCGTTCTCGAAGCAGTTGGATTCCGATTCGTCGAAATGGTCTATGCCATGCAGATCGACATCGATCGCGAGTCCGTATCGGCGGCTGCAGTGCCCAGCCTGCATTGGCGTATGGCCTCGCAGGAGGATTTGTCCTCGCTGGGTCGCATCGCTGCGTCGGCTTTCGTGACAGGCCGCTGGACAGTGGACTGGCGCGTCGGCGAAGGGCTGGCGGGCAAGCGCTACGCTGACTGGGTCGGCCGCAGTCTGCACGACCCGCGCCATGAGGTGCTGGTGGCGGTCTACGACGATGAAATTGCGGGTTTCTTCATCGTCGAGGTCAAGCACGATGGGTCGGCATATTGGCACCTCACCGCGGTGGCGCCCGAGTTCCGCGGCCGCGGCGTCGGGCGGGCAATGTGGCAAACCATGGTTGGTCGCCACGCTGCGGCTGGCCTGAGAAGTGTCGGAACGACGATCGCTGCCCGCAACATCCCGGTGGTAAACCTCTACGCCAAACTAGGCTGGCGCTACGTGAGCTGCCAAATGACGTTTCACTGGGCCGATCCCGCGTGGGAGAGGGGTTTGACTTGAGGCATCGTGTATGAGCCGTGAGCCTGCAGCTGCATCTGTGGATCGATCCGAACCGACTGGGCCCGCTGCGATGTCCGCCGGTTCAGCGTGGGTCGCCGTGGATGGTGAGCCGATACTGACCGTCTCGGTTGTCATCCCGGTCTACAACTCCCAGGCGACGGTCCCATTGCTGCTCGAACGCCTGACCAGCGCGCTCGACGCAATCTGCGACGGATACGAGATCGTTCTGGTCGATGATGGCAGTTCCGACGACTCGTGGGCCGCGATCGAGGCTGCGCGCGCAGGCTATGGCGACCGAGTCGTCGCGGCGCAGCTCATGCGCAACTACGGCCAGCACAACGCACTGATGTGCGGACTCAAGCTGGCTCGGGGTCGTTATGTCGTGACGATGGACGACGATCTGCAGAATCCGCCAGAAGAGTTGCAAAAGCTGCTCTCGCACATCGAACAGCATGATCTCGATCTGGTCTATGGTACGACCGGCGAACGTAAGCACGCCGGCTGGCGGAATCTAGGAGCAGCGGTTGTCTGGCGCTTCTACCGTACGGTATTCCGCAGCTCGATTACCCCAACGCCTTTTCGAGTGATGCGCTATCACCTGGTACGCAGCGTGCTCTTCTACGATCTGAATTTCACGTATCTAGACGGCTTGCTGGCCTGGTGCACCACCCGCATCGGCGCCGTGCCGGTCGAACACCACGATCGTGCGCAAGGGCGTTCGGGTTACACACTGCGCAAGTTGCTGCTGCTCGCACTAAATCTGTATACGAATTTCTCGCTTCTGCCGTTGCAGATTGTCAGCGCAATCGGCTTTTTCACCTCGCTCGCGGGTTTCGCTGTCGGCCTCTTTTATGTCGCCCAGTACTTTGCAATGAATATCGCAGTGCCCGGGTTTGCGTCCACGATCGTGGCTATTCTGGTGCTGGGCGGTGTGCAGTTATTGGCGCTGGGTGTCATTGGTGAGTACCTGGGTCGCTTGCATCTCAATGTGAATCGCAAGCCGCAATACGTCGTGCGACAAATCAGATGAATCGCTCCGTGCGAGCTGATGTCAGCGTGAATATCCAGCGCCCAATGCCCAAAGCGGAAACGGTGCTTCAACTGCTTCGGTTTGGCATCGGCGGCGTGGTTGTCAATCTATCGCTTTACGTTGTCTATTTGATCCTGATTTACATCGACGTAGAATACCGTTTTGCCATGAGCGTCGTATATTGCGTCGGCATGGTGTTCGGTTTCGTGCTGCATCGAAGCTGGACATTCCGAAATCAGGGCACCTGGCATCGATCGTTTCGACGCTACGTGTTGGTATACGCAATAGGTTATCTGCTCAATTTGGCTGGCTTGTGGCTGTTGGTCGATATTACCCACCAGTCAGCAGCGTTGGCTCAGGGTTTCATGATCCTGGTGGTGGCAGGTTTTGTTTTCTTGATTCAAAAATTCTGGGTTTTTCGCAAGATTCCCGAACAACCCGAAAAATTTCCGGCCGGCTCTGGAGAACGTATCTCGTGATTCCATTCAATCGTCCCTTCATGACAGGCAAGGAGCTGTGGCACATCGCTCAGGCTCACGGCAAGGGCCACTTGGCCGGCGACGGCAGCTTCACCAAGCTGTGCAACCAGTGGCTCGAGCAGCGCACCGGCGCCGGCAAGAGTCTGTTGACGCATTCGTGCACGGCCGCGCTGGAGATGGCGGCGCTGCTCGCCGACCTGAAGCCGGGCGACGAGGTGATCATGCCCTCGTTCACCTTCGTCTCCACGGCCAATGCTTTCGTGCTGCGCGGCGCGGTGCCGGTGTTCATCGACGTGCGCGCCGATACGCTGAACCTGGACGAGAAACTGGTCGAAGCTGCGATCACACCGCGCACGCGTGCCATCGTGCCGGTGCACTACGCCGGCGTGGGCTGCGAGATGGACGCGATCTGCGACATCGCGCGGCGCTACGAACTGTTCGTCATCGAGGACGCCGCCCAGGCGCTGATGTCCACTTACAAGGGCCGGCCGCTGGGCGCCATCGGCGAGCTCGGTGCGCTGTCGTTCCACGAAACCAAGAACGTGATTTCGGGCGAAGGCGGGGCGCTGCTCGTCAATCGGCCGGGGTTCGTGCAGCGTGCCGAGGTCATCCGCGAGAAGGGCACCAATCGCAGCCAGTTCTTCCGCGGCCAGGTCGACAAGTACACCTGGGTCGATGTCGGTTCGTCGTTCCTGCCTGGCGAGATCATTGCCGCGTTCCTGTGGGCGCAGATGGAAGAGGCAGAGGCCATCACGCGCCGGCGGCTGGCGATGTGGGGCGCCTACCACCAGTGGTTTGCCGAAGCCGAGCGCGCAGGCAAACTGCGCCGGCCGGTGATTCCCGGCCACTGCACGCACAACGCGCACATGTACTACATCCTGCTGCCCGACTTGCAGCGCCGCACCGCGCTGATCGAGCGGCTGAAGGCGCTTGGCGTGCACTCGGTCTTCCACTACGTGCCTCTGCACAGTTCTCCGGCCGGGCTCAAATACGGCCGCGCCCACGGCGAGTTGCCCGTCACCGACGACATCTCCGACCGCTTGCTGCGCTTGCCGCTGTGGGTCGGGCTGGAAGAGCACCAGGCCGAGGTGATCCAGACGGTGATGTCGTCGATCTGATGGCCCCGGGCTCGCGCTTGTTCACGCGTCGAACACCGGTGTCCGCGCATTCCACGGTCGGCCCCGACGCGGCAGCGCCCGCCGCTGCGCGCCGGGTTGGCGCGCAGCGGCTGGGGGCATGGGCGCCGCTCGTGGCGCTGTGGCTGCTGGTCGGCGCCCTGCTGGGGCCATCGATCGCAGGCGACGATTTCTGGTGGACCGACGAAGCGCGCCACGCGATGGGGGGCGTATTCATCCTGGATGTCGTGCGCGATATGCCGCTGGCCGATCCCATGGGTTATGCCATGCGCTACTTCGCGCAGTACCCGGCGCTGGCGCTCAACTGGTACCTGCCGGGCTTTTATGCATTCGAGGCGATGGCGTTTGCCGTCTTCGGTGTGAGCGCCCCTGTGGCCCGCGGCCTGGTGTTCGCTTTCTGCCTGGTCGGCGTCAGCGTCTGGTTCACGTGGGCGCGTCGCGGGTGGGGTGGGGCCGCCGCGTTCCTCGCGACGGCCGCCTGGCTCAGCCCGCCGGTGTGGAATCTGTGGTCGCGCAGCGTCATGCTCGAGGCGCCCGTGGTAACGATGCTGATCGTTTCGCTCTGCGCGTTTCAGCGGTATCTGGACAAGCCCACGTGGATGCGCTCGATCCTGGTGGGATCGTCTCTCGCCGTGGCGTTGATGATCAAGCAGACCGCGGGCTTCATGCTTCCCGCGCTGGTGCTCTACGCCTTGGCAACGCCCAGCCGCGGCGCGCTGTGGCGTCGCGAGGCGTCGGCAGGTTTCCTGCTCACCACCGTCGCGCTGGCACTCGTCACCCTTCACGCCCTGAAGTTCGGCAGCCAGGGCCTCGCCAGCGTCGCCGGCGACATTCCCGAGGCTGCGTCCGGCGCCACCGCGAGGTGGAGTCTGGAACGCTGGCTCTTCTTTCCGCGCACGCTGTGGCACACCTGGGGTCCGTACTTGATGGTGCTGTCCGCGGCTGGCGCCGTGCTGCCCAGGCAAGGCGGCGAGCGCCGCTTGCCGATGATCTACGCCTGGGTTGTCTGTTGGTACCTGGCCGCCTCGCTGCTGCTGGTGGGGCCCAACGCGTCGCGCTACACGATGTACGTCTTTCCCGCGCTCGGCCTGCTGGCGGCGAGACCCATCTACGTGTTCAGGGGGCGGGCCGGCGTGCAGGGTATTGCCGTGCTCATCGTCGCGGTGGGCGTGACCGCCAGTCTTTGGCGCACGAGTCGCGAACCGACGCCTCGCGTCGACGGCTACCGGGCCGTTGCCGAGTCCATCTACGCCACCGGCACGCGCGCGCCCATGCTGTACGCCGGCAAGCACGATGGGAACTTCATCTTCCACCTGCGCCGGCTCGACTCGGCGCGCCAGCACGTGGTGCTGCGGGCCGACAAGATCCTGGTGTCCCTGGCAGTGCACAAGTACTTCGGCATGCAGTCGCACGTGCGCAGCCTGGAGGAGATCCGGGACATGATGGCCCGCTACGGCGTGCAATACGTGGTGCTCGAGTCGCCCGACATTCTGAAGCTGAAGGAATTCGGCATGCTGGCGCGGCTCGTCCAGGAGCCGGAGTTCGAGAAGGTGAAGGTGTTTCCCGTCGTGGCCTCCGGGGGAGCCCTTGGCCCCGAGCGGGTCGAGATCTACAGATACCGCGATTTCCAACCGGGCAATGCGTCTGAAATCGTGATACCGCTGCCTCACATGGGACGCGAAATCCGCTTCAGGCCGCATTGAGTGGTGAGCGTTTCAAGTGCAGGCTTGCGCCAAGGAGACCCAGAGGTGCAGCTCGAGTCGCCACCCCTCGTCGTCCACGTCGTCTACCGCTTCGACACCGGCGGCCTGGAAAACGGCGTCGTCAACCTGATCAACCACATGCCGGTGGCGGCCTGCCGCCACGCGGTGGTGGCGCTGACCGAGGTGGTGCCGGCATTTGCTGCGCGCATCCGGCGCGACGACGTGCCGTTCGTGTCCTTGCACAAGCCGCCGGGTCACGGCGTGAAGCTGTATCCGCGTTTGCTGCGGCTGTTGCGTGAATGGCGCCCGGCGATCGTGCACACACGCAACCTCGCGGCGCTGGAATGCCAGGTGCCCGCCGCGCTGGCCGGTGTGCCGGTACGCATCCACGGCGAGCACGGCCGCGACGTGGACGACCCCGATGGCTCGGTGCGGCGCTACCAGTGGCTGCGCCGCGCCTACCGCCCTTTCGTGCACCGCTACGTGGCGCTGTCGCGCGAGCTGAGCAGCTACCTCGAGCACCGGGTGGGCGTGCCGCCGCAGCGCATCGCGCAGATCTACAACGGCGTCGACCTCACCCGCTTCGACCGGCCCGGTGCCACGCGCGTCGCGCCGCCGGGCTGCCCGTTCAACGCGCCCGAGCTGTTCGTCGCCGGCACCGTGGGCCGCATGCAGACGGTGAAGGCGCAGCCGCTGCTGGCGCAGGCCTTTGTGCAAGCGCTGCAGCTGCAGCCCGCGCTGCGCCAGCGGCTGCGGCTGGTGATGGTGGGAGACGGCCCACTGCGCGCGCAGGCACAAGCCGTGCTCGACGCCGCCGGTGTGGCCGATCTGGCCTGGCTGCCCGGCGAGCGCGCCGACGTGCCGGATGTCATGCGCGGGCTCGATTGTTTCGTGCTGCCTTCGCTGGCCGAGGGCATCTCGAATACCATCCTCGAAGCCATGGCCTGCGCCCTGCCGGTGCTGGCCACCGAGGTCGGCGGCAATGCCGAGCTGGTGGTCGCCGGGCGCACCGGCCGCCTTGTTCCAGCAGGTGATGTGCAGGCGCTGGCTGCGGGCCTGGTGGACATGGCGGGCGAGCGCGCAGGTGCCGCCGCCATGGGCCGGGCCGGGCGCGAACGCGTGGAGCAGCAGTTCAGCCTGCGTTCGATGGTGGCCAGCTACCAGTCGCTGTACGACCGCATGCTGGCCGAACGATCGATGACAACCCAACCCACCTGACAGCACCATGTGCGGCATCACCGGCATCTTCGACACCCGCGGCACGCGGCCGGTCAGCGCGGCCGTGCTGCAGCGCATGAACGACTCGCAGCAGCACCGCGGCCCCGACGAAGGCAGCGTGCACATCGAGCCGGGCTTGGGGCTAGGCCATCGGCGCCTGAGCATCATCGACATCGCCACCGGCCAGCAGCCGCTGTTCAACGAGGACGGCTCGGTCGTCATCGTCTTCAACGGCGAGATCTACAACTTCCAGGAGCTGATCCCCGAGCTGCAGGCCGCCGGCCACCGCTTCCACACCAAGAGCGACACCGAGGTCATCGTGCACGCCTGGGAGCAGTGGGGCGAGGACTGCGTCAAGCGCCTGCGCGGCATGTTCGCCTTCGTGCTGTGGGACCGCAACCGCCAGACCCTGTTCATGGCGCGCGACCGGCTGGGCGTCAAGCCGCTGTACTACGCGCTGCTGGACGACGGCACGCTGCTGTTCGGCTCGGAACTGAAGTCGCTGTTGGCCTATCAGGGCACGGGTGGTGGCATGCGGCGCGACATCGACCCGCTGGCCATCGAGGAGTATTTCGCCCTCGGCTACGTGGCCGAGCCGCGCTGCATCTTCCGCCAGGCGAAGAAGCTGGCGCCGGGCTGCAGCCTGTGCATCCGCCGTGGCCAGCCGTTGCCGCAGCCCAAGGAATACTGGGACCTGCACTTCACGCTGGGCAACCCCAGCAGCGCCGACGACGCCTGCGCCGAGCTGGTCGAGCGCCTGCGTGAGTCGGTCAAGCTGCGGTTGATCAGCGAAGTGCCGCTGGGCGCGTTTCTTTCGGGTGGGGTCGATTCCAGCGCGGTGGTGGCGATGATGGCCGGGCTGTCCGACGGCCCGGTCAACACCTGCTCGATCGCCTTCGACGACCCGCAGTTCAACGAGAGCGAATTCGCGCAGACGGTGGCCACGCGCTACCGCACCCACCACCGTGTCGAGACCGTGCGCAGCGACGACTTCGACCTGATCGACACGCTGGCGCGCCTCTACGACGAGCCCTACGCCGACAGCTCGGCCATTCCCACCTACCGCGTGTGCCAGCTGGCGCGCAAGCATGTCACGGTGGCGCTGAGCGGCGACGGCGGCGACGAAAGCTTCGGCGGCTATCGCCGCTACCGCATGCACCTGATGGAAGAGCGCATGCGCGCGGCGCTGCCGGCCGCCATCCGCCAGCCGCTGTTCGGGCTGCTGGGGCGCGTGTACCCCAAGGCCGACTGGGCGCCGCGCGTGCTGCGCGCCAAGACCACCTTCGAAGGCATGGGCCGCACCGCGGTCGAAGCCTATTTCCATTCGGTGTCGATCCTGCGCGGGCCGATGCGCGAGCAGTTGTTCAGCGCCGCGCTGCAGCGCGATCTGGCGGGTTACGGTGCGCAGGAGGTGTTCGACTACCACGCCGGCCGCGCCGGCACCGACGACCCGCTGGCGCTGATCCAGTACCTGGACCTGAAGACCTACCTGGTCGGCGACATCAACACCAAGGTTGACCGCGCCAGCATGGCGCACAGCCTCGAGGTGCGCGAGCCGCTGATGGACCACAAGCTGGTCGAATGGCTGGCCACGCTGCCGTCGTCGTTGAAGGTGCGCGGCTCCGAAGGCAAGTTCCTGCTGAAGAAGGCGATGGAGCCGCTGCTGCCGAACGAGGTTCTGTATCGGCCGAAGATGGGTTTTTCGGTGCCCTTGGCGCGCTGGTTCCGCGGGCCGTTGAAGCAGCGCGTGTGCGACGCGGTGCTGGGCGAGCGGCTGGCGTCCACCGGCTGGTTCGAGCGCGGCTATCTGCAGCACCTGGTCGATGCGCACCAGAACGGCAGCCGCGACTACAGCGCGCCGCTGTGGACGCTGCTGATGTTCGAGGCCTTTTTGCGCAATGTGGTGGACGAGTCCGCAACGCAGCCACACTCTGTGGACGAGCCGATGGCTGCGTCCGTGTTGTCGTAGACCGCGCAACCCCGAGCCGGGAGTCCATGATGCAAGTGCAACGCAGGATCATCGATGTGCATGACACACAGGTGTTGCTCGAGCTGCCGCAGTCGTTCGTCGATCGTCGCGTGGAGGTCATCGCGCTGACGGTCGATGAGGAGCCGGCCCCGGCAATGCAGCGCCGGCAGCCGAGTCCCGCCATTTTCGGCAAGGGCAAGACACTGGGTGATCTGATCAGCCCGATCGTCGATCCCGGTGACTGGGCCGACGCCCCATGATCGCTCTCGTTTCCGGACTCGCCAAGCGCCTGCTGGCCTGACGGGCACGAACACGCACCCCGCCCATGCGCATCCTCCACGTCCTCGATCACTCGATCCCGCTGCACAGCGGCTACACCTTCCGCACGCTGGCCATCCTGCGCGAGCAGCGCCGGCTGGGCTGGCAGACCTTTCACCTCACCAGCCCCAAGCAGGTCGACTGCACGGTGGCCGAGGAAGACGTCGACGGCTGGCACTTCTATCGCACCCCGGCCGTGCCCAGCGCCGGCGGCAGCCTCCCGGGTGTGGGTGAAATCGCGCTGATGCGCCAACTCGAGCGCCGGCTGCTGGAAGTGGCGCAGCGCGTGCGCCCGCAGATCCTGCACGCGCATTCGCCGGTGCTCAATGCGATGCCGGCGCTGCGCGTGGGCAAGCGGCTGGGCATCCCGGTGGTGTACGAAGTGCGCGCCTTCTGGGAAGACGCGGCGGTCGACCACGGCAGCACCACCGAAGGCAGCCTGCGCTACCGCCTGACGCGACGGCTCGAAACGCGCGCGCTGCATCAGGCGGCGCATGTGTTCACCATCTGCGAAGGGCTGCGCAGCGACATCGTCGCGCGCGGCATCGCTGCGGGCAAGGTGACGGTGGTTCCGAACGCGGTGGACATCGAAAGCTTCGACGTCGGCGGCACCCCCGACGAAGCATTGAAGGCCAAGCTCGGGCTGGCCGATGCCACGGTGGTCGGCTTCATCGGCTCGTTCTACGCCTACGAGGGGCTGGACTTGCTGCTGGCGGCGCTGCCCGCGCTGCTGCAGCGCCGCCCCGAGCTGCGCCTGCTGCTGGTCGGCGGCGGCCCGCAGGACGCGGCGCTGAAGGCGCAGGCGCAGCACCTGGGCGTGGCCGACAAGGTGGTGTTCACCGGCCGCGTGCCGCATGCGCAGGTGCAGCGCTACTACGACCTGGTCGACGTGCTGGCCTACCCGCGCCACAGCATGCGCCTGACCGAACTGGTCACGCCGCTCAAGCCGCTCGAGGCGATGGCGCAGGGCCGGCTGCTGGTGGCCAGCGACGTGGGTGGGCACAAGGAGCTGATCCGCGATGGCCACACCGGCGCGCTGTTCAAGGCCGGCAGCGCCGAGGCCCTCGCCGCCGCGGTGCTGGGCCTGCTGCAGCGGCGCGCCGACTGGCCCGAGCTGCGCGCCGCGGGGCGGCGCTTCGTGGAAACCGAAAGAACTTGGCCGGGCAGTGTGTCGCGGTATCGGCCGGTCTTTGACCGGTTGACGCGCCTGGCGGCGTGACATGGGCCGCACGCACAGTGCTGGAGACAACCGCCTCAAGGGGTACAGCGCCCTTGGGGACCCGGCACGCGTGCTGCGCGCCGTGGCGACGAACCAACTCGCGCGCTTCGCGCCGGGCGTCTACGTGCGCGTGACCGGGCAGACCGGGCGCGGGGCAGCGGCAGAGGAAGGCGCCGCCGACATCGCACAGTACTTCCGCGATTGCGTCGATGCGTACTTCGAGCGCCTGCAAGTCGCCCCGGCCGACGTCGCGGCCTACCTCGACGGCAAGACCCTGATGGAGTACGGCCCTGGCGACCTGCCCGGCGTGGCCGCCTTGATGGTCGCGCGTGGCGCGCACAAGGTGTACTGCGTCGACCGTTTTCCGCTCGTGAACCTGAGCCCCAAGAACGCGCGCGTGCTCGCCGGCCTGATCGATGGCTGCCAGGGTGCCGAGCGCGACCGCCTGGTCGGATGCCTGGCAGACCCCGACGATCCGGCGGCCGGGTTCGCAGCACGACGCATCGAGTATCTCGTCCGACCCAGCGGGCTGTCGGGGCTGCAGTCCGCCGTGGACATGGTGTATTCGCGCGCCGTGCTGGAACACGTCGACGACCTGGAGGCCACCTTTTCGGACATGGTCGCCGCGCTGCGTCCCGGCGCCGTGGCGATCCATCAGGTCGACTTGCGCAGCCATGGTCTGCACAAGGCCAACCCGCTGGACTTCCTCGCGTGGCCGCCGACGCTGTGGAATTGGATGTATTCCGCAAAGGGCATGCCCAACCGTTGGCGCATCGACAAGTACCGCGCCGTGATCGAGAAATTGCCCGTGGACCTGCTCGCGCTGGACCCGACGAACCACGCGGCTGCCCAGCACCTGGCCGAGGTGCGCGAGGTCCTGGCGGCGCCTTTCAAGGGGGTGAGCGACCAGGATCTGTCATGCCTCGGCTTCTGGTTGCTGATGCGCAAGCGGGCCGGCTGAAGCCATGTCGCGCAGGGGTCTCGATGCGGAGCGCCCGCATGCGGTGGTGCTCAGCAGCCTGTTCCCCAGCACGGTGCAGCCGATGGCGGGGCTGTTCATCCGCGAACGGATGTTTCGCGTCGGCCAGCGACTGCCGCTGGCGGTGGTGGCGCCCACCCCGTGGTTTCCGCTGCAGGGGCTGCTGCGGCGCTTCAAACCCGGCTTCAGGCCTGGGGCGCCGCGCCACGAGACGCAGCAGGGCCACGATGTCTGGTTTCCGCGGTTCTTTTCGCTGCCCGGGGCCCTGAAGCGACTGGACGGCTGGCTCATGGCCCTGGGCGCCTTCCCGCGCTTGCGGGCGTTGCAACGCGCAGGCAGGCTGGACCTGATCGATGCCCACTTCGGCTACCCCGACGGTGATGCCGCGGTGCGCCTGGGGCGTTGGCTGAAGGTGCCGGTGACGATCACGATGCGCGGCACGGAATCCCGCCACGCGCAGGACCCGACCTTGCAACCGTTGTTGAAGCGGGCGCTGATGGGCGCAGACCGCGTGTTCGCCGTCAGCGAGTCGCTGCGCCAGGTGGCACTGGGGCTGGGTGTGCCGCCCGAGCGCGTGCGCGTGGTCGGCAACGGCGTGGACCTCGAGCGCTTCCGCCCCATCGACAAGGCGCAGGCGCGCACCGCACTGGGCCTGCCGCAGGATGCGCGGGTGCTGGTCAGCGTGGGTGGGCTGTGCGAGCGCAAGGGCTTTCACCGTGTCATCGAATGCCTGCCGGCGCTGCGCGAGCAGGGCATCGACGTACACCTGCTGGTGGTGGGCGGTGCCAGCCCCGAAGGCGACTGGGGCGACCGGCTGCGTGCGCAAGCGCGCCATGCCGGGCTCGAGGCGCGGGTGCACTTCACCGGCGCAGTGGCGTCCGCCGAACTGCACCGCGTGCTGTCGGCGGCCGATGTGTTCGTGCTGGCCACGCGCAACGAAGGCTGGGCCAACGTCTTCCTGGAGGCCATGGCCTGCGGCCTGCCGGTGGTGACCACCGCGGTGGGCGGCAATGCCGAAGTGGTGTGCCGGCCCGAGTTGGGCGCGGTGGTGCCCTTCGGCGACGCCGCCGCGCTGACGCAGGCGCTGCGCGCGGCGCTGGCCCTGGCGTGGGACCGCGCGCTGATCCGCCAGTATGCGCAGGCCAACACCTGGGAGCGCCGCGTCGAGGTACTGGAAGCCGAGTTCCGTGCGCTGCGCCGCGCAGCTGGCGCCGACAACGCGGCGGCCGGCGGCACCGACCCGGCCCGCAGCCCTCAAAATCACGGCTGATGTACACGTCGCTGGTTTCCAAGCTGCTGTTCCCGCTGCATGAGCGCCTGAAGGGCCACGACAGCGTGGCCGTGCGCCGCGGCATGGAACAGTCGCAGTTGTGGTCGCCCGAGCAGATCGCCGCACTGCAGCTGCAGCGGCTGCGCGCGCTGCTGTCGCAGGCCGAACAGGTGCCGTACTGGCGCGACGTGTTCGCCGAGCTGAAGTTCGATCCGCGCAGCGTCACCTGCGTGGCCGACCTGCAGGCGCTGCCGCTGCTGGACAAGGCCACCATCCGCGCGCACACCGACGCGATGAAGCACCCGCAGGCGCGCGGCCTCAAGCGCTTCAACACCGGCGGCAGCAGCGGCGAGCCGCTGATCTTCTTCATCGGCAACGAGCGCGTCAGCCACGACGTGGCCGCCAAGTGGCGTGCCACCCGCTGGTGGGACGTGGACATCGGCGACCGCGAGATCGTGGTCTGGGGTTCGCCGATCGAGCTCGGCAGCCAGGACCGCATCCGCGCCATGCGCGACAAGCTGCTGCGCACCGAGTTGCTGCCCGCCTTCGAGATGAGCGAAGCCAAGCTCGACCACTTCGTGGCGACGATTCGGGCACGCCGGCCGAAGATGCTGTTCGGCTACCCCAGTGCTTTGAGCCACATCGCGCGCCATGCCGAACAACGCGGCCAGCGCATGGACGATCTGGGCATCCGTGTCGCCTTCGTCACCAGCGAGCGGCTGTACGACGACCAACGCGACACCATCGCGCGTGTCTTCGGCTGCAAGGTGGCCAACGGCTACGGCGGGCGCGACGCCGGTTTCATCGCGCATGAGTGCCCGCAGGGTGGCATGCACCTGACGGCCGAGGACGTGGTGGTCGAGATCGTCGACGCTGCCGGCCGCTTGCTGCCGGCCGGGCAGGCGGGTGAGATCGTCGTCACGCACCTGGCGACCAAGGACTTCCCGTTCATCCGCTACCGCACCGGCGACGTGGCGGTGATGAGCAATGCACGCTGCGCCTGCGGGCGCGGCCTGCCGATGCTCGAGGAGATCCAGGGCCGCTCCACCGACTTCGTCGTGGCCGCCGACGGCACGGTGATGCACGGGCTGGCGTTGATCTATGTGTTGCGCGATCTGCCGTCGATCCGCCAGTTCAAGATCGTGCAGGAAAGCCGCGAGGAACTGCGCGTGCAGATCGTCGCCGAAGCCGCCTTCGGCGCGGCCGAAGAAGCCGATGTCGTCGCCAGGCTGCGGGCGCGGCTCGGCGGCGGCGTGCGCGTACTCATCGAGCGCGTGGGCGATATTCCGCCCGAGCGTTCGGGCAAGTACCGCTATGTGGTGAGCCGGGTGGCACTGCACGACGCGCCCGCGCGGCCGGTTCGACAGTCCGAGACCAGTCATGCGTGACCTGTTTGTGGCGACCATCGTCTTCGGGTCGCTGCCGTTCATCCTGATGCGGCCGTTCTGGGGCATCGTGCTGCTGGCCGGTCTGGGCTACATGAATCCGCACCGCCTGTGCTACGGCTTCATGCTCACCATGCCCGTGGTGCAGATCGTGGCGATCGCCACACTCGTCGGGATGCTGGCGTCGAAGCAAGCCAAGCGCATGGTCTGGAGCACCGAGATCTGGGTGCTGTTGATCTTCGTGCTGTGGATGGGCATCACGACGACGCAGGCCTTGTACAGCGCGCTCGCCTTCGAACAATTCGAAAAGGTCGTGAAGATCCAGATCCTGACCTTCATGACCTTGCTGATGCTGACCTCGCGCGAAAGGGTGCACATCCTGGTCTGGACCATCGCGGCGTCGCTGGCTTTCTACGGCATCAAGGGCGGCATCTTCACGATCGTCAATGGCGGTGTCTACCGAGTCCAGGGGCCGCCCGGCACCTTCATCGGCGGCAACAACGAAATGGCCCTGGCGCTGGTCATGACCATTCCGCTGCTTCGCTACCTGCAGTTGCACGAGAAGAGCCGACTCATCCGCCTGGCCCTGGGGGCGACCATCGGCATGGCGGGCATCGCCGCGGTCGGCAGCCAGTCGCGCGGCGCGCTGGTCGCCCTGGTCATCACCGGGGCGATCTTCTGGTTGAAGAGCCGAAACAAGGTCGTCACCGCCGTGCTGATCGCGGCGACCGCCGCCGCGGTGCTGGCGATCATGCCGCCCGAATGGCACGAGCGCATGCAGACCATCGAGGACTACGAACAGGACGGGTCGGCGATGGGCCGCATCAACGCATGGTGGACGGCGTTCAACGTCGCCAACAACCGCGTCTTCGGCGGCGGATACGAGATGTGGCACGGCTGGACCTTCGCGATGTACGCCCCCAATCCGGACGATGTGCACGACGCGCACAGCATCTATTTCAAGGTGCTGGGGGAGCACGGCTGGGTCGGCTTGGGCCTGTTCCTTCTGCTGCTCGCACTGACGTGGCTGAAGTGCGGCAGGATCATCCGTCTGGCTGCGCGCCGACCCGAGGCGCAGTGGGCGCGCGACCTGGCCGCGATGATCCAGGTGAGCCTCGTCGCCTACATGAGCGCCGGGGCCTTCCTTGGGTTGTCCTATTTCGACTACCTCTATCACCTGGTGGCGATGGTCGTCGTGACGCATTCGCTGATCGCCGCGTACGAGCCCGAGACGTCCGCCAGTGCCGCGCCGGTGGAGCGCCTGTCGCTGTTGACCGCGCTTCGGCAGGCCTGATCGGCACGGCGGGCATGGTGGCCGCGCGGTGCTGGGGATCGAGCCGCACGCGCGGCGCTCGGTGCGGGAGCCATGCATGCGCGTGGGCGGCAGCAGCCTGAACATGCAAGGATCCCCGGTATCGGCCCGCGGTGCATGGCCGGTCCGCGGCGCGTCGTCGGATGCGCCGGTCGGACCCCCGCGCGGGCCGCGGCCGTCCGAGGCATGCTGACAACGGCAGGCAGCCTTGCCATCGCGGCGCTTGCAGCTTGGCTGCTGGGCGTCGGCGTGGTGCTCGCTGTTTGTCGAAACACGTTGAGTCGGCTGTGGGCCGAGCCGGTGTTGTGCAGGCCCGTGCTGGTGCTGGAAAGCGACGACTGGGGCGCGGGGCCTGTCGCGCAGGCAGATCGGCTTCGCGACATCGCCGCCGTGCTGTGCCGCCACATCGATGCTGCGCACCGCCCGGCGATGTTCAGCCTGGCGCTGGTGCTCGCGGTGCCCGACGGGCCGGCCATCGAAGGCGACGGGCACTACCGCAGGGTCGAACTCGACGATCTGCGGCTCGCGCCGGTGCTCGGCGCGCTGCGTGCCGGTGCAGCGCGCGGCGTGTTCGCGCTGCAGCTGCACGGCTTCGAGCACTATTGGCCGCCGGCGCTGATGGCGAGCGGCGACCCGGCAGTGCAAGACTGGCTGCGCGGCCCGCTGCCGGCGGCAACAGAGGCGCTGCCCGCGCAGCTGCAAAGCCGCTGGGTCGATGCGTCGATGCTGCCGTCGCGGCCCTTGCCCAGCGCTGCCATTCGCACCGCGGTCGCCGGCGAAGTCGCCGCCTACGCGCGGGTCTTTGGTTGCGTGCCTGCGGTGGTGGTGCCGCCCACCTTCGTGTGGACCACCGAGGTCGAGCGCGCCTGGGCCGAGCACGGGGTTCGGTTCATCGTCACGCCCGGCTGGCGTTCCACCTGCCGCAATGCTGCCGCGACGCCCGACGGCGACGAAGGCCCGATCGTCAACGGCTGCCGCGCGGGGGAGCTCACCTATCTGGTTCGCACCGACTATTTCGAGCCGGTGCGCGGCCGCGGCGCGGCATATGCCCTGGCCGCACTCGACAAGGCGGCCGCCCAGGGGCGCCCATGCATCCTGGAGAACCACCGGGACAACTTCATCTTCGACCCCGCTGGGCGCCGGCGCAGTCTGGACGAGCTCGACGCCCTGCTTGCAGGGGCGTTGCGACGCTTTCCCACACTGCGCTTCCTGGCCACGGTCGACCTCGGCCGCATCCTGGGCGAGCGCGACCCGCAGTGGATCGTGCGGCCATGGCGCGAGCGGCTGCCGTTTTTCCGCGAGCGGCTGCGCCACAGCGGGCGGCCGTGGAAGCTGATGCGCCTGACCGGCCTGGCCGTGCCTGTGGCGCTGCTGCTCAGGTTGCTTGGCCGGCCGCCTTCGTCTCGCGTCGCGGGTGCGGGTTCATGACGACGCCAGCCGCCGGATCAAGTCCACGCGACGCTGCGGCGTAAAGCCCGCCGCGACGCGTTCGCGCCCCGCATGGCCGAGCCGCTGCGCCAGTGCGGGATCCTGCAGCAGCCGCGCCAGGCCATCTTCCACCGCCTGCACCTGGGTGCCATCCACGCGCAGGCCGTTCAAGCCGTCCTGCACCGCCGAGCCTGTCCCTCCGGCGATTCCGGCCAGCGCCGGCCTGGCACAGGCATTGGCTTCCAGGTAGACGATGCCGAAGCCTTCGGTGTCGCCTTCGATGTCGCGGTTGGGCATCGCAAAGGCGTCGCAGGCGTTGTACCAGCGTGGCAGATCCTCGGGCTCGACGTGGCCGAGCAGGTGCAGCCGCTCGCGCACGCCCAGGCTTGCCGCGAGCTGCTCCAGGTAGTCCCAGTCCTCGCCCTTGCCGACGATCGCGTGGTGCGCGTCGATGCCGCGTGCCACCAGCCCGGGCAGCGCCCGCACCACCTGGTCGAAGCCCTTGCGCCGCTGCAGCCGCCCCACCGACAGGATCAGCTTGTGCTCGGGCGCGAGCCCGATCCCCTGCCGCAGCTCGTCGTGCGGCAGACCAGGGCGAAAGCGCTCGGCGTCGACCACCGGGTAAGCCATCACGATCTTCTCGGCAGGCACGCCGATCAGCGTGCGCAGCGTGTCGCGCGTGAAGTCGCTGTTGGCGATCACGTGGTCGGCATGCCGAAGCGCAAAGCACATGGCGCGGAACTTGCCGCCGCGCCCCCAGCCGGTCAGCTCCTCGCCGTGGGCGAAGATCAGCACCTTGCTGCGGCGCAGCCGCCCGATGCCCCACGCGACCAGCCCTTCGGGCAGCGCGCGTCCGGCCAGCACCGCGGCGAAGCGGTGCCGCACGGCCAGGCGCAGCGATGTCGCGAGCATGCGCAGGTACAACGCCAGCGATTCCGGCCGCATCCATTCATAACGCTGCAGGTTCAGCCGGTGGATGCGGTTCGGATGCCCGATGTCGAATTCCGCGTCGCCGGGTACCGCGGCGGTCACCACGTGGACCGCGCGGCCGCCCAGCCGCCGGCAGTCGTCCTCGAACATCACCGCGGTGCCTCCCTTGGTGGGCAGGTACAGCTCGGTGAGCATCAGCAACGCAAGCTCGCCGGGCTCGCGCCGGTGCAGAAGACGGGCATACAGTGCCTCGTAGCGGCTGGCGACAGCGGGAATCGCGTAGGCCGCCTGCGCTGCGCGATGCGCGCGGGCGCCCATCCGCCGCCCTTCGGGCCCCAGCACCTTGCGCACCGCCTCGCTCAGGCCGGCGGCGTCGTCGGGCGCGTACAGATACCCGGTTTCGCCGTCGGTGATCAGTTCGCTGCTGCCGCTGGCGCGTGCGGCCACGCAGGGCACGCCGGTGGCCATGGCCTCGAGCACGACGTTGGGCAGCCCCTCCTTGTACGAAGGCAGCACGACCGCATCGGCGCACTGGTAGTAGGCGGCGACATCGGCGTGGAAATCGTGCAGCACGAAGCGCTCGGGGCGCGCCTGCGCGATCGCTGCCAGCTTGCCGCGCAGGCAGCCCTGCGGATCGTCGCGGCCCTGTGGGCCGACGGCGACCAGCAGCGCGCCGGTGCCGAACGCGTCGTGCGCCACCCATTGCTCGGCCAGCCACAGGATGTTCTTGCGCGGATCGAGCACGCCGACGAACAGTGCGATCGGCCGGTCGGCGGGCAGCCCCATGCGCCTGCGCAGCGGCGCGACCTGGCTGCGATCCAGTGGCTGGAACCGCGCCAAGTCGACGCCGTTGGGGAGGTGATCGATGCGATCGGGAGGAATGCCTGCATCGCGGAATTCGGCCACCAGGTCGCGGCTGATGCCCACGCAGGCATCCACCCGCTTCAGCATGAAGCCGTGGAGGCGGCCTGCGAGGCCGGTGTCGATGCCGCGCAGATCGTCGCGCGCCAGGCTCGCCTTGACCAGCGACTTCAGCCCCAGCGCCCAGGCCAGCGGCCCGATGAACGCGTGCGTGTAGTAGGCACCGTGGCTGTGCAGCAGGTCGAAATCGCGCCGCCGCTGCCACACGTAGCGCGCCAGGTTCAGCCACAGACGGAACTCGCGGTGCTTGCGCAGCCGCCCTGGCTCCAGCCGCCGCACCTCGAAGCCTTCGATCAGGGCGTGCTCGTCCAGGCCGGGCCAACGGTTGGTGACGAACTCCACATGGTGGCCACGACGGCGCAGTTCGCGCGCCAGCGTGAGCGCCTGCAGCGCCGCACCGCTGTAGTCGGGCGGCAGGTAGGCGGTGTACATCAGCACGCGCACCGGGCGCATCGGCGGCGCGGCGGTGGCGCAAGGCGTCGTCGGTTCAGGCACGGGCAACGGGAGGTTGGATATCGTCATGGGCGTCGAGCCAGGCGCCCAGTACCACCAGCGCCCAGACCCTGAACATCAGCCGGAGATCGCCGCCCATGTATCGCGACGCATAGTGGCGCACCAGCGGCGCGTCCAGCACGCCGCGAGCAAGCCATCGGCCTTCGAGCAGATGGCGTCGCACCAGGGCATGGTCGTCGCCGGCCAGGAAATCGTGCAGCGGGAAGGTGAATCCTTGTTTGGGTTGATCCCAGATCGCGCGCGGCACACAGCGTGCCAGAAGCTCGGCCAGGATGCGCTTGGGTTGCCCCGGCAAGTGGCGCCATGGCGTGGGGAGTTGCCGCAGGAAGGCATCCACGTCGCGGGCAAAGTAAGGGAAGCGCACCCGCATGCCCGTGAGCCGCATCGCCTGCGTCAGGCGGTCACACGGCATCACGTTGAACAGCGCGCTGTAGCGTTCGTAGTGCGCGCGACGCGCGAAGCGCGCAAAGGTCCGATAGAAAGCCGTTCCTTCCAGCGCGACCGGCTCGCCGCACAGCGCCTCGATCTCGGTGCGCGTGAAGCCCTTCCAGCGCATCAGCACCTCCGCCGGGTGCTCGAAGTCGAAGATCGGCGTGTAGCCGGCCAGCACCGGCACGCGGCGCATCATCGCCACCAGCGCGCGTCGCAGCGGTGCCGGCACCAGGCTGCCGGCACCGACCGCCAGCCGCGCGTGCCGCGGCGGCATCACGCCCACGGCCTCGTCGGCGCCGGTGCCGTCGAGCACCACGTCGAAATGCCCGCGGCAGTGCTCGAAGGCCAGCAGTGTGGCCATCGCCGCCGGGTCGGCCATCGGCTGGTCCATGCCTCGCGCCAGGCGATCGAACGCCCCGAGGTAGTCGCGCCGGCCGAAGCGCAGCACGCGGTGCACGATGCCCAGGTGGCTGGCAATGCGCGCGGCCACCGGCGCCTCGTCGAAGCCTGCGCCTTCGAAGCCCACCGTGACGGCCACCGGCCTGGGCGTGCCGCGCGCGGCGATGGCGCAGATCAGTGCCGAATCGATGCCGCCGCTGAGGAAGGCGGCAGGCCGCTCGGCGTCGCCGAGCCTGCGCGCGACGGCCTCGTGCAGCAGCGCATCGAGCCGCTCGACCGCCGCGTCGAAGCTCG
>CAYZGL010000008.1:0-40787 GCA_964477985.1 uncultured Rubrivivax sp. | reverse complement strand
CCGGCGCCAAGCTGGTGTACGAGGTGCACGACCTGTGGCCGCTGTCGCCGATCGAACTGGCGGGCATGTCGCCGCGGCACCCGTTCATCCGGCTGGTGCAGGCGGCCGAGGACGCCGCCTACCGCGACGCCGACGTGGTGGTGTCGATGCTGCCCAAGGTGCACCAGCACATGGCGGCGCACGGGCTGGACCTGCGCAAGCTGCACGTCGTGCCCAACGGCATCGCGCTGGACGACTGGGCGGCGCCGCCGCAGCCGCTGCGCGAGGACGTGGCGCGCGTGCTGGCCGGCGCGCGCGAGGCCGGCCGCATGGTGGTGGGCTACGCCGGCTCGATGGGGCTGCCGAATGCGCTGGACACCTTGCTCGACGCCGCGGCGCTGCTGCGCGGCGTGGCGCTGCAGTTCGTGCTGGTCGGCGACGGCCACGAGCGCGCGCGGCTGGCGCGGCGCATCGCCGGCGAAGGCTTGCACCACGTCACGCTGCTGCCGCCGATACCGAAGGCGCAGGTGCCGTCGCTGCTGGGCGCGATGGCCATCGCCTACATCGGCTGGCAGCCGGTGCCGATCTACCGCTTCGGCATCGCGCCGAACAAGCTGATGGACTACATGATGGCCGGCGTGCCGGTGCTGCATTCGGTGGACGCCGGCAACGACCCGGTGGCCGAAGCGCGCTGCGGCCTGACGGTGCCACCCGAGGCGCCGGCGGCCATCGCCGCCGGGCTGCGCCATCTGGCCGGGCTGAGCATCGAGGAGCGCCGCGCGATGGGCGCACGCGGCCGTGCCTACGTGCGCGCGCACCACGACTATGCGGTGCTGGCGCGGCGTTTCCTGGATGCGCTGACATGAGCGCCGAGCTCGAGGCGCAAGCCGTGGCCGAGCGCTACGCGCGCCGGCGCGGTGCCGATCGCTACAGCATGCTGCGCCCCGAAGTCTGGCAGGCGGTGCACGAGCGCCAGCGCGCGATGCTGGGCCTGTTCGCGCAGGCCGGGCTGCACGACCTGTCGCGGCTGCGGCTGCTGGAGGTGGGCTGCGGCGCCGGCGGCAACCTGCTCGAGCTGCTGCGGCTGGGCTTCGCGCCGCAGCACCTGGCCGGCATCGAGCTGCTGAGCGAGCGGCTGGCGCTGGCGCGCGCGGTGCTGCCCGAAGCGCTGCAGCTGCAAGGCGGCGATGCGCTGCAGGCCGAGGTGCCGGCGGCTTCGCTGGACATCGTCTACGTGGCCACCGTGTTGTCCTCGCTGCTGGATGCGGCCTGCCAGCAGCGGCTGGCCGAGGCGATGTGGTCGTGGCTGGCGCCGGGCGGCGCCGTGCTGTGCTACGACTTCACCGTAAACAACCCGCGCAACCCCGACGTGCGCGGCGTGCCGCTGGCGCGGCTGCGCGCGCTGTTCCCCGCCGCGCACATCCGGCACCGCCGCGTCACGCTGGCGCCGCCGCTGGCACGTGCGCTGGTGCGTGTGCACCCGGCGCTGTACCGGCCGGTCAACGCCTTGCCGTGGCTGCGCACGCATGTGCTGGCGTGGGCCGCCAAGGTGTGAAGCAGCCGCCAGAATGGCCGCTCCACGTTTCCCATTGATCGCCACGGATTCGAGCCGGTGGCGCTGCGACGAACGCCATGACTGAGCCGCGCGACCCCTTCCTGCCCTTCGCGCTGCCCGATATCGGCGAGGCGGAGATCGCCGAGGTCGTCGATACGCTGAGGTCGGGCTGGGTCACCACCGGGCCGAAGGCGGCGCGCTTCGAGGCCGACTTTCGCGCCTTCCTCGGTGGCCAAGTCGGCGGCCAAGGCGGCGATGACGGGCTGCACGCCATCGCCGTCAACTCGGCCACCGCCGGGCTGCATCTGGCGCTGGAGGGTCTGGGCATCGGCCCCGGCGACGAGGTCATCACCACCACGCACACCTTCACCGCCACCGCCGAAGTGGTGCGTTACCTGGGCGCCGACGTGCGGCTGGTGGACATCGATGCGGCCACGCTGAACATCGACCCGGCGGCGGTGGAGGCGGCGATCACGCCGCGGACCAAGGCGATCCTGCCGGTGCACTACGGCGGTCTGGCGGCCGACATGCCGTCGATCCTCGGCATCGCGCAGCGCCACGGCTTGAAGGTGGTGGAAGACGCCGCGCATGCCTTGCCCGCCACCTGCGGCGGCCGGCTGGTCGGCACGCTGCGCAGCGATGCCACGGTGTTCAGCTTCTACGCCAACAAGACCATCACCACCGGGGAAGGCGGCATGCTGGTGACGCGCGACGCCGCGCTGGCCCAGCGTGCCAAGGTGATGCGTCTTCACGGCATGAGCCGCGACGCCTTCGACCGCTTCACCGCCAAGGTGCCGAGCTGGTACTACGAGATCGTCGCCCCGGGCTTCAAGTACAACCTGAGCGACATCGCCGCCGCGCTCGGCCTGCAGCAACTGAAGAAGGCGCATGCCTTCCAGCAAATGCGCGCGCGCATCGCCGCGCGGTACGACGCGGCCTTCGCCGGGTTGCCGCTGGTCACGCCGCCGGCCGCACCCAGCGGCGAGCTGCACGCCTGGCACCTTTACGCGCTGCGCCTGGGTGACGGTGATGGCGCCGGCGCCGGCATCGCGCGCGATCGCTTCATCGAGCGGCTGTTCGACGCCGGCATCGGCTGCAGCGTGCACTACATCCCGCTGCACCTGCACCCGTACTGGCGCGAGCGCTACGCGCTGCGGCCCGAGCAGTTCGCGCGTTCGCAGGCGGCCTACGAGCGGCTGGTCAGCCTGCCGATCTACACGCGCATGGGCGAGGCCGACGTGCAGCGCGTGATCGACGCGGTGCGCGCCGCGCTGCGCTGACATGCCCAAGCGCGCCTTCGACCTGCTGGGCGCCGGCCTGGGCCTGCTGCTGCTGTGGCCGCTGCTGCTGGGCATTGCGGTGGCCATCAAGGTGGATTCGCCGGGGCCGGTGCTGTTCCGCCAGCAGCGTGTCGGGCGCCACGGTGTGATCTTTCGCATCCGCAAGTTCCGCACCATGGGGGCCGATGCGCCGCAGCGCGGGCCGGCGCTGACGGTGGGCGACGATGTGCGCATCACCCGCTCGGGGCGCTGGCTGCGGCGTACGCGGCTGGACGAGCTGCCGCAACTGCTGGACGTGCTGGCCGGCCACATGAGCCTGGTCGGGCCGCGGCCCGAGGTGCCGGAGTACGTGGCGCATTACCCGGCGGCGCTGCGCACGGCGGCGCTGGCGGTGCGCCCCGGCATCACCAGCCTGGGCGCGCTGGAGTTCCTGGACGAGGCGCAGCTGCTGGCCGGCGCGGCCGACCCCGAGCGCGAATACATCGAACGCATCGTGCCGCGCAAGGCGCAGCTGGCGGCCGACTACGCGGCGCAGGCCAGCCTGCGCGGCGACCTGGCGGTGCTGGGGCGCACGCTGTGCCGGCTGGTGGCGGGCTGAGATGAAACCGACCGTCCCCGGCCGCTTGGCGGCCGCCCCCCGAGGGGGCACCGAACCCGACCGGGAAACCCGGATCGGGTTCGGCCCGTTGGCGCCGCCGCTCCCCCTGGCCGCCTGCGGCGGCCTGTCCCCCCGGGGAATTCGTTTCATGCGTCGCGGGTCGCGCCAAGCGCGGTGGAGCAACTGACATGCCGATGGCCGCGCCGAGCTTGTGGCACCGCCTGGACCTGTTCCTGGCACGGCTGCGCCCGCACCGCGAGCCGCTGTCCTTGCTGGCCGACGCCTGCGTGATCGCCGCGTGCTGGAACATCACCTACCTGTTCCGGCTGGGTTTCGAGCGCTGGCTTTCGGCGCGGCCCGGCTACGACCCCTGGGTGCTGCTGGGCGTGGTCGCGGCCTACCTGGCGGCCTTCGCGCTGTTTCGCGTGCCGCAGAGCATGTGGCGCTTTTCCGGCTTCGGCGAGGTGAAACGGCTGACCTTGGCCTGCGCGCTGGCCGGCGCGGTCAGTGCCGCGGTGGTGATGGGCCTGGGGCTGGCCAAGGTGCCGCGTGCGGTGCTGGCGCTGCACCCCGTCGTCACGCTGATGGGCGTGTGCGTGGTGCGCATCGCCTACCGCATGCTGTACGAACACGCGCGCTCGCGCATCACCGGCGGCGCCGCCGAGATCCGCCGCGCGTTGGTGCTGGGCGCGGGCGACGCCGCCAAGTGGCTGCTGGCCGGCATCCACCGGCAGGGCTGGACCGTGCTGGGGCTGCTCGACGACGACCCGGCCAAGTTGCATTCGCGCATCGCCGGCGTGCCGGTGCTGGGGCCGCTGCCGTCGGTGGCCGACGCGCAGGTGCGCGGTGCGGCCACGCACCTCGTCATCGCGATGCCCTCGGCCACCCCCACGCAGCGCCGCCGCGCGCTCGAGCTGGCTGCGGCCACCGGGCTGCCGGTGCTGACCGTGCCCAGCGCCGCCGAGTTGGCCGACGCCCGACGCGGCCATGCGCGCGTGCGCGACATCGAACCCGAGGACCTGTTGGGCCGCGCGCCGGTGCAGCTGGACGAAGCCGGCATCGCCGCCACGCTGCGCGGCAAGACCGTGCTGATCACCGGCGCCGGCGGCAGCATCGGCGCCGAGCTGTGCCGCCAGGTGGCGCGCTTCGCGCCGGCGCGGCTGGTGCTGCTCGAGCTGAGCGAGTTCAACCTGTACCGCATCGAGCAGGAGCTGGGCGAAAGCCATCCGCAACTGCCGCTGGTGCGCTTGATCGGCGACGTCAAGGACTTGGCCCACCTGCGCCAGACCTTCGCGCGTTGGCGCCCGCAGGTGGTGTTCCACGCCGCGGCCTACAAGCACGTGCCGTTGATGGAAGAGCCGGGCAACGCCGCCGCCGCGCTGCGCAACAACACGCTGGGCACCTGGCACGCCGCGCTGGCCGCGGCCGAACACGGCGCCGAGCGCTTCGTGCTGATCAGCACCGACAAGGCGGTGAACCCGAGCAACGTGATGGGCGCCACCAAGCGCGCCGCCGAGAGGGTGGTGTCGCAGATGGCGGCCGAACACACCGCCACGCGCTTCATCACCGTGCGCTTCGGCAACGTGCTGGGCAGCAGCGGCAGCGTGATCCCGAAGTTCAAGCAGCAGATCGAACGCGGCGGCCCGGTGACGGTGACGCACCCGGACATCATCCGCTACTTCATGACCATCCCCGAGGCGGCGCGGCTGGTGCTGCAGGCCGCCGCCATCGGCGCGAGCGGCCAGGTGCTGGTGCTGGACATGGGCGAGCCGGTGAAGATCGTCGACCTGGCGCGCGACCTGATCCGCATGGCCGGGCATGCGCCGGACGAGATCGCGATCGAGTTCACAGGGTTGAGGCCGGGCGAAAAGCTGTACGAAGAACTGCTGGCCGACAGCGACACCACGCTGCCGACGCCGTTTGCGCGGCTGCGCATCGCGCGGCTGCACGCTCAGGCCGCGCAGGGCGATGTGCTGCACTGGCTGCGTCAGGCCGAAGCGGCGGCGCGCGATGGTGACGCCGCAGTGCGCTCGCACCTGCGCCAATTGGTGCCGGAGTTCTCGGCGCTTGCCGGCAATGCGGCTGCCTATACTGACGCTCGTGCGTTGAGCGATGGATGATCAACGCTGCCCGATTGCATGAAGCCCTCCGAAGCACTGAACTCGAACCGCGCTGCAATCCGGCGCATCGTCGAGTCGCACCGTGCGCGCAATGCGCGGGTATTCGGTTCGGTGCTGCATGGTCGTGATACCGACCGCAGTGACCTGGACATCCTTGTCGACCCGACCTCGGAGACGACGCTGTTCGACATCGGTGCGATCCGTCACGAACTGGGCCAGCTTCTGGGGGTGTCGGTGGACGTATTGACGCCTAACGCCCTGCCGGACAAGGTCCGGTCCGCGGTGCTCGCTGAGGCGCGCCCTGTATGAGTCGCGACCTTCAGCGCCTGGTCGACTATCTGGCGCACATTCTCGAGGCCATCGAGCGCATTGATCGCTACACCATCGGCCTGGACGAGCCGGCTTTTCTGAACAACCCGTTGGTGCAGGACGCTGTGATCCGCAATCTCGAGGTCATCGGCGAGGCCTGCAACAACATCGAAAAGCACTACCCCGAGTTCGCCGCCGCGCATCCGGAGCTGCCGTTGGCGTTCGCCTATCAGATGCGCAATGCCGTGGCGCACGGTTACTTCAAGGTGGACCATGAAATCGTCTGGAAGACGATTCACAGCGACCTGCCTGATCTTCGTGCTCGCATCCAGAGCGCGCAGAGGACCATGGAATGAGCACCCCCGAACCCCTGATCGACATCATCGCCGGCGCGCGCCCCAACTTCATGAAGATCGCGCCGATCCTGCGCGCGGTGAAGGCGCGGCAGGAAGCGGGCAGCGCCTTGCGCGTGCGCCTGGTGCACACCGGCCAGCACTACGACGAGCGCATGTCGGGCGATTTTTTCCGCCAGCTCGGCATCCCCGACCCCGACGTCAACCTGGAAGTGGGTTCGGGCACGCAGGCCGAACAGACGGCGGCGATCATGGTGCGTTACGAACAGCTGCTGCTGAAGGCACCGAGCCAACTTTGCCTGGTGGTGGGCGACGTCACCTCGACCATGGCCTGCGCCATTGCCGCGCAGAAGCTGCACGTGCCGGTGGCGCATGTGGAAGGCGGCATCCGCTCGGGCGACTGGGGCATGCCCGAGGAGATCAACCGGCTGGTCACCGACGCCATCACCAATTGGTTCTTCACCACCAGCGAAGTGGCCAACGCCAACCTGAAGCGCGCCGGCGTGGCCGACGAGCGCATCTTCTTCGTCGGCAACACGATGATCGACACGCTGCTGGCCAACATGCAGCAGTTCCGCGCGCCGGCCTTCTTTGCCGAAGCGGGGCTCGAGCAAGGCGAGTACTTCGTGATGACATTGCACCGGCCGGCCAACGTCGACGATGCGCAAGGCTTCGCCAGGCTGCTGCGCGCGGTGGGCGAAGCGGTGCGCGGCCTGCCGGTGGTGTTCCCGGTTCACCCGCGCACGGCCAAGACGCTGGCCGCGCTGCCCGACGTGCCGGCGTGCCTGCTGCGCGTCGACCCGCAGCCGTACCTGGAATTCAACTACCTGGTGCAGCACGCGCGCGGCGTGATCACCGACTCGGGCGGCGTCACCGAAGAGACCACGGTGATGGGCGTGCCCTGCGTGACGCTGCGCGACACCACCGAGCGGCCGGAGACGGTGAGCATCGGCACCAACGAGCTGATCGGCACCGACCCGGCGGCGTTGAAGCCGGCGCTGGACCGGCTGTTTGCGGGGCATTGGAAGAAGGGGGCCATTCCCGAGAAGTGGGACGGGCGCACCGGTCAGCGCATCGCGGCGGCGTTGGAAGGGTTGCTGCCGGTTCACCATCCAGCAAATTGATCCGTGAGCGATCAGTCTGCAAGGACGCTTCGCCCCGAGTTGGTTGAATTTTTGTTTGAATCGCAACGTTCTTTGAGTCTATCGAAACGGCCGGCTATACTTTCCGCGCAGTTCAGTCTTGGACGTGGAGCAGACCATGCAAGCCGTAGTCGAGCGCGCGCCGAGCGCCTCTGGTGATCGTGGCGCCCTGGCCAGGATGGTGATGACGCTGCTCGATCACTGGAAGCTGAGCACCGAGGATCAGGCTGCCCTGTTGGGCATCGCCGCCGGCAACCGGGCGGCCCTGACCCGCTACCGCAAGGGCGAGCCCATCGGCAGCAGCCGGGACCAGTACGAGCGCGTCGGCCACCTGCTTGGCATTCACAAGAACCTGCGCCTGCTGTTCCCGCAGAACCGGGAACTGGCCTACCGCTGGATGAGCACCCGCAACAAGGCCTTCGACAACCGCACCCCGGTGGAGGTCGTCAAGGAATGGGGCTTCGCCGGGCTGCTGATGGTGCGCGCCTACCTCGACCGTGCGCGGGGCCTTTGAGCCTTGAGCCGGCCGATGCACGAGCTGCTGTTCTCGCGCGTCGGCGTGGCCGACGTGCACCAGGACGTGGCGAGGAACATCGTGTCGCTGCACCGCTCGCAGGACCTGTTCGACGACCTGAGCGGCGACCCGGCCGAGTGGCTGCTGTCGCAACAGCTGGAAGACGAGGTCAAACCGCCGCCGTACCGGTCGCACCAGCCCGTCATCGACCGCCCGTTCGAGGATGCCGCGTGGTTCAACGCCATCGCCTGGCCCTTCAAGCATTGGCAGGCCAGCCGGTTCTCCGATGGGTCCTACGGGGTGTGGTACGGATCGGAGTCGGTCGAAACCACGGTGCATGAATCGGCGTACCACTGGTTTCGCGGGCTGCTGTGCGATGCCGGCTTCGAACATGCCCCCGTGGTAGCCGAGCGCAAGGTCTACGCGGTGGCCTGTGGCGCGGCCCTGCTCGACTTCAGGCAAGCGACGCCCGACTATCCCGAGCTGCTGCAGCCTGCGGACTACGGCGTCACGCACACGGTCGGCGCCCGCATCCACCGCGAAGGGCATCCGGGGCTGCTGATCCAGTCGGCCCGCCGGCCCGGCGGCGAGAACTTCGCAATCTTCAACCCCAGCGTGCTGTCCAACCCGAGGCTGGGCTGCCAGCTTGCGTACCGGCTCGACGGCGAACGCATCCTGGTGGAAAAGCAGCCTGGCACCGTGTGGTTCGGCCTGGATGTGACCAGGCTCTGACGGCAGTGCACAGGGCAATCCACTTCGATTTCGAGGGTTCGTCGAGCGAACACCGCTTGCGGCTGCGCAGCGCAGCACGTGCCTGACCCGGTTGATTGGGGAAGGCCGGCAGCTGCGTCTTGGTGCCAAGCCGGCGCGCGTCGCGCGGCGCCGGCCGAGCCGGGTGTTCCCGCCATGCTTCACCTCGGCAACTCCACCGGCGGCAGCCCCAGACCCTTGGCCCGCTTGGCGAGCTGCCGGTCGAAGATCGCGAATCCGCAAGCACGCGAACTGCGCGCCAGGTGCAGCGCGTCGGCGAAACCCAGGCCCTTGTCGAACGCCTCCACCGCCATCAGGATCGCGTCGCGATCTTCGAGCGCGACGCGTTCGATGCTTGCTCACCAGCGCCAGCGCCCGCAGCACGCGAGAGATGTCCCTGGCGGGCAGCGCATACAAGCCGCGCATCGGCCATTCCAGTTCCAGCAGCACGCTCACCGAGACGAAGCATCGTTCGGACAGCGCCGCGACGGCGGCGGGCCGCCGTTTTGGCGGCCTGCGCATCGTCGGCGTCATCGACGAACAAGCGCGCCAGCACGTTCGCGTCCAGCGCTCTCATGGCTTGCCGCGCCGCGAACGGGCCAACCGAGCGTTGCGTGGCTGGTTCCGGGGCCGGTGTCGATTCGAGCGGCCGATGGTGCGGCGGCTACTGATGGCCGCCGCAGCGCGGGCTCCAGGCCGCCCGTTCGAGTGGATACAGAATTCTGTATAGTCACCGCATGAAAACCACGCTCGACATCAACGACCAGCTGCTGGCCGACGCGAAGGCCCTGGCGGCGCAGCAGCGCACGAGCCTGACGCGGCTGATCGAGGAAGGCCTGCAGTTGCGCCTTCGTGCCAAGCCGGCCGGCGTCGGGCGCGCCCGCGCGCGGGTTCCCGTCTTCGAGGGCCGCGGCGGCCTGGTGAGCGGCGTCGACGCGGCGAGCAACAAGTCGCTGCGTGCGGCGATGGGCGATGACGCCTGACGTCAACGTTCTGGTCGCCGCATCGCGCGCCGATCACCCGCATCACGCCGCGGCGCGCACATGGCTCGAAGCAGCGCTGGCCGCCGCGCAGTCCGGTGCGGCTTTCACGCTCATGCCGATGGTGCTGGCCAGTGTCCTGCGCCTCGTGACGAGCCCGAAGATCTTCGTGCAGCCGACGCCGGTCGAAAACGCCGTCGGCTTCGTCGATGCGATCCTGGCGATGCCTGGCGTGCGGCTGGCGGCGCTGGGGCCGGAGTGGCCGAAGCTGCGCCAGATGTGCCTCGAGCGGCAGCTTCGCGGCAACGAACTTCCCGATGCGTGGCTGGCCGCGGCGGTGGACCAACTCGGCGAGCATCTGGTCAGCTTCGACCGCGACTTCAAGAAGCTGCTCGGGCGAGCCCGGTTCACGCTGCTGCCATCTTGAGCGTGCCCGTGCGGCGCTGGCAGCCGTGGCTCCCCACGCCATAGAGCGCATTGTCCGGGCCTGCGATGCAGAACGCCTGCGTGATGCGTGAGTGCTCGACTCCGCGCACGAACGCTCAGCTTGCCGTTGCGCGCCAAGGGTCGAGCAGCGCCACGCCGGTGCGCCGGAAGTCGGCGGTGTTGCGCGTGACGATGGTCATCCGGTGCACCAGGGCCGTTGCGGCGATGAAGCCTTCGCGCTGCGACACACGGTCTGGAACATGCAGTGCGGCACTGCGCAGCGCCACTTCGGCGCCCAGCGGGAGGATGCGGCCCGCGAAGCTCGGCAGCACCTGGTCGACCAGCCATTTGCGCAGGATCGTGCCCTGACGCAGGTCCTGGCGCTCCTTGCCCAGGACGCCCAGTTCCAGTGCGTAGACCGACCGTAGACCGACAGCGCCGACAGCTGCAGGCTGGAGGCGGCGACCGACCGCGCCCAGGCGGCCACGCCGGCATCGGCCCTGCCGGCGGCCGCCTTGCGCAGTTCGCAGACGACGTGGGTGTCCAGCAGGAACATCGGGGACAACGCTTCAGGACAACTGCGCCGCCTCGGCCATGCCGAACAGGATGACGATGTCGGCGCTGCCGCCGCTGAGCGCAAGGCAGCGCTCGCAGCTCAGCAGCACATGCGAAGGTGTGCCCCGATCGGTGACGACGACGGGGCCCAGGGCAGCGGCATTCTTGGCCCGCGCCGTGTCCTGATTGAACTCGCGGCTGGCGAGGGTGGCGATCGTCATGCCGATCTTGCTCTGGCAGCGGCTCATGAGTCAACGCCGGGCCGCTCCCAAGTTGACTCATCCCCCTCGGGGGGCCTGGCGCGAAGCGACAGGTCTGGGGCGCTCTCGAAGACGACGTCGATATGTTGCTGCATCATGCTTGTCGCGCTCTGGGCCTCTGGGCCGCCCCGGCCGATGCCCGGGCTACCACCTGCGCGAATGCGAACTCGAAGCGGCACTGGCTGAAAGCCGCGCCGCCGTGCAGCGTAGCGCTGACTGGGTCGCCTCGGGTCGCCCAGGCGCTCTTGAAGTACGTTGAAGGCCGGCGCGACCTGGCGACCCTGGCGCTTGTGCTGCAGCCGCCGGCGTCACCGCCGCCGCCGCGGCAGCCGGCCGTCGAACGGGTGGCGGGCGACGGACAACACCTTGCAAGCCGCAGCCTGCGGATGTGCCGGGTTGAACAGGCGGTTGAAGCTGCGCGCCACCACCGCTGACGGCACCCGCAGCAGCAGGCCGCTCGCGCCGGCGAGCCAGTCGCTGCCGAGCGTGCGGGTGAGGTCGGTGCGCTCGCGCCAGTCCTGCGGCAACGCTGCGGCAAGTTCGGACGAGGCGGCGCTGTCCGGCAGCTCGACTTCGAGCAGCTGGTAGGTGGCGGGCAACTCGGCGGCCGATGCCGCTTGCACGTGCACCAGCGCCTCAACCAGCGCGCCGGCCGGGCTCTCCGCCAGGTACACCACCGGCCGTCCGCGGTGATGCCAGCGCCCCGCGTGAAGCAGCCCGCCGGCGCCCGAAAGACCGGCGTGATTGCTGATGCGCCAGAGGATCAACGGGCACTCAGGCGAGCCAGCCTTGATCGATCTCGTGCAGCCAGGTCTGCACCGCCTCGAAGCCGAGCGTGTCGGTGGCGCAGGCCATCGGCGCTGCGCCGCCCAGGCGCTCCTTCGGACTGTGCAGCCAGGCGCGCGCGCGCTCGGCGTCGCCGAACACCAGCTCGGCCAGCGCCTGCGTCCGGACCAGCCGGTACAAGCCATCGAACTCGTCACGCGCCAGGCGGGCTTCTGAGCGGCGCCGCAGCCAGGTGCGGCGTGATACGACGCGATGGATGTCTGCCGGCGCCAGCAGCGGCTGCCTTTCCAGGCTGCGCAGCAGCGCGGCACTCAGCTGCTGCCGGTCGGCGCGCGCCAATGCCAGTTCGGTCGCGCCGGACTTCAGGCCGAAGATCGACCCGAGCCGTTGGCTCAGCCGCTTGTCCAGTGCAGCATCCATGTTCGTTCGGGTACCTTGGAGGGTGCGCCAGATTTTACATACCGATGCGCCAGATGGCGCACTGCGTTGGCTTCGCGCAGTCCTGCGGCTGCGCGGCTGCGCGCGTTGCGGTCCGGACAGTGGTGGTGGCGATCTCTTGGAAGCCGTGACCGACCGTGGCGAAGGGCGCGTGCTTGTTGCGCCTATGGTGCAGCCATCATCGAGCAGCCCGGTGCAACGCGGGTTCTGCCCTGGCGCGGGACCTGGCGCTCCTTGCCCAGCACGCCCAGTTCCAGTTCGTAAACCGACAGCGCCGACAGCTACAGGCTGGAGGCGGCCACGCCGGCGTCGGCCCTGCCGGCGGCAGCCTTGCGCAGCTCGCAGACGACGTGGGTGTCCACCAGCGCCCGCAGCACGCGCGAGATGCTCCTGGTGGGCAGCGCATAAAAGCCGCGCATCAGTCATTCCAGTTCCGGCAGCACGCTCACCGGGACGAAGCATCGTTCGGACAGCGCTGCGACGGCGGCAGGCCGCTGTTCGGCGGCCTGCGCATCGTCGGCGTCATCGACGACGAAGCGCGCCAGCACCTTCGCGTCCAGCGCCCTCATGGCTTGCCGCGCCGCGAACGGGTCAGCGAGCGTTGCGTGGCCGACTCCTGACAGTTCCCGGGCCGGTGTCGATTCGAGCGGCTGCGCCGCATGTATCCACGCAAGATCACAGAACCTGCGAGCCGCGGTGCAAATCACCGAGCGGCCCGAGGCGGCCAGCATCGGCGCCAACGAGCGGATCCGCACCGACCCGGCGGCGCTCGGCGCGGATCGGTGCGCGACAACGATTCAACCATCGGGCCAGCAGCACGTCGCTCCTCTAGAGCGCACTGGCAACCGCACGATCTACAATACGATGCACCGTACAGAAGACTTCCACCGCACCATGGCCCACATCACCGCCAACGACCTGAAAACCCGCGGCATCGCGGCCATCGAAGCCTCGCTGGCCGGCGGCCGCACTGAAGCGGTGGTATCGGTGCGCGGCGCCGACCGCTATGTGGTGATGGACCTGGCCCACTACCAGCACCTGCGCGAATGCGAGCTGGAAGCGGCGCTGGCCGAAAGCCGGGCCGACATCGCCGCCGGGCGCTTCGTGGCCGAGTCGGCGGCGCAGCACGTGGCCCGGCTGCAGGCGCTTGTCGCGGGTGAGGGCAAGGCAGCCAGCACGGCAGCAAGCAAGCGCAAGCCGGCCGCGGCTGCAGCCGTGACGGTGGCACGCAAGCGGCCACCCCGCGCGCCTGGCGGGCAGGGCAAGCAAGAGACTTCCCGCTGACGCTGCGGCTCGGCCCAGGGCAAGCGCTGCGGATGGCTTACAAGCTCGTCTTCACCGAACGCTACATGCGCATCGCGGCGCGCTTCTTGAAGCGCCACCCGAACATGGCCCGCGCCTATGCCAAGACGCTGGCCCTGCTGGAACTGAACCCGCACCACCCGTCACTGCGGCTTCATGCACTGGGCGGGCGGTTGGCGGGAGTGCATTCGGTTTCGATCAGCCTGTCGTACCGCATCACGCTGCATCTGCTGGTGACCGAGCGGGAAATCATCCCGCTGAACCTCGGCGATCATGACGCCGTGTACTGATCGATGCACGGGTGCTGGCGGACATCAAGCCGTGGCAGGAGGCGGCGTGAACTGCGGCACGCCGCCGAAGTGCAGGAGTGCACTGCATCGCGGCGCGCTTGTCGAAGCGCCACCCGGACATGGCCCGCGCCTACGCCAAGACGCTGGCGTTGCTGGAATTGAACCCCGGCGCGGTCGGCTGAACCGCTCGAAGACTGGCCCATGCGCGACCGGCTGGAGCGGCTGGAGAAGCTGGGCTGCCAGCGGGTGGACGACTGGCTGCGCTGGCGCGAACTGCGCAACCGCCTCGCACATGAGCGCCCACCTCGGCCAGCCGGAGCTGCGCTTTGCGGTGCTGAGGGCGGCGGGAGAAGTGGGACGAGCGGGCGGGCGAGAGGATCGTCGCGGAGCTGGAGCGCTTGCTGTCGGATTGGGACTGACGACGCGCGGTCGGCGCGCGTCCCTCCAGGTCAGGCTGAAGGTTGTGGGGGAGTGATCGTCTCGAGAGCCACAGCCGCCGAGACGATCTCAATGCCGTCATGCTTGCCGACGCTCAACAAGTCGGCGTCGCCGGACACGATCAAGCTCGCGCCGGCCGCAACCGCAGCAGCGATGACGTGATCGTCATCGGCATCGCCGGGAACCACGCGCGGCACATTGGCCGGCTCGATCAGCTCGACGGCGTCGATGCAATCGGCCAGCGCCTCATGCATCGCCTTGCCAATGAGCCCCAGCCGCTTGGTGGCTTGGGGCCGCGTGAGCATGTCGGCCAGTTCTTCCAGCAGCACCGCGCTGCTGACCAGCTGCACGTCACTGCGCAGCCGGATCGCTTCGAGCAGCAGATAGGGTCTTCCGCGCCACAGCAGCGCCGACATCACAACGTTGGTGTCGAGAACAACCCTCGATCCGAACCCTTCGCCGCCTTGCGCGCACGCCGCTCGGCGCGCGCGGTCTTGATCTCGGCGGCGATCTCATCCTCGCTCATGGGCTGCGCGCCTGCGGCTTCGAGCGCCGGCGCGATGGCCAGCAGCCGGTCGATGGCCGCGCGCTTCTTGGACTTCGCCGCCAGGAAGTCCACGAAGCCTTCGACCTCGGCCACCTGCTGCGGCGACAGCGTCCTGATCCTGGAGATCAGGCTTTGCTCAACAGTCGCATCCACTGCCTCACCCCTTCGCATGCTCGATGAAACCATGGCGCCGGATCTGAACGACGCAAACGCTTTCGACCATATTGCGTCGATGCGCGACATGCTGTGCCGCAGGCAGCCGGCAGACGCGATACGAATCCCGCAGCAAGCAAGCGCAAGCCGGCCGCGCCTGCAGCCGTGACGGTGGCGCGCAAGCGGCCACCCCGCGCCCCTGGCGGGCAGGGCAAGCCCAAGACGCGCCGCTGACGCTGACGCTGCGGCTCGGCCAAGCGCGTGCGCTTGTTTGGCCCGCGCGTCGACGACAGCCGACGTGGCGGCGACATCGACCTGCTGGCCGAACTGCCCGGGTCGTTGTCGGCCGACGATGCCGTCGACCGAAGAACGCGCTTCACGGCCCGCCTGTACCGGCTGCTCGAAGAGCGCCGCATCGATGTCGTGCTGACGCAGCAGGGCTGCGCGGACCCGCGCGCCGTCGTTGCGGCGGCGCGGCAGCACGGTGTCGAGCTGGCACGCACATGAGCCCCGGCGACAAGCTGGCCGTGGCCCTGTGGAAAGCTGACCGCCATGCGGCTGCGGCTGCGCGACATCCACCGAGCGCCCGGAGACGGTGAGCATCGGCACCAACGAGCTGATCGGCACCGACCCGGCGGCGTTGAAGCCGGCGCTGGATCGGCTGTTCGATGGGCGATGGAAGAAGGGCGCAATTCTTGAGAAGTGGCACGGGCGGGCGGGGGAGCGCATTGCGGTCGCGTTGGAGCGGCTGCTGGGTCGGTCGGCGTGCTTTGCATTGTCGCCATGACACGGCGAAATTGCAGCCATGTATCAGCGAAACATCATTCGCAAGCTGAACGCAGCGCTCGCCGACACGCGCGTCGTGCTGCTGAACGGTGCCCGCCAGGTGGGCAAGAGCACGCTGGCACAGCAACTGGCGCAGCAGCGGGGCGGCCAGTACCTGACGCTGGACGACCCGGTCGTCGCCGAATTGGCGCGCACCGACCCCTCGGCGCTGGTGGACGGCACCGCCGGGCTCACCGTGCTCGACGAAGTGCAGGCCGCGCCCGGGCTGTTCCCCGCGCTCGAGCGCGAGGTCGATCGCCGCCCCGAGCCGGGGCGCTTCCTGCTGATCGGCTCGGCCAACGTCTTCGTGCTGCCCACGGCGGCCGAGTCGCTGGCCGGGCGCATGGAGGTGCTGGCGCTGGAGCCCCTGTCGCAGGGCGAGATCGAGGGCTCACCGCACAATCTGGTCGATGCCTTGTTCGATCGCGCGCCGTGGGCGCGGCGCAGCGTGCCGACCGAGCGGCTCGACCTTGTGCGCCGTCTCGTGGCCGGCGGCTTTCCCGAGACCCTGGGGCGTTCCGATCCGCAGCGGCGGGACGCGTGGTTCCGCGCGTATCTGGCAAGCCTGCTGCAGCGCGACGTGCGCGACTACGCCAACATCGAAGGGCTGCACGACATGCCGCGCCTGCTGTCGCTGCTGGCGGCGCGGGCGAGCGCGTTGCTGAACATGGCCGAGGTGTCGCGAGCCACCGGCATTGCGCACTCGACGCTGCGCCGCTACCTCTCGCTGCTGCAAGCGCTGTTCATCGTCCAGCCGCTGCCGGCGTGGTCGGCCAACCTTGGCAAGCGGCTGGTCAAGGCGCCGAAGATGCACCTGATCGACGCCGGGCTCACCGCGCACCTGCGCGGCGAGTCCGATGCCGCCGCGCTGGCCCTGTCACCGCAACTGGGCCCGCTGCTCGAGACATTTGTCGTGCAGGAAGTCCGGCGCCACTTGCGCTGGGCCGATGCGGCCGCCACGGCCTGGCACTTTCGCACGGCCGCGGGACAAGAGGTCGACCTCGTGCTGGAAACGCCGGATCGGCGCATCGCGGGCGTCGAAGTCAAGGCCAGTGCAAGCATCACCCAGGGCGACTTCAGCGGCCTGCGTGAACTCGCCAACGCAGCCGGCAAGGGCTTTGCCAAAGGCATCGTGCTGTACACCGGCGAACAGCTGATGCCGTTCGAAGAGACCTTGTGGGCCGTGCCTCTGGGTGCCCTGTGGGCGGGTGGGACCCATGCAAATTGAGCCGACAGCCGACGTGACGGTGACATCGACCTGCTGCTTGAATGGCACCTGGATTCCCATGGACACCCCCACCAACGGCGTGCGGTCGATCCACCCTGGCGAGGTGCTGCGTGAAGAGTTCCTGCTGCCCATGAGCCTGAGCGCTCACGCGCTGGCGATGGCCCTGCGCGTGCCGGCGCCGCGCATCAACGACATCGCGCGCGAGCGCCGCGGCGTGACGGCGGACACCGCCATGCGTCTGGCACGCTTCTTCGGCACCAGCGCGGAGTCCTGGATGGGCCTGCAGGCCGACTCCGAGATGGCAATGGCGCGCACCGCGCTGGCCGGTGTGCTGGCGGACATCAAGCCGTGGCAGGAGGCGGTGTGAACTGCGGCACGCCGCCGCACTTCGCGGCGCCCGCTCGACGATGCGGCAAAGCCGGCATCGGCCCTTGGGGAGGCAGCCCTGCCTTACCGTGGCCGGCTTGACCCGCTACGACACGATCGTCACGACCGGCGTCAGGCCAAGCTTCCTGGCTCGCCGAGCGAACTTGCGGTCGTCGAAGGTTGCGACGCTCTCACAACCCCTGTAGCTGGCGTGGTGGAGCGCGTCTGCGAAGTCGATCCCCGCTTCGCAGTTGGACAGCGCCTGCTCGACGGCGGCCCGGTCCTCGACGGTGATGTGAGGCAAACCCATCAGGTGGCGCAGCACCGACGCCACCTCTGCCGGCGAGAAGCCGTAGTAGCCGCGCATGACCCACTCGAATTCGAGAATGACCGACTTGCTTGCCATCAGCGGCCGACCGGCTTCGATCAGCCGGCGGGCAGCCACACGTTGGCGCTGCCCCTCGGTATCCGCCGCATCGCCGATGTAATAGCGCGCGAGGACGTTGGTGTCCAGGCCGATCATCGCTCGAGCAACGATGCAGGGTCCAGGTCCGCCGGCACGGGCGCACGCCGGCTCGCGAGCATGCCGAACCCGCTGGCCGACTTCGCGGCCGGCGAGCTGCGCACGCGCATCACGACATGGTCGCCGACCAACGAGAACTCGATCCGGCTGCCCTGCCGGATGCCGAGCCTTTGCCGCAGCTCCTTGGGGATGGTGACCTGGCCCTTGCTGGTGACGGATGTAGCTTCCATGGTCTTGCAGGTAATACGTCGTAATGCTAACGCAGTTCCGCAGGCTCGACAGTCGCAGACGCCACGCATCAGCCCTTAGAGTCCAGCAGCACGCTCACCGAGACGAAGCATCGTTCGGACAGCGCCGCGACGGCGGCGGGCCGCTGTTCGGCGGCCTGCGCAGCGTCGGCGTCATCGACGAAGAAGCGCGCCAGCACGTTCGCGTCCAGCGCCCTCATGGCTTGCCGCGCCGCGAGCGGGTCAGCAGTGACGCCGGGTCGAAGTCTTCTAGGCGACGCGGCACGCCGCGCGCCGGAGCCTTGACCATGCCTGCCATCGCGCCGACGTCGGCCGTCGCGACCGCGCGCACGACGCGCAGCTTCAGCCCGTCCGGTTCCTCGAGCGCTTCGAGCCTGGCGCCCGCGCCCATGCCGAGGCGCCGCCGCAAGGCGGCGGGCAGAACGATCTGGCCTTTCGAAGAGACGAGCAGCGTCGACATGTGGGTTGCCCGGCGGCAGGGTGCTGCTCAGAGCCGCGCGGCCCGCGGGGTCGATCGATGCCTTTGTCGGGATGCTCGCCGGCCGAAGCAAGAAGGTGGCCACCATCGAGGAAATGGGTGACGCTGCAGCAAGCGGCTGGGCCGGCCGCAAGTGAAGGTCATTGTCGACACCAACGTCCTGGTGCGCGCTGCGGTGCGCGACGACGCCGCGCAAGCGCGGGTTGCCGCCAAGGTCATGACGGACGCCGACGAAATCGCGCTGGCGTTGCCCTGCCTGTGCGAATTCGTGCGGGTGCTGCGCAAGGTGTATGGCCTGCAGACGCAGGACATCGCCGCGGCGATCCGTGCGCTGCTGGCCGCGGAAAACGTTCGAGTCAACCGCCCTGCGGCGGAAGCGGGCCTGTGGATGCTGGAAGCCGGCGGGGACTTTGCCGATGGCGTCATCGCCTATGAAGGCCAATGGCTGGGCGGCGAAACCTTCGTGTCCTTCGACAAGCAGGCGGTTGCCTTGCTGAAAGCGGCTGGCCAGCCCGCGCGACGGCTCTGAGGGTCACCCGGATCGCGACTCGACGACAGCCGCCGCGGTGTCCGCCGTGATGCGTGAGTGCTCGACTCCGCGCACGCATGCTCAGCTTGCCGTTGCGCTCCATGGGTCGAGCAGTACGACACCCGTGCGCCGGAAGTCTGCGGTGTTGCGCGTGACAACGGTCATCCGGTGCACCAGGGCCGTTGCTGCGATGAAGCCGTCGCGCTCCGACACGCGGTCTGGAACATGCAGCGCGGCACTGCGCAGCGCCACTTCGACGTCCAGCGGGAGGATGCGGCCCGCGAAGCTCGGCAGCACATGGTCGACCAGCCATTTGCGCAGGATCGTGCCCTGGCGCAGATCCTGGCGTTCCTTGCCCAGGACGCCCAGTTCCAATTCGTAGACCGACAGTGCCGACAGGTACAGGCTGGAGGCGGCGACGGAACGCGCCCAGGCGACCACGCCGGCATCGGCCCTGCCGGCGGCAGCCTTGCGCAGTTCGGAGACGACGTTGGTGTCCAGCAGGAACACTCAGGGCAACTCCGCCGCCTTGCCCGCCACGGCCGACTTGGGCGGCTCGAAATCCAACTCCGCCGCCTCGGCCATGCCAAGCAGGGCGACGATGTCGGCGCTGCCGCCGCTGAGCTCGAGGTAGCGCTCGTAGCTCAGCAGCACATGCGAAGGCGTGCCCCGATCAGTGACTACGACGGGGCCCAGGGCAGCGGCCTTCTTGGCCCGCGCCGTGTCCTGATTGAACTCGCGACTGGTGAGGGTGGTGATGGTCATGTCGAGCCCTGCTCGCGAAGATGGTGTAGATATGTTACTACATCATGCTTGTGATCCTGACGCCGCGTACTGATCGGTGTCACCGGAATCTTGAGCCCAGCAACGCCACCGGCGGCGCCAGCCCCAGAGCTTTGGCCCGCTTGGCCAGCCGTTGGTCGAAGGTCGCGAACGTGGAAGCGCGCGAACTGCGCGCCAGGTGCAGCGCGTCGGCGAAATCCAGGCCCTTGTCGAACGCATCCAGCGCCATCAGGATCGCGTCGCGCTCTTCTAGCGTGACGTGTTCGATGCTCGCCAGCGCCCGCAGCACGCGCGAGATGCTCTTGGTGGGCAGCGCATAGAAGCCACGCATCACCCATTCCAGTTCCAGCAGCACGCTCACCGGGACGAAGCATCGTTCGGACAGCGCCGCGACGGCGGCGGGCCGCTGTTTGGCGGCCTGCGCATCGTCGGCGTCATCGATGAAGAAGCGCGCCAGCACGTTCGCATCCAGCGCCCTCATGGCTTGCCGCGCTGCGAGCGGGTCAGCAGCGACGCAGGGTCGAAGTCCTCCAGGCGGCGCGGCACGCCGCGCGCCGCAGCCTTGACCATGCCCGCGAACGCGCCGACGTCGGCCGTCGCGACCGCGCGCACGACGCGCAGCTTCAGCCCGTCCGGTTCCTCGAGCACTTCGAGCCCGGCGCCCGCGCCCATGCCGAGGCGCCGCCGCAATGCGGCGGGCAGAACGATCTGGCCTTTCGAAGAGACGAGCAGCGTCGACATGGGGGTTCCCCGATCAAGCGCATGGGTTGCATCGCAGTGAGGCTTACATCGTAAGTCAACTCCAATCCCTGCTGGCAGACGGCGTCCGCACCCGTTGCAACGTGCTTGCGTACGTCGGCCCGACTCGAGCCAACAGGCCTCCTCGAAACCCGGTGTTGTTCACTGTTGCCCGACGGCAGGGTGCTGCTCAAAGCCGCGCGGCCCGCAGGGTCGATCGATGCCTTTGTCGGCTTGCTCGCCGGACGAAGCAAAAAGGTGGCCACTATCGAGGAAATAGGTGACGCTGCAGCAAGCGGCTGGGCCGGCCGCAAGTGAAGGTCATTGTCGACACCAACGTCCTGGTGCGCGCTGCGGTGCGCGACGACGCCGCGCAAGCGCGTGTTGCCGCCAAGGTCATGACGGACGCCGACGAGATCGCGCTGGCGTTGCCCTGCCTGTGCGAATTCGTGTGGGTGCTGCGCAAGGTGTATGGCCTGCAGACGCAGGACATCGCCGCAGCGATTCGTGCGCTGCTGGCCGCGGAAAACGTTCGGGTCAACCGCCCTGCGGCGGAAGCGGGCCTGTGGATGCTGGAAGCCGGAGGGGACTTTGCCGATGGTGTCATCGCCTATGAAGGCCAATGGCTGGGCGGCGAAAGCTTCGTGTCCTTCGACAAGCAGGCGGTGGCCTTGCTGAAAGCGGCTGGCCAGCACGCGCGCTTGCTCTGAGGGTCACCCGCGGCGGAGCGCGGCGATTTGCGTGCGGTAGGTGTCGATGACGAAACGCTCGTCGAACTCCTGCTCCATCTTCTGCCGCCCCGCCAGGCCCATGCGCGAGCGCTCTTGCGGCTGCATTTTCAGCAGCGTTTGCATCTGCCGAGCCAGATCGGCGCTGTCGCGTGGCGCGCACAGCAGACCCGTCACGCCCGCGTCCACCGCATCGCGGCAGCCCACCGCATCGGTCGTGATCACGGGCCTGGCGCTGGCTGCGGCTTCCAGCAGCGAGCGTGGCACGCCTTCGCGGTACGAGGGCAGCACGATGCAGTCGGCCGCCTGCAGGCAAGGGCGGATGTCGTCGGTCTCACCCAGATACTCGACCACGCCTTCGGCCACCCAGCCGTCGAGTACTTCGCGTGGCACGCCCGAACGCGGCGATGCGTCCGGCGGCCCCAGCAGCTGAAAGCGCGCTCTCGGCCATCGCGCGCGCAGCGAGCGCGCCGCCTCCACATACTCGCGCACGCCCTTGTCCCACAGCAGCCGCGCGACCATCAGGAACACGCAGGCTCCGGGCTCCACCGACGGCAGCGGGGCAGGGCTGAACGCGTTCAGGTCGACGCCCGAGCCCGGCAGCCGCGAGGTGCGGTGCTGCGGCACGTAGCCGCGCTCGACGAACAGCCGGCGGTCGTCCTCGTTCTGGAAGAAAACCCAGGCCGTGCGCGCTACGGTGTGCCGGTACAAGCGGTCGACCACGCGCGACGCGACGCCGGGGCTGGTGGCGGCGCGCCCCAAGCCGGACACGTTCATCACCTGCGCCAGCGCCAGCCCGCGGCCGGCCAGCGCGGCATACAGGTTGCCCTTCGGGGTGTAGCTCAGCACCAGGTCGACGCGCTCGCGCCGCAGCACACGGCGCAGCGCCAGCACCGTGGCCAGTTCACGCCAGGGCTTCGTGCCGGCGCCGCTGAAGGGCACTGCGTGGTAGTCGAAGCCCTGCTCCTGCAGTCGTCGCCCGAACGGACCTTCGTCGCCGATGGCGATCACGTGGTGCCCGTCAAGGCGCAGCGTGTGCATCAGGTTGCGCCTGAAGTTGTGCAGGTACCAGCTGGTGTTCGCCACCACTGCGATGCGCATGGGCTTCAGGGTGGGCTGCGATGTTCGCATGTCAATCGGGCCGCCGCGTCGCGGCCACCATGGATCGATATTCGTCCTCGTAGCGGCGCGCAACCACGGCGATGTCGAAGCGCTGGCGGATGGTTTGCTGCGCCTGTGATGACAGGTTCTGTCGCGCCGGCGCCGGCAGCGCCAGCAACTCGGCTACCGCAGCGGCCAGCCCGGCCATGTCGCCCGACCCCACGACGCGGCCGAGCGCGCCGACTATATCCGCCGCGTCGCCGACGTCGGTCACCGCACAAGGCACGCCGCATGACATGGCCTCGCCGACGACGTTCGGAAAGGCTTCGCCGATCGACGGCAGCACCAGCACGTCCAGCGCGGACATCAGGCGCGGTACGTCGTCGCGCCGCCCGAGCAGGTGACAGGCATCGACAGCGCCCGCGTCGCGCAGCCAGCGCATCAAGTCCTGGTTTGACGAGTCCACGCCGTCACCGGCCAGCAGCGCATGCACGTCGGGCCGGCACTTCAGCAAATGCTGCATGGCCGTGGCGAAACCGCGGTGGTTCTTCTGCGGGTCGAATCGGCCCACCATGCCGATCAGCGGTGCGCCGTCCGGCAGCCCCAACTGGGTCCGCACGTCAGCCCTAGCGCAAGAGTCAGGGACGAAGCGCGTCAAGTCGAAGCCGTTGGGGATGACCACCATGCGGTCGGTGGCGTAGCCGATGGCGATGTGTGCCTCGCGCGCCCTCTGGGCGGCGCAGGCGATGCGTTGCGGCAGCCACGCCGACAGGCGTGCGCACAGGCGTACCACGCGCAGTGTGGAGGCCTTGTTGGCAGCGGGGTCAAGATTGCTGTGCCGCAGGCCCCACATCAGCGCGCGCACACCGGCCAGTCGCGCCGCCAACCCGCCGAGCAGATCGGCGTGGTACATCCAGGTGTGCACCACATTCGGGCGCAGGCTGGTCAGGCGCCGTACCAGGCGTGCGAAGAGCCGCGGGCTTGGCAGGCCGGGGCGCATGCCCAGCGCCTCCACCGGCACGCCCCGCGCCTGAAGGCGCGGGCCGATGGCTCCCAGGCCGGTCAGTGAGATCACATGCACCTCGATCGATGGTGACAGGTTGCTCACGAGCTTCTCGAGCATCATCTCCGCGCCGCCGGTACCCAGGCCGGTGATGACAAAGGCAATGCTCAACGCGGTGTCCGGTGCGGGCCGAAGCGGCGGCGGCTGCTGGCTGCTCATCGCGTGTCGAGCCACGCCTGCAGCGTCAGCACGTCCCACAGCAGATACTTCCACTCACGCTGCCCATTGATCTGCTCGCGCCACAGCCGCAGTACGTAGGCCACGTCGAGCAGGCCCTGCTCGCGCAGCCGCTTTTCGTCCAGCAGGTGCTCGGCCCAGCCGCGCAGCGGGCCACGCAGCCAGTCCGACAGCGGCACGCCGAAGCCGGTCTTCGGCCGTTCGATCAGTTCGCGCGGCACGTGGCGGTACAGCACCTGGCGCAGCAGCCATTTGCCGACACCGTCTCGCCGTTTGAAGCGCAGTGGCAGGCTCCAGGCGAACTCCACCAACCGGTGGTCGAGCAGCGGCACGCGGGTTTCCAGGCTCACGGCCATCGCCGCGCGGTCGACCTTGACCAGGATGTCGTCGGGCAGGTAGCTCAGCATGTCGATGAACATCATGCGTTCGTCAAAGCTCTGCTGCGGCGGCCACAGCGCAGGCTGGTTCATCGTGGTGGGCGGCTCGGCGGCGCCCAGGACCACCCGCTCCGGGAACGGCTGATGCGAGTTCATGTCGCGGTAGAAGGCCTCGGGCGTGGGCGCCTTCAGCATCTCGGCCAGCTTGTGCGCGCGGTCGCCGATGCGTTGGGGGGGCACCCGTCCCGCTAGCCGCCAGGCCGCGTGGCCGATGCGGTCCCAGGCCGCGACGGGCACGGCCTGGATCGCCGGGCCGAGCACGTGGCGCAAAGGCGACGGCACACGCGAGATGCGTGACCACAACGCGGGCGCCTTGTCGTAGCGGGTATAGCCGCCGAACAACTCGTCGCCACCATCACCCGACAGCGACACCGTCACGTGCTGCCGTGCCAGTTGCGAAACCAGAAAGGTCGGGATCTGCGATGAATCCGAGAAGGGCTCGCAGTACATCGATGCGAGCCGCGGCACCACCTCCAGCGCCTGCCGGCCGCTGCAGTAAAGCTCGGTGTGGTCGGTGCCCAGGTGGCGTGCGACTGCCTTCGCGTGCTCGGCCTCATTGAATTCGGGAACGTCGAAGCCGATAGTGAAGCTGCGCACGGGCGTGGTCGACTGGCGCTGCATTAGGGACACCACCACCGACGAATCCACGCCGCCGGACAGGAACGCGCCCAGCGGCACGTCGGCGACGCGCTGCAGCGCGATGGCGGCGTCCAGATGACGCTCGAGCGCGTCGACCGCCTCGTCATCCCCGCCGACGAAAGCCTCGCGCTGACCGCGTTCGGCCACCTCACGCAGCGACCAATAGGCCTGAGGTTCGCCGATCTGCTGCGGCCCGTCGACGTGAAGCAGCGTCGCCGGCGGCAGCTTGGACACGCCTTCGAAGATGCTGTAGGGCGCCGGGATGTAGCTGTGGCGCAGCAGCAGCGCAACTGCCCCCCGGTCAATGGTCGGCGCAAAGCCGGGCCAGGCGTCGAAGGCCTTCAGCTCCGACGCGAACAGCAACGCACCCGGCAGCCGTGCGATGTAGAGCGGCTTCTCGCCGAAGCGGTCACGCGCCAGCGTCAGACGCCTCAACTCGCGGTCCCACAGCGCGATCGCGAACATGCCGACGAGTTTGCGCAGCGTGCCTTCGATGCCCCAGCGCTCGAAGCCGGCCAGCATCGTCTCGGTGTCGGAATGCCCGCGCCAGGGGCCATCACCCAACTCGGCGCGCAGCAGCGTGTGGTTGAAAATTTCGCCGTTGAAAATGACCTCATAGCGCCCTGAGCGCGAGCGCATCGGCTGGTGCCCGGCTGCGCTGAGGTCGACAACGGACAGCCGGCGGTGGCTCAGCAAGATGCCGGCAGCAGCGTCACACCAGACGTCAGCGTCATCGGGGCCGCGGTGGGCGATGGCATCGCCCATTCGCCGACCGACGGCGCGCGCCCAGTCGGCGTCGAAGCCGCCCGACTGAAGGAAGCCAGCCACGCCGCACACTAGCCCAGCCCTCTCGCGATCGTGGAACTACCGGTCGCGCTGCGGGAAAACACGTCGCCAGTCCCGTAGTGCCCGGTCATGCGCCGCCTGGTGGTCCGGCCCGGCACCGCGCTCTCCTCAGGGGGTGGGGCCAGCAGCCGCAGCATCCGCCCCGCGAGGGCGGTGGCGTCGCCAGGAACAGCGCAGGCCACGGCCTTGACGATTGCATCCGGAAGCCCTTCGCCAGGGCATGCGTCGACGCCAACGTTGAACGTCGCCGTGATCGCGGACCTCTCGCCACGCGGTCCCGGCAGGCGCACCTTGTCGCCGATGAAGTTCGACCGGCGCGATTGGCACCCTTGCCGCATCACAGCGGAACGCGTCCTCTTGGGTCCTAAGCGGACGGGGATTTCGCCCTTCACCACCTCTTCGCCGGTCGCCCCGTCGTCGGTAAGCCGGACGGCGCGGGCGCCCCGGTGGGATCTGCGCGTAGTCAGCCTGTGCAACTCGCCCCGGCGCCGCCCAGGCCGGGGCTGATGACAACGAGCATGGTCCTCGCAACGGCCGCTCATCGTACGCCGCCGCGCGGGGCTGCACTGCCGCGAAGAGCGGTATCGCGCACGGCACGACCCGGCGCCCTCAGTAGGCGGTAGGGAACGACGACGGTGGCGAGTGCAAAGCCTACAACGATGAGACTGCGGAATGCCGGGAAGCCAGCCATCCCACTGGTAAGCCAGGAATTCATCAGGAACAGGTAGCAGCCACACGTCGAGAACTCGGAACCCGCCTGTCTCGTCAACCACCGCCGCAACAGGTGCAGGCTGATCACGATGCTGAGCGCCACGATGAATGGTGACGCCACGAGCATCGGCCAGCCGCCGGCACCATAGGCCTCGGCGAGGAACAGTGTGTTCATCGTTCCGGACGTATCGGTGTCGCCCTCGGTCATCAGCATGAGGTCACGCGCGAAGACCGGCAGGTCGTGCGAGAACGCGCCACCAAAGGGCACCCACGACAGTAGGTACTTCGGGTCCGGTGTGAAGTTGCTGATGGTTTGGAAGAGGCCGGAGATCTGTCCCAGGAAGGTGCGGATCGCGAAGAATGCGACGATGCCCAGATCGTCACTGGTGTACTGCTGCAGCGCGAGGATGCCCAGCGAGACCAGCGTGGCGAAGGCAGCCAACAACAGGATCTGCTTCAGGGTCATTCGGCGCCGTTCATGGTGCATGCGCAGGAACCAGTAGCCCAGCACTGCAAGGACGGCCGGCGACTTCTCGCCCGACCAGCTCAGACAGACCAGGCTGGTCGCCCATAGCATGGCCCGCAGCATCCGATGGCGCAGGGGCCGACGAGTCGCCGCAAGAAGGAACACCCCCATCAGGCCGTAGAACCTGACGAACGACAGTAGTGCTGCCGGGCCGCCGAACTCGGTCGTCGCGGTCTTTCGGAGAACCCCCACGTCGGCTCCCATGAACAGCCCGATCAACGGGACCTCACGTACGAAGGCCAGCAACGCGGCCAGCGACAGACACTGCCACACCAGTACCAAGCAGGCGAGTCGGGCATGGTCTGCCGCCGGTCGGGGGTTTGGTGCCGGAGGAGGCGTTGCCCGGCAGAGCAACCGGTCGGCGACGAGCACCGTCGCGAAGTACGCGACGAGACCGTAATACACAGCCCAGATCGTGGCTTGAAAGGCCGCGTCCTCGACGTTCGAGAAGAGCCACAGGTCTCGCACACCCTCGAACGACGTTACAACCACACTGGGAAGAATGAATACGGGCACTTCCAGCAGCGACTGCACCCAGAAAGGCCCTGGATCGGTAGGTCTGCGGCCGAAGCTGGTGTTCGAGGTCGCGTAGACCGCGAAAGCGAACACGGCCAGCGCCAGCAGCAACGCCGGGACGTCAATCATCCCGACGACTCTTCTTGATCTTCAGCGCGACTCGGAACGCAGCGGCGAACGTGTGGTCGAGCACCGTGCGTCGGCGGGCCTCCTTCAGTGCGGTGGCGGTGTCTATGAAGAGCGCGGCGTGGCGCCGCAGGTCGGCGCCGACTTTGTGCAAATCGGCCTGGCTCATCGTGTTCGGATGCAGGCAGATGCACCAGAGGCCGAAGGGCATTTCTCTGTAGCGCCAGAGCTGCTGCGGGATCCATGTGAATCCCGCTGCATCGAAGGCCCGCAACGCGTACCCGTCTGCGATGATGCGGATGTCGGTGACCTCGCGCAAGGCCTGTAGGGTCAGTGCGTCGAACGTGTGCGACGGCGCCATGAAGATTCGTGGGTGCACGCCGGCTGCGAGCATCTTCGCGTAGCCGGCCGAAAGCCGGCGCTTTTGCACGTCGAGTGGCAGTCCGACGAACTCCGACTCGTCGTTCAGTCGCAGGATGGGTCTGCCGTCGGGCGGAATGGGGTGGTAGACATGGTGCTGGCCATGCATTGCGATGGCCCACCCCTTGGACTGCCAACGGCACACGCGGTCCCAGAAGGCAGGGGCCGCTGGCGAACAAATGAGCTGGGGGTCGCGGTTGTCCGGAACCACGCCCACCAACGGTTTGATGCCCAACTCGTCGAGCAGCGATTCCAGCGGTCCCCAGGTCTCGGGACGCATAGTCGGACAGGCGTCGTCCAACCGGACGAGGTAGCGCGCTCTCATCCGGCCTCCAGCGCCACGACATGAATGGTGCGCACGCCGTCGATGGACGGCAGGCTTTCAAGAACAGGGCCCAGGCTGGTGAGTTCGGCCGCTGCGTGATGGTGCGCGTACCCCGGCGTGCCGGATGCGATCGTGTCGATGATCAGGCGCTTCAAAGACACGGCTTGGGTCAGGCGCCGCACCTGTACGGCCAACTCCGCCCAGGGCAGCGCGTGGGGCCAGTTCACCATGACGAGCAGATCGGCGCCGACGGCACCCACCACGCGCTGGACCGTGTCGACATCCGCTAGACCGGCGCACTCGAAACGGCAGCGCGCGCCGTACAGTTCGCGCGCCGCAGGCACGACCCGTGCGTCGATGTCGAAACCGAAGCGGTGGCAGTCGCGGATTCGCGACACGATCTCGCCGAGACCGCAGCCGATCTCGATCACCGCCTGTGGTTGCAGGGCTTCGGCAAGTTGCACGACCTCGCGCTTGTAGCCCCTGCATTCGAACGGTGACTTCGCATGCCAGGGGTCGAAGCCATGGCGACGGGCAAGTTGCCTGTAGCGCAGCTTCTTCGCCAGGCAGGTGAAGACGCCACCGAAGCCTGCTGACCTGATCTGTGCCAGCGACGTCATGGGCGCACCGCCATCGGCTTCAGCCCACGTATGAAGGCGATTGTCTTGTCGGCCACGCTTTCCCAGGAGTGATCGCGACGCATCACCGCGCGGGCGGCCTGTGCTCGAGATCGGTAGCTCGCCAGGTGACGCAGGAATTCCCTGAAATCGTCGACGAGGTTTTCGTCTATGCTGAGCACGCCGCAGCCGAGTTCGGCAACGATGTCCTGCCCCGGCACGCTGGTCGTGAACACCGGCAGCCCGCTGGCCAGGTATTCCAGCGTCTTCAGCGACGACAGGTGCACGCGCTGGTGGCGCTGGACCTCATAGAGCACGATGCCGGCCTGCGCCCGGCGGTAGTGCTGTGGCAGGTCGGCGTAGGCGACGCGGCCGACGAACTTCATGTTGGGCGTGGCCTGCGCCTGCACGGCTTTGCGGGCAGGGCCATCGCCGACGAAAGAGAAGTTCACCTCGGGGAAGTGGCGGGCGAGTTCGACGATGCGCGCCGCACCGTCCCAAGGGGTGAACGTGCCGACGTAGAGGATCGTGACCTGCGGTTCGCCGCGTTGCGGCGTGGTCGGTGAAGGTTCGCAGGTATCGAAGAAGTGCATGCCGACGCCGTTCCTCAGCGTGATGAGGTCGCCCGTCGGCCGGTAAGTGGCGCGAATAGTGTCCGCGATGCCTTGGCTTACTGAGATGAGGCCGCCCGCACGGCGCACCAGCGCACCCTCCTGCCAGCGCACGAACGAACGCATGAGGCGGCTGCGACGTGCAGAGACGGCATCGTCCAGCAAGAGGCCATTGAGTTCCAGCACCAACTGGTTGCGCCGCCAGTGCAGCGCCAGGGTCGAGAACAGGTGGAACTGGCTCAGCCGGAGATAGACCACGTCTGAGGCGTTCGAGCGCCGCAGAACGCGCCAGGCCACCATGAGGTCGTACAGCACTTGACGCCCCTTGGCGATCGCAGGCACGCGGAACCGCGTCAGGGGGAAGCGGACCGGAAGGATCGGCGTGTTGCCGGTCCAGGAGGGCGCGAACGCCGCGACCTCCACTTCGGGATGCAGCCTGGCGACGCCGCTCCACAGTTCCAGGAAGTGGATCGCTGGTCCCCAGGAGATACCAGGGTCGTTGTAGGTAACGCTGATGATCTTCATGGCGACGTGCGACGTTCGTAGACGTAGCCCACGCGGAATGCCGAGTCGCAGGCGGGGAACAGGCGCAGCAGGTTGTTGAACAGGCTCAAGGCCACGTCCGCGACCAGGAAGGCCGCCTTCATCATGGTCCCGCTCACATCCTTGTTGGCGAAGCAGGCATAGAAGTGTGAAGCGGGTGGCATGCAAACGATCTCTGATCGCTGCACTCGGCGGAACTGAGGGAAGGCGGCTTCAAAGCGTTCGACGAATTCGCTCTCGCGCGCGAAGTGCCAGTGTTTCATTCCCAGCACGTACCGTTGGAAACGCGCAGGCGAACGTTTCATCAATCGGTAGCCGAGACCGTCGTTATCGAACTCGCCGATCAGCAGCAGCCGCCCACAAGTACTGAAATGAGATCCGGCGGAGCGGATGATCTTCGCGAAGCCCTCGAACTCCACGTGGGCATTGAGGTCGATGCAAGTGATCACGTCGACCGATTCGGGCAAGTCGAACAAGTAGTTGGGCGGTGCGTACTCTGTCACCCGATAACCACGCCCGCTGGCCACTTCCTTCGGAAAGCCGGTGATGTCGACGCCATAGGTGCGCCCGGCGACAGCGGTGATTTGCATCTTGCCGACCCCGCATGCGACGTCGAGCACCGTTGGCCGGCCCAGTCGACACAACTGTCGGCGGATGAAGGCCTCGTCGCCGATGCGCACGGAGAGCAGCCATTGCAGCGGCGGCCAGCGTTTGACCGCCGACAGGCGCGACACCTGCTTTTCCCTTTGCTCCCAATAGTCGATAGGATCGGTCATCGCTAAGGTCAAGTCCTTACCGAGAAGGCCTTGCACCACTGGCCGAAGTTGGCGATCCGCCACGGCAGGAAGGAGAAGGTCCGGGTCCCGTCGATGATGGCGCCCACCTCGGTGCGCAAGGCGTCGGCGTCGAAGATGCCGCGCGCTGCCTCCAGTGTCCCCTCCATCTGTTCCCGGAAGGCATGGGCGGCTTGCTCCCGCACCCAGACCTCTTCGGGTGTGGCGAAGCCGAGCTTGTCCATGCGCTCGACAATGGACGCGGGGATGGTGCTGCGCATCGACTCGCGCAGCACTCGTTTGGTGACGCCTCGGAAGAGCTTGAATTCGTCGGGCAGGCCGACAATGAATTCGACCAGCCGGTAGTCGAGGAACGGCACGCGCGACTCGATGCTGTGCGCCATGGAGTTTCGATCCTCCCAGTGCAGCAGCATCTGCAAGTTCGATGCCGTCAACTGCGACACCGACAGGGACTGGACGGAGGCGTCAAAGGCGCCGCTTGCGTGGAACGGATTCGCCGGCTTGGCGTCGATGGCGGTCAGGTTCAGCCAGCCCGGCGCCTGGTGCGAGTAGCCCGCACGCCGCTTTCCCCAATCGAGAACGGCGGCGGGTACGACGTGCGGCGCCGTGTAGCGAAACAGCGCCGCCTTCCCATAACCGTGCCGGCGGCGGATCGCGGCCACCTCGCGCATGAGCTCGATCCAGCGCATACCGCGGGCGAGCGCGCCGAGGCGGGCGCCGAAGAACATGTGGTAGCCGGCCAACTGCTCGTCCGCCCCCTGGCCGTCCAGCATCACCTTGATGCCGTCTTCGGCAGCCAGCTTAAACACATGCCACTGCGCGTAGATGCTGGTCGAGCCGAAGGGCTCGTCCTGGTGCCAGGTGATAGCCGCCCCGTCGGACAGCAGGCCATCCAGAGATGGATAGACGAAGTGCGCGTCGACGCCGGTGTGGTGCACCACCTCGTCCATCCATTGGCGTTCATCGAAACGGCGCACCGTCGAGCAGGCGGAGTACGTCCGCTGCTGTTTCGGCCCCGCACCGCCCGCAGACTGAAGCAGCTGGTGGATCGTGCCGACAATCGAGGACGAGTCGAGTCCGCCGGACAAGCAGGACCCGACGGGGACGTCGGCCCTCAGGCGGAGTCGGACGGCGTCGACGAAGCGCTGGTGAAAGCCCTGCACGGCGTCGGCGAACGAACCTTCGAAGCGACGCGCCGTTAGGCTGTACCAGCGCCGCGACTCGATCCGGCCGCCCGGCCGCAGGGACTGGCGGCTGTCTTCGCGGAGCACTGCGCAGTGGCCTGCCTGCAACTGAAAGACACCGCGGAACATGGTTTCGTCGCTGTGATCGCTCAGTCCATGAACCAGGAAGTCGTAGGCACGCTGACCGTTCAGTGCTGCCTGCCAGCCTTCGAGGGCGGTGAACTGCTTGATCTCCGATGCGAAGGCCAGCGTACCGTCCGGTGCCACCCAGTAGTACAGGGGCTTGACGCCGAAACGGTCGCGCGCGAGCAGCAGTGTTCGTTCGTGGGTGTCGTACAGCGCCAGCGCCCACATGCCATTGAAGTGCGCCAGGCAGTCGGCTCCCCATTGCGCATAGGCGGCCAGGATCACTTCTGTGTCGGTGTGCGAGATGAAGGTGTAACCGGCGCCTTCGAGTTCGGCGCGCAGTTCGACATGGTTGTAGACCTCACCGTTGAAGGCGATCCAATAGCGCCCACGCCGGCAGCACATCGGCTGATGCCCCAACGGCGACAGATCCACGATCGATAGCCGGCGGTGGCCGAACCCAAGCGTGGCGGCCGAAGCGTGCCGATCCTCCAGCGAGCCCGTGGGCCGGTAGGGCACACCGACACCCGACGCGGCGGGGTCGGTGTCCTGGCCAGCCCGGCAGGTGACAGCACCCTGACCGAACAGCGCATACCCTTCATCGTCCGGTCCCCGATGGCGGATGAGGTCCGTCATGCGCCGCAACGCGGCCAGATCTACCTGTGTCGGACTGAGGAGGCCGGAAATGCCACACATTCTTCAGCTGCCCTTCAGCCGGGGTCGGCCGCCGGCGTAAAAGCAGAGATACGTGTACAGGAGGTACAGAAGCGTGTCGCTCACCGCGATGCCGATGAGCAGCAGGAGGATGTCTCCGCGGGGGGCCAGTACCAGCATCACCAGAGCAGTCACGGCCAACGCGAGGACCTTCCAGGCGGCGCCGATGCGGGTGTTGTTGGTGGCCTCCATCGTGCCGCTGAGCGTTGAGCCTACGAACCTCACCGCCAGTGACGGCATCAGGATCTGCAGGTAGCTGCCCGCCTCTTCCCAGGGAGGGCCGAACAGGTGCCGGAACAGCCACGGTGCAGTCGCGACGAGAATCAGCGTCGGCACGGCAGCGAACACGCCCAGGAAGGTCGCCAGGCGCGCCAAGTGCGCCGGCACGCTGGCGCGCTCGTGCAGCAACTGCACGACCTTTTTCAGGTTGACCTGACTGACCGCCGATGCGACGAATGACAGCGGCGCATTGGCCACACGCACGACCAGCGCGTAGTAGCCCAGCGTGCTGACCGGGAAGTGCTGCGCCAGGAAGAAGATCGGCAGGGTGAGAGTGACACCATCGACGATCGCGCTGCTCGCGCTGTACATCGGGTAATCCCGGAACCGGCGCGCCAGGGCGAGTTTTGCGCGGGTCCACTTGAGAGCCGATCGCCCGAATGCGCCGCGAAAACCCACCAACAGTATTAGTGCAGCGCCCAAGACGCCGGCAATGTTGCCCAGCAGCAAGCCGGCGAAGCCTGCCCCTGCCGCGCCCAATGCGAGACTGATGGCCGCCGCCAGCAGCGTCTGCGCCCATTGGGCCTTGACCAGGGCACGGAAGTCCGCGGCGCGGTTGGCCCAGTAACCGAGGGTCGTCCGCGCAGCGGTGACGAAGAGCGCAAAAGGGATGACGTAGACCCATCCGCCAAGTTCCTGCGCACCCAGAAACTGGCGTGTGACGTTCGGTGCCATCACCAGCAGCAGCAGATATGCGGCGCAAAAGGCCGCAGAAACCCAGACCGCCAGCCCGAACAGGTGACGGGCCGCCACGTCGCGACGTGGAAGGAGCATCGCCATGTCGTATCGCCCGCTGGCAGCCATACCGACGCTGGCGATGAGGGCGGTAAATAGCGAGAGCTGGCCAAAGTCATGCGGGGTGTACAGCCGCGTGAGCACGGGGCTGATGAGGATGGGCACCGCCTGTGCTATGGCCGTCCCGCCAGCCAGGGCGAGAGCGGACATTGCAAAGGGGCTTTGTTTCAGCTGCGCGAGCACGGAAGGCGGCGCATCATCAGTCGCTATTCACGGCCGCACCATTCATTCAGGCTGAGGCGATCGATTCGCACACCGCCGCGACCACAAGATCCTGGTGCGCGATGCTCAGGTCCGCGCTCATCGGCAGACTCAATACCCGGCCTGCTGCTTCGACACTATGTGGGCAATCGTCGGCGGCGGCGTAGGCAGCATAGGCCGGCTGCAGGTGCAGTGGCCGCGGGTAGTGCACGGCGCTTGGGATGCCCCGTCTTTTCAGCTTCTCCTGGACTGCGGCGCGATCAGGCGCGAAAACCGTGTACTGTGCCCATACGCAGTCGCGGTCGGCGCGCACGGCAAGTAGCTGCACGCCGCACTCGGCGAGCAACCGCCCGTAGCGCTCGCCCAGTGTCTTGCGCTGCTCGAGTTCCCACTCGAACCGCCCGAGCTTGGCAAGTACGACCGCGCACTGTAGGGTGTCCATACGGCCGCCGACGCCCAGCCTCGTGTGCGTGTAGCGTGCACTCTGGCCGTGCACGCGGATCTCGCGACAAGCCTGGGCAAGCCGGTCATCGTTCGTGAAGACGGCACCGCCGTCACCGTAGCAGCCCAGCGGCTTGCTCGGGAAGAAGCTTGTGCAACCGAAGGTCGAGAGGTTGCAACTCCTGCGATCGCGGTAGCTGGCGCCGAAGCTCTGCGCAGCGTCCTCGATCACCGCCAACTCGTGCCTGGCGGCGACGGCGTTGATGGCGTCCATGTCGGCCACCTGCCCGTACAGGCTCACCGGCATGATGGCCCGCGTCCGCGGCGTGATTCGCGCCTCGACAAGCGACACATCGATGTTGCAGGTATCGCGCTCGATGTCGACGAACACCGGCCGCGCGCCGGCCAGCACGATCATTTCGGCCGTGGCCGCGAAGGTGAACGGCGTCGTGATGACCTCGTCGCCCGGCTCCAGGTCCAGTGCCATCAACGCGATAAGCAGCGCCTCCGTGCCGCTGGCCACCGTGAGGCAGTGCTTGGCACCAGTGTAGGCCGCCAAGCGTGATTCGAGCTCCGCGACTTCGGGGCCCATGATGTATTGGCCGTGGTCGAGCACGCGCTGTATTCGCGCGTCGATGTCGGCCTTGAGTGCCGCGTATTGCGATTTCAGGTCGATGAATTGCATGGGGTGACAATGCCGCCTTCGAGTCGGTAGCGCTCGCCGGTGGCCGGGCAGGCCACCTCGAGCGGAGTGCCCTTGGCGAGTGCCGGCAGGTCCAAGCGCTCGCCGTGGCGGCTCATCCAGCCAATGCGCCGGGCCGGTACGCCGACCATCAAGGCAAAGGCCGGCACGTCACGGCTCACCACCGCGCCGGCGCCGATGAAGGCGTACTCGCCAATCACATGGCCGCAGACGATGGTGCAGTTAGCCCCCAGCGTGGCGCCGCGCCGCACCAGCGTGCGGCGGTACTCGTCCTTGCGCTGCACCGCCGAGCGCGGGTTGTGCACGTTGGTGAATACCATGCTCGGTCCGCAAAAAACGTCATCCTCGAGCGTGACGGCGTCGTATATCGAGACATTGTTCTGAACGCGTACGTTGTCACCGATCACGACATCATTGCCGATGAACACGCCCTGCCCAAGCACACAGCGCGCGCCGATGCGCGCGCCTGCACTGACGTGTACCCAGTGCCATACGCGCGTGTTTTCTCCGATGCGGGCGCCCGCGTCGACGACGGCAGTGGGGTGGACCTGCGATGCCATCACGTTCAGAACACCAGTGGCAGGCCGACGCGGACGCCGTCGCGCGCGCTGCGGTAGGCGGCGATGACGACCTCGAGCGAGCGCAGGCCCTCGTAGCCGTCGACCTGCGCGTGCGCCTCGCCGCGCAGCGTATCGATGACGTTGGCGTAATAGAGAGGATGGCCGAAGCCGTACACCGACGTGGTCTGGTAGCTGGCATTGCGGACTTCGTCGTCGCCGGGCTGCGCCTCCTCAAACTCCCAGTGCTCGATACGGTTAACGGCAACGCCGCCCACGCGCACCGTGCCGCGCTCGCCCAGGACGGTGATGCTGCCTTCGAAGTTCCTGCCGTGCGTGAGCATCGTGACGTTGATGCTCGCGAGCCCACCGCGGCGCAGCCTAAGGCTCATGACGCCGGTGTCCTCGGCCTCGATGTCCCGCGCGAGCGTCGCGGTGTACGCGTGCACGCTGTCCACCGGGCCGACCAGCCAATCAACCATGTCTACGTAGTGGCTTGCTTGGTTAAGGAAGGCGCCGCCGTCCATGTCCCAGCGGCCGCGCCAGCGCGCGTCGTCGTAGTAGCTCTGCGGTCGTGTCCAGAAGACGTTGACATTCACCATGAAGACGCGCCCGAAGCGGCCGTCGTCGACGGCCTTCTTCAGCAACTGCATCGTAGCGTTCAGGCGGTTCTGCTTGACGACGAAGAGCTTGACGTCAGCCTCACGACAAACACGCACCATCTCCACGCCCTCTTCCCACTTGGTGGCCATGGGTTTTTCGGTGAGTACGTGACGGCCGGCGCGTGCTGCGGCGATCGCCTGGCGCGGGTGCAGACCGCTCGGGGTTGCGAGCACGACGATGTCGGCGAGCCCACTGGCGAGAAGCGCATCGAGCGAGTTGAAGCCGCGCGCGCCTGTCTTTGCCATGGCGGCCTCGAGCGCATCGGCGCGGTTGTCACAGACAGCTACCAGCTTGGCGCGGTCGGCATGCTGTTCGAGTGCCGCAAAGTGGTTGCCGCTGATGCGGCCGCAACCTACTAGTGCAAAGCTCAGCGGGCGATCAGCATTGAGTGAACGGATAGGAGACATTTTTCAAGCCAAGCAAGCACGACTCTGTTGAATACCGAATCATTCCCTCAAGAGCCTCGCTTCGCGCTGCAATGGTGGGGGTTGCCAAGCGAGGTTGCGCGTCTCGGCCCTTCGTTATGGTTGTTCCGCGACAGGAACGCGGCGCTGACGTCGCAGCGCTTCAGCAGGTCCACCGAAAAGGGCGGGTTCGACTCGGCGAACGCTTCGCGAAGCTCGGCAATGGCCGCAAGAGGCAGTTCGTGTGGACTGCCGATCAGCAGGTTGAGGTCTGAGTGCGGCTTCAGCCCGCGGGCGGTGGCGCGCGAGCCGAACACTCTGACTCTGGCGTAGCGGGGCAGATTCGTCGACAGGATGCGGTATACGCGGTCTGCGTGTGCCGCAGGCAGGCACAGTTCGGGCATGGCTGGCGCCTCGATGGCGCTCGGCATTTCCGGGTCGGGCGGGTGATTCGGCATGGACAAGGGTGTCATGTTCAAATGTTGAACGCTCGATTCTAGTGCAGAGTGTGGCTGCGGTGATCGACATGCGGGTCCAGGTCCTGGTACAGGTGGTCGATGCGGTCGGTGTTGAACAGGCTGGCGCGGCGCTTGATGCCGTGCACCTGGTAGCCCTTGTTCAGCAGCAGTTCGGCCAGGTAGGCGCCGTCCTGGCCGGTGATGAGGGCGACTTTTTTTCGATGGGGACACAGCGTGCACTCCAGGCTTAGTTCTGATGCTGCTTGCTGAACGCCGCGGCACGCTGGCTGAGTTCAGCGACATCAGTCTCCAGCAAAGCCGTGCGTCGCCACTCGGTGTAGTTGAAGCGGTCCCTGCTGATGGATGCGACGAAGCGCTCGGCCTCGACGGAGCCAAGGCTGCGAATCAGCGCGCGCATGCCCTCTTGCCGGATTTCTGCATCACTCTTCATACCAGTTCTCCACAACGGCCAGGGCCTCTGCCGGCAGGGTCGACCTTCAGACCATTGGCCCTCGACGGACCATTGATCAACCCGCCTTGGCAGACGCCGTACTGGCGGGGCACGCCGGGAATGAGGGCGACCTTCGGTTCCAGGGGGGCCATCCACTTTGGGGACATGCGTTTCGTCGAGTGGCTGACTTGCATCAGATCCCGTACTCTTGCGTGCAATGGTCTTTCAGCCGATCGAAGTAGTCGAACAAGACCGGCGTTTCCTTCGTCATCAGCTCGAAGAACTCGGCCAGGCGCGCGGCGTCGTCCTCGTATTCGTGGTTCACGGCGTTGCGCAACTCGCGAATGAGCTTCCACTGTTCGACGGAGTCGATCACCCGCAGTCGCTCCATGAAGGCCAACACCGCCCCGAAGCGCTCGACGTCTTGCTCTTCCTCGATGGCCACGGACCGCATAGTTTTTCCAAGGTGCTCCTGAAATTCGCTGAATCGCACGCGGAAGGCTGCCAACGATTCATGTTGGTCCGGGCTCAATGCTTCCCAGGCTCCGAGCTGCAGGATCGCTTCGACCTGGCTGAGGGAATAGGCCAGGTACTCACGCATCCGCGTCAGGTGATTGAGTCTGATTCGAATCAGTTTCAGATTTTCAGTCACAGGGCGACCCCGCTGTGCTTGGCTATGCGGTAGATGGGTAAGTCGCGCCCCGGCTGTTGCACGATGAGGTCCACATCGAGGTCGAGCGCGTCGGCAATGGCGCTCTTGCAGCGCAGGCGGGCTGCCAGCCCCGGTGGCGTTGCAGGCTCGACATAGAGGTCGACGTCTCCGCCGCGGCGGCTGTCGTCCACGCGCGAGCCGAAGAGCCAGATGCGCGCCTTCGGGCCCATGTGGCTTTGAATGCGTTGCCGAATGGCTTCGACTTGATCCGTCGTCAGACGCATGGGTACGGCTCCGGGTACACAGCCATCGGCCGGCGGGTGACTATGGCCAGGGTGGTTTCGGTGAGCTGCATGATTCAGCGCGAAAGTCAAGCCGTCACGCGCTCGAAGGAGAAGCTGCTCAGCTCCGCGCGCTCGGTGGCGTGCTCCAGCGTGATGGCCAGAACCTGACCCTGGGCATCCAGCTCCAGCAGGGTGTTGTCGTCCAGGTCCCGGGTTTCAGCGATGCTGCCCGGCTTCAGCTCGATGAGAAGCGTGTCGGTGTCTTCGAAGAGGCGAATCTTCATGGCGTGAACCCCGAGGCTCGTCGCTTGAAGTCAGCATACGAGCGTGCTATGCCTTCGCGCAGCCCCGTGCGCGCGTGCCAGCCCAGCGCCGCCATCCGGCTCACGTCCAGCAGCTTGCGCGGCGTGCCGTCGGGCTTGCTGCGGTCGTAGGCGATGCGCCCTTTGAAGCCGACCACGTTCATCACCGTTTCGGCCAGTTCGGCAATCGTCACGTCCTGCCCGGTGCCGACGTTCAGCAGCGCGCCAGCGTAGTCGCGTTCCATCAGGAACACGCAGGCATCGGCCAAGTCGTCGACATAGAGAAACTCGCGCCTGGGTGTGCCGCTGCCCCAGACCACGCATTCGGCATCACCGCGCACTTTGGCCTCGTGCGCCTTGCGCATCAACGCCGGCAGCACGTGGCTGCTGGCCAGGTCGTAGTTGTCGTTCGGCCCATACAGGTTGGTCGGCATCACGCTGACGTACTGGCGGCCGTACTGCCGCTGGCAGCTTTCGCAGAGCTTGACGCCGGCGATCTTGGCGATGGCGTAAGGCTCGTTGGTGGCTTCCAGCGGGCCGGTCAGCAGGTAGTCTTCCTTGATCGGCTGCGGGCAGTCGCGCGGGTAGATGCAACTCGAGCCCAGGAACATCAGCCGCTGCACGCCGGCTGCGTGCGCGCCGTGGATCAGGTTGGCCTGGATTGCCAGGTTCTGATACAGGAAGTCGGCGCGGTACTGGTTGTTGGCCTGGATGCCGCCCACCTTGGCCGCGGCGATGAAGATGTAGTCGGGCTGCTGCTCGGCCAGATAGGCGTGTACCGCGCGCTGGTCCAGCAGGTCCAGCTCGGCGCGCGTGCGCAGCAGCAGGTTGCCGTAGCCGCCGCTTTGCAGCCGCCGCACGATGGCGCTGCCGACCATGCCGCGATGGCCGGTGACGAAGATGCGGGCGGTCTTGTTCATGGCTTGTTTGGAGACATGGGCCTTGAAAGCACCGGCGGATTGCCGATCGCCGTCACTTGGTTGGCCTGCGAGCTCAGAGGTTCAGCCATGCAAGACCCGGCCTTCCCGAATGATCTTGTGCGTGAGCGTCGTGGGCAGCGGCGCTTCCCGAAGCACCTCTTCGCGCGTGCGCACCCACACGTCGCACGGCACTCCTACACCGAACAGGCTGCGATAGCCGGCTGCGGCCCGGCGGTAGGCCGGCTCGTCCGACTTCGACAGCACCACCAGCAGATCGACGTCACTGCCATCGTCGGGAACGCCCCAGGCGTGCGAGCCGAACAGCACCACCTGCTCGGGATGGTACGCAGCGACCAAGCGGCGGGTGATCTCGGTCAAGGTGGATTCGGTGAGCGTCATGCCACAGACCGCCCCGCGGCCAGGTTGTCGACGAAGCGTGGGACGCTGCCGCAGTGGCCGGTGACGAAGGTTCGCGCGGTCTTGTCCATGCTCAATTGCGTCACGTCAACTGCCGGTATCCACCAGCTCGCTCTTCAGCGCCGCGATGGTGTGCCGCAGCTGCTCGAACTCGGCTTCCTTGCGCTGCAGGAAAGCGCGCGTCAGGCGCAGCTTTTCGCGCAGGCCGGTGGGCGTCAGCACGTAGGCGTAGGCCAGCTTGTTGCCGCTGCGGCGGAAGTTGCCGGCCTTGACCAGGCCGCGGTCGAGCAGCGAATGCAGCACGTAGTGCGTCTTGCCCAGGCTCAGCCCCAGCGCCTCGGACAGTTCGCGTTGCGACATGTCGGGCCGCTGCTCGAGCAGTCGCAGCACCGCCAGCCTTGCGGCTTCGGCATTGCCGTGGGCTGCGGCATCGCTGCGGACGAGGGCGGCTTGTTCATCCATTGAACGCGCGATTGTAGGACATGGGGTGCGCCGCTCGTGCCCTCATGCGAACGACTCGCTGCGGCGGGCCGTCGAGCGGACGAACGGGCGAACGGGCGAAC
>CAYZGL010000007.1:0-41260 GCA_964477985.1 uncultured Rubrivivax sp. | reverse complement strand
CGCTGCTGGCGCCGCCCTCGCTGAGCGCGAACACGCTGGCGCCGCGCGCCTCGGGGCGCATGAAGGCGTCGGCATGGATCGACACGAACAGGTCGGCCTGCACGCGCCGCGCCTTGTTCACGCGTTCGTGCAGCGGCACGAAGAAGTCGGCGTCGCGCGTCATCATCACGCGCAGGTTCGGCAGCGCGTTGAGCTCGTCGCGCAGTTGCAGTGCGATCTGCAGCACCACGTCCTTTTCCCTGGTGCCGGCCGGGCCGACCGCACCGGGGTCCTCGCCGCCGTGGCCGGGGTCGAGCGCGACGATGATCAGCCGGTCGACGCGGCGCTGTTCGTCGTCGCTGGGCGGTGCCGGCGGCGGTGGCGGCGCCTTGGTCTGCAGCGGCGCTGCCGGCTTGGCCGCGGCCGCGACGGTGGCGGCCGGTGGGGCTGGAGCGGTGGGAACGGTTGGAGCGGTGGGAGCGGTTGGACCGGCTGGGCTGGTCGGGCCGGCCGGCGCCGCCGCCGGCCGCGGCGCCGGCGCTGTCAAGGCCGGTTTGTCCACGCGCGCGATCAGTTCGCCGAGCGCGTCGTTCACGCTTTGCGCGGCACGCCGGTCGGCGCTTTCCTTGTCGCGGATCAGCGCCAGCAGCGGGTCGTGCTCCTGCGTGGGATACAGGTCCAGCAGCAGCCGGTAGCGGTAGGCGGCCACGGGTTCGAGCGCGAACTGCTGCGGCGCGACCGGCTGCTTCAGGTCCAGCACCAGCCGCACCACGGCGGGCGCGTGCTGCGCCACGCGCACGCCGGCGATGTAGGGATCGTCGGGCTGCACCTTGCCCACCAGCTCGCGCAGCGGGGCGTCCAGCGTCAAGCCGTCGATGTCCACCAGCAGGCGCGGCGGGTTGGCCAGCAGTTGATGGCGTGCGCTCAAGGCCTGGTCGGATTCGAGCGTGACGCGCGTGTAGTCCTCGGCCGGCCACACGCGCACGCCGACGATGCTGGCACCCCAGGCGCGGTGCACCGCGGCGAAGCTGAAGCACAGCGCCGCGAGCTGCCGCAACGCGCCGCGCCGCGCCGTCATGGCATCAGCTCCAGCCCGCGCGTCGTGAGCGCCTGCACCCGGACGCGGCGCCGCGATTCGTCGAGCGCTTCGATGTGCAGCCGCAGGTCGGGCGTGGGCAGCAGCGCGGCGGCCTTGTCGGGCCATTCGCACAGCTTCAGGCCGGGTGCGGCGAACACGTCGCGAAAACCAGCGTCCTCCCACTCGCGTGCGTCGTCGAAGCGGTAGAAGTCGAAGTGCGAGATCGCCAGCCCCGGCAGCGCATAGGGTTCGAGCACCGCGTAGCTCGGGCTCTTGATGCGCCCGGCCACGCCCAGCGCGCGCAGCAGGTGGCGCACGAAGGTGGTCTTGCCGGCGCCGAGCGCGCCGTGCAGCTCGACGGTGGCGTCGCGCAGCGCGCTGCGCGCGGCAAGCGAGCGCGCCTGCGCGGCGCAGGCGGCCTCGTCGGGCCATTCAACGGTGCGGGTTTCTAGAATCGCGGCATGGGTCAGCGTCATGACTTCGACGCTCGGCGGCTGCTGCAGCAGCTGCGGCAATGGGCGCATGGGCTGGGATTCTCACAGATCGGTGTGGCCGGAGTCGACCTGCGCGGCGCCGAGCCCGGCCTGAGCGCCTGGCTGGCGCAAGGCCACCACGGTTCGATGGACTACATGCAGCGCCACGGCCTGAAGCGCGCGCGCCCGGCCGAGCTGGTGCCGGGCACGCTCAGCGTGATCACCGCGCGGCTGGACTACCTGCCGCGCGCCACCGCGCCGGGCTGGCAGGCGATCGAATGGCAGCGGCTGCGCGATCCCAGGCAAGCCGGCGTGTCGATCTACGCCCGCGGCCGCGACTACCACAAGGTGCTGCGCGCGCGGCTGCAGCAGTTGGCCGACAGGCTCGCCGCCGAAGTCGGCCCGCTGGGCGCGCGCGTGTTCACCGATTCGGCGCCGGTGCTCGAGGTGGAGCTGGCCGCGCGCAGCGGCACCGGCTGGCGCGGCAAGCACACGCTGGCGCTGCAGCGCGACGCCGGCTCGATGTTCTTCCTCGGCGAGATCTTCGTCGACCTGGCACTGCCGCCCACCGAGCCCGCGGCCGCGCACTGCGGCAGCTGCAGCGCGTGCATCGAGGTGTGCCCGACGCGCGCCATCGTCGCACCCTACCGGCTGGACGCGCGGCGCTGCATCTCGTACCTGACCATCGAGCACGACGGCGCCATCCCCGAGGAACTGCGCGCGCCGCTGGGCAACCGCATCTACGGCTGCGACGACTGCCAGCTGGTGTGCCCGTGGAACAAGTATGCGAAAACGTCGACGCTGCCCGACTTCGACGCGCGTGCGCCGCTGGAAGGCGCCACGCTGTTGCAGCTGTGGGCCTGGGACGAGGCCGAGTTCCTGCGCCGCACCGAAGGCAGCCCGATCCGGCGCATCGGCCACGAGCGCTGGTTGCGCAACCTGGCGGTGGCGCTGGGCAATGCGCTGCGCGCGATGCCCGATGCGCAGATCGAAGCGGCGCTGCGCGCGCGGCTGCCCGAGGCCAGCGCGCTGCTGGGCGAACACATCGAATGGGCGCTGCGCCAGGGTCAAGGCGCCGGCAGCGAGGCCTGCAGCGTCAGCCACAGCGGCAGGCTGAGCGCCCCCAGCAGCGTGGACACCGTGACCAGCCCGGCAACGAAGGAAGCGTCGCCACCCATGCGCGCGGCCAGCACGTAGGCCGAAGAGGCGGTCGGCACCGCGGCGAAGGCCGCCAGCACCGCGCCTTGCGCCGCGGGCAGCGGCAGCCACAGGCACAGGCCGATCGCCAGCAACGGCAACAGTGCATGGCGGATCGTCAGCAGCGCGCCGGCCAGGCCGGGCGCGGCTTTCAGGCCGCCGAGCTTCAGCCCCGCGCCCACCGCCATCAGCCCCAGCGGCAGTGCCGCCAGGCCCAGGCGCTGCAGCGCGGTGGCCATCGCGTCGGGCAAGCGCAGCCCGGCCAGGTTGGCGGCGAAGCCGGCGACCGTGCTCAGGATCAGCGGGTTGCGGGCGATCTCGCGCAGCGTGCCGTGGCCGCCGTGCCGCGCCAGCGGCCACACCGCCGCCGCGTTGCACAGCGGCACGCACAGGCCGATCAGCAACGCCGCCCAGGCCAGGCCCTGCGCGCCGGCCAGCCGCTCGGCCAGGGCCAGCACGATGAAGGAGTTGAAGCGGTAGGCGGTCTGCGCGCCCGAGGCGTGCAGCCGCGCGTCGATGCCCGGTGCCAAGCGCAACGCATAGGCCAGCAGCACGCCGGCGCCGACCACCGCCAGCCCGGCCAGACCCAGGCTCAGCGTGGTCTGCAGTTGCAGCGGCGACTTCAGGATCGAGTTGAACAGCAGCACCGGGAACAGCACGTAGTACACCAGCCGTTCGACGCCGTCCCACACCCCGCGGTCCAGCGGCGTGCAGCGGCACAGCGCGAAGCCGAAGAAGATCAGCAGGAAGTCGGGCAACAGCAGCAGCGCATCGGCCATGCGCGCCAGTGTGCCAGCCGCTGCCCGCTGTCCGCTGCCGGTGCCGGTGCCGGTGCCGGTGCCTGCGGCCCGCGCCGCGGCCGTCCGCCGCGCCGCTGGTGCTCCCTGCGACAACCCTGAGCCGCGCGCCGCAACGGCTTTGCCACAATGCGCCGCACTGCCAGCTCACGGAGTGCACTGCGATGTCGCTGCGAATGCTCAAACCGATCCTGGCCGCGCTGGCCGTCTCGGCGGCCATGGCCGCAGCACCTGCACCGGTGCTCGCGCAGGCCTGGCCCAGCAAGCCGATCCGCCTGGTCGTGCCCTTCGCCCCCGGCGGCACCACCGACATCATCGCGCGCGTGGTCGCGCCGGGGCTGAGCAAGGAACTGGGCCAGCAGGTGATCGTCGAGAACAAGGCCGGCGGCGGTGGCTCGATCGGCGCGCTCGAGATGATCAAGGCCGCCCCCGACGGCTACACATTGGGCGTTGCCACGGTGTCGACCACCGCCGCCAACCCGGCGATCAACCCGAAGATCGGCTACAACCCGATCACCGACTTCACGCCGATCGTCAACATCGCGGCCACGCCGAACGTGATCGCGGTGCACCCCAGCTTCCCGGCCAAGGACTACGCGAGCTTCGTCGCGCTGCTGAAGGCCAACCCCGGCAAGTTCAGCTTCGCCAGCGCCGGCACGGGCAGCATCGGCCACCTGCAGACCGAGCTGTTCAAGAACCTGTCGGGCACCTTCATCACGCACATCCCGTACCGCGGCGCCGGCCCGGCGCTGAACGACACCGTGGCCGGGCAGGTGCCGATCATCTTCGACAACCTGCCTTCCGCGCTGCCCTTCATCAAGGACGGCCGGCTGGTGCCCATCGTGGTGGCCGCGCCGCAGCGCCTGGCGGTGCTGCCCAATGTGCCGACCTTCAAGGAAGTGGGGCTCGAGCAGGTCAACCGCCTGGCCTACTACGGGCTGCTGGCCCCCAAGGGCACGCCCAAGGACGTCGTCGACAAGGTGCACGCGGCGACGCTGAAGGTGCTGCAGGACCCGGCGGTGCGCAAGCGCATCGAGGACACCGGCTCGCTGATCATCGGCAACACGCCGGCCGAGTTCGGCGCGCAGATCGCGGCCGAGTACGGCGTCTACAAGGACGTGGTGGCCAAGCAGAAGCTCACGCTGCAGTAGCCCCGCGCGCTGCCCGCTTGGAAGCCGCTTGCAAGCCGCCTGCGCGCGGCTTTCGCTTCGCATCAGCATGGATCCGCTGCCCTCCAGCCTGGCCACGATCGAGCGCTTCGCCGACGCGCTGTGGATCGAGGACGGGCTGGCGGCGCTGACGCTGGCGGCCTACCGGCGCGACCTCACGCTGCTGGCGCGCTGGCTGGCGGCGTCGCAGGGCCGGGCCCTCGAGCAGGCGAGCGAAGTCGACCTGCTGGCCTACATGGCGCAGCGCCACGACGGCTCGCGCGCGACCAGCGCCAACCGCCGGCTCAGCGTGTTCAAGCGCTTCTGGCGCTGGGCGCTGCGCGAGAAGCTGGCAGCCGCCGACCCGACGCTGAAGCTGGCACCCGCGCGCATGCCGCTGCGCGTGCCCAAGACCTTGAGCGAAGCGCAGGTCGAAGCGCTGCTGGCGGCGCCCGACATCGCCACGCCGCTGGGCCTGCGCGACCGCACCATGATCGAGCTGATGTACGCCAGCGGCCTGCGCGTGAGCGAGCTGGTCAGCCTGAAGACGGTTTACGTCAGCCTGGACGAAGGCGCGCTGCGCGTCAGCGGCAAGGGCGCGAAGGAGCGTGTCGTGCCCTTCGGTGCCGAGGCCCACGCCTGGGTGCGCCGCTACCTGGCCGACGCGCGCGGTGCGATCCTGAAGGGCCAAAGCAGCGATGCGCTGTTCGTCACCGGCCGCGGCGGGCCGATGACGCGGCAGATGTTCTGGAAGCTGATCAAGGCGCACGCGCTGCGTGCCGGCATCCATGCGCCGCTGTCGCCGCACACCTTGCGCCACGCCTTTGCCACGCACCTGCTGAACCACGGCGCCGACCTGCGCGCGGTGCAGCTGCTGCTGGGCCACGCCGACATCTCGACCACGACGATCTACACCCACGTCGCACGCGAGCGGCTCAAGGCGCTGCACGCGAAGCACCACCCGCGCGGCTGAATGGCAGCGGCGCGATCGAGCGCCGCAGCGCCGCAGCGCCGCGCGGCCGCGTCGAGTCGAGCGTCAGGCCGTCGTTGACGTAGACCGGCGAAAACGGACCCATGCCGCGCGGCGCCCAGCCGACGCCGAGCAGGCGGGCGAGCGTCTCGGCGGCCGTGCGGGCGTCGCGCGCCGAGACGATGCTGTGGTCCAGTTCGATGGTCATCGTTTGATCCGGCCGGGTTTCATGGGCGGCGAGCGATGCCCGCCGGCAGCTTGGTCCACGGCAGTTGCGACGGATCGGCCGCCATCGGCCCCGGCGCCACCGCCACCAGGATGTGCGAGGCGATCGGTGTGAACGCGGCGCGAAAGTGCACCGAGCTTTTCACCACCAGCACCTTCATCGCTTCGGGCTGCACGCCGAGGAAGCGCAACAGGTCCAGATCCAGCATCTGGCAGCGGCCGCTGACCAGGTGCACACGAATGCCTTCGATCTGCACGCCGGCGCACAGGCCCAGCTGCACCGTGCCGCCCGCGGTCATCGGCCCGTGCAGCGGCAGCACGCCGTGGCTGAGGCTCATTACCTTGAAGCGCCCGCGCAGCGGTGGGTCGCTGCTGCGGCCGTCGTAGCAGCGCACCGCCTTGCCCACCGTCAGCTCGAGTTCGGCACCGGCGCCGGCCTGGTGCGCGATGCGCGCGGCCTCGGGGTCGAACAGCAGGCCCAGCGCGACGCGGCCGGGATAGCGCCGCCCGGCGCCGGCGGCGCGCAGCGCGTGCAGCAGCCCGGTGGTGTTGCTGTCGGCGCCGGCGCCGGGGTTGTCCTGGGTGTCGGCGATGACCACCGGCTTGTCCGCGGCTTCGGCCAGCGCCAGCGCGCGCTGCACCGCGGCAGCGGGCGCCAGCAGCTCCTGCGTCCATTCGGGGCGCAGTTCGACCAGTTCGTCGGCCACGCGCTGCACCGTGTCGTGCACGGCGGGTGCGTCGGCGCCATGGCCGAAGACCACGGGGCCGCATTCGTCGAAGTCGGCGGCGGGAAAGCCCATCGCAAAGCTCAGCCGTACGCCGCTGCGTTCGTCGAGTTCGCCCAGGCGCTGGTACACGCCGCGTGCCGGGTCCAGCAGCGTGCACTGCGCGTTCAGCGGCAGCAGGAAGGGCAGCCGCACCGCATGTGTGTGCCACGGCCGGCCGCGCTGCCACAGCTGCGCCAGCAAGGCGGCGCAGCGCGCGCCGGTGTCGGCCGCGTCGGTATGCGGGTAGGTGCGGTACGCGCTCATCGCGCTGGCATGCTGCAGCATGCGCCGCGTGACGTTGGCGTGCAGGTCCAGGCTGGCGACCAGCGGCATCAGCGGGCCGATCACCGCGCGCAGCCGCTGCAGCAGCTCGCCTTCGGCATCGTCCACGTGCTCGGCCACCGCGGCGCCGTGCAGGTCCAGGTACACCGCGTCGAAGCCGCCGCGCGCGGCGTCGCCGGCGATGTGTTCGGCGATGCGCTCGAAGGCGTCGCGCGCAACCTGCGCCGAAGGGCTGGCGCCGGCCCAGGCCGACGGCAGCAGCGTCCAGCCGCGCCGGCGCGCTTCGCGGATGAAGCCGCCCATCGGCAGGCTGGTGGCCCCCAGCCGCTCGAGCATGGCCGCGCCGTGGCTGAACGCGGGGAAGGTGGAGCCGCTTTCGAAGGCCGCCCAGTCGGCCCGGGTCGGCGCGAAGGTGTTGGTCTCGTGCTGGAAACCGGCAACGAAGATGCGCATGGGCGGTGGGCGGTGCGAGGGTTCAGGGTGGGCCGCTGCCGAGCGCCGACAGCTCGTGCTCGTCGAAGCCGGCGGCGCGGCGCGCCTGCAGGTTGAAGGGGCCGCGCGGCCGCGGTGCGCCGTGTTCGCGCGCCAGCGCGGCCTGGCTGGCCAGCGGATCGAGCCCGCGCTGCGCGCACAGCCGGCGGTACCAGTGGTTGCCCAGCGCGACGTGGCCGATCTCGTCGCGCAGGATCAGGTCGAGGATCTCGCCGCCGCGCAGGTCGCCGGCCGCCAGCAGCTTGGCCTTGACCGCGGGCGAGGCGTCCAGCCCGCGCGCCTCGAGCGTGCGCGGCACCAGCGCCAGGCGCGCCAGCAGGTCGTGGCGCGTGCGCTGCGCCATCTGCCACAGGCCGTCGTGCGCGTCGAAGCCGCCGTAGGCATGGCCCAGCGTGGCGAGGTGGCCGCGCAGCAGCTCGAAGTGCAGCGCCTCCTCGCGCGCCACCTGCAGCCATTGGCGGTAGAACTCGTCGGGCAGGCCGGCGAAGCGCCAGACCGCGTCCAGCGCCAGGTCGATGGCATTGAGCTCGATATGCGCCAGCGCATGCAGCAGCGCGGCGCGCCCCGGCACGGTGTGCACCGAGCGCGCCCTGAGCTGCGTGTGCGCCACCAGCGCGGGCCGCGCCGGCCGGCCCGGAATGCCCGCCGGCTCGGCGATCGCTTCGCCGGCGCCGGCCTCGGCCTGCATGTCGATGCCGCGCACGCCGCGCGCCTTGGCGTCGGCGTCGGCGCACAGCAGCCACTGCAGCGCCTGGCGGCGCAAGCTCGTCATGGCTGCAAGCCGGCGTCGGCCAGGCGCCCACGCGCGGCGCTGCGGCCGCCGCGCCGGCGTGACGGGACTTCGCACAGGGGCATCGGTGGGGTCCTGACGGCGCGGGGGGTGACCGGCCGCGGGCGATTATTCCAGCCGGGCGGCGATGGCATCATCGGCGCTTCAAATCGAATCCCGCTTCACCATGGACCAGCGCGTCGCCGCCTCGCTTTCGGCCAACCCCCTGTTGCAGCCCTGGGACAGCGCCTACGCGCTGCCGCCCTTTGCGTCGATCCGGCCCGAGCACTTCGCTCCAGCGCTGCGCGAGGCGATGCGCCAGCACCGCGAAGAGCTCGACGCCATCGCTGCACAGCCCGGCCCGCCGGACTTCGACAACACGGTGGCGGCCTTCGACCGCTGCGCGCGCCCGCTGGCGCGCATCGAATCGGTATTCCACAACCTGGCCTCGTCGCACACCTCGCCCGAACTGGAGGCGGTGCAGCTCGAGCTGGCCGCGCCGCTGGCGGCGCACACCAGCGCGGTGTACATGCATGCCGGCGTGTTCGCGCGCATCGATGCACTGCATGCGCGGCGCGACACGCTGGGTCTGGCGCCCGAGCCCTTGCGGCTGCTGCAGCGCGTGCACCTGGACTTCGTGCTGTCGGGCGCCAAGTTCGCGCCCGACGCGCAGGCGCGCTACGCGCAGTTGATGGAGCAGTTGGCCGAGGCGACCACGCAGTTCGGCCAGAACGTGCTGCACGACGAGGCAAGCTACCAGCTGCGGCTGCACGGCGCGGCCGATCTGGCCGGGCTGCCCGGCTTCGTGCGCGACGCCGCGCGGCAGGCGGCGCTCGAGCGCGGCGTCGCCGGCGGCCACGTGATCACCTTGTCGCGCTCGCTGATCGTGCCCTTCCTGACCTACTCCGAGCGCCGCGACCTGCGCGAGCAGGCCTGGCGCGCCTGGGTCGGGCGCGGCGAGCATGACGGCGGGCACGACAACCGGCCGCTGGTGCGGCGCATCCTCGAGCTGCGCTGCGAACAGGCCGCGCTGCACGGCCATGCCAGCTACGCCGACTTTGCACTCACCGACACCATGGCCGGCACACGCGCGGCCGTGCAGCAGCTGCTGGACGAGATCTGGGCGCGCGCGCTGGGCGCGCTGCAGCGCGAGCGCGCGCAGCTGCGGCAGCTGATGGCCGAGCACGGCGCAGCGGCGCAAAGCCTCGAGGCCTGGGACTGGCGCTACTGGGCCGAAAAGGTGCGCCAGCGGCACTACGCGCTCGACGACGCGCAGGTCAAGCCGTATTTCGCGCTGCCGCGCGTGGTGCAGGCGGCCTTCGACTGCGCGCAGCGGCTGTTCGGCCTGCACTTCACGCCGCGCGACGACCTGCCGGTGTACCACCCCGACGTCAAGGCCTACGAGGTGCGCGACGCCGCCGGCCGCGTGGTGGCGATCTTCCTGCAGGACAACTTCGCGCGCACCAGCAAGCGCAGCGGCGCGTGGATGAGCACATTGCGCTCGCAAAGCCGCAACGAGCCCGGCGGCGGCAGCGCGCTGCCGGTGGTGCTGAACAACAACAACTTCGCCAAGGGCGCGCCCGGTGCGCCCACGCTGCTGTCGCTGGAGGACGCGCGCACGCTGTTCCACGAGTTCGGCCACGGCCTGCACGCGATGCTGTCCGACGTGACTTTCGAGCGGCTGTCGGGTACGCAGGTGCTGAAGGACTTCGTCGAGCTGCCGTCGCAGCTGTTCGAGCACTGGATCAGCCAGCCGCAGGTGCTGAAGCGCCATGCGCGGCACTGGCACACCGGCGAGGCCATCCCCGATGCGCTGATCGAACGGCTGCACGCCGCGCGGCGCTTCAACCAGGGCTACGAGACGGTGCGCTACTGCGCCAGCGCCCACACCGACATGGCGCTGCATGCGCTGCCGCGCGAAAAGCTGCCCGCCGACGTCTGCGGCTGGGAGCACGAAGAGCTGCAGCGGCTGGGCCTGCCCGACGGCGTGGGCCTCAACCACCGGCTGGTGCACTTCCAGCACTTGTTCGCGGGCTCGGGCTACGCCGCCGGCTACTACGTCTATCTGTGGGCCGAGGTGCTCGATGCCGATGCCTTCGAGGCCTTCGAGGAAGCCGGCGACCCCTTCGACGCGCAGGTGGCGCAGCGGCTGCGGCGCCACGTCTATGCCAGCGGCAACAGCGTCGACCCGGCGGCAGCCTTCATCGCTTTTCGCGGCCGTGCGCCGCAGCGGGCCGCGCTGCTCCGCAAGCGCGGGCTGCAGGCGCGCTTGCGCGATGAGCCGCCCGCGCCGCCCTGACGCTCAGCCCGGCGTGCCCAGGATCGCCTGCAGCGAGCCGAGGAAGCGCTGCAGGTCCAGCGGCTTGGTCCAGTAGTCGGCGAAGCCGGCGCGCAGCGCACGCTCGATATCGTCGGGCATGGCATTGGCCGACAGCGAGACGCACGGGATCGCGGCGGTGGCGGCGTCGGCGCGCAGCCGGCGCAGCACCTCGTGGCCGTCGATGTCGGGCAGCTGCATGTCCACCAGGATCAGGTCGGGGCGCGTGGCGCGCGCCCGCTGCACGCCGCTGGCGCCGTCGCTGGCGGTTTCCAGCTGCAGTGCGGTGCGTTGCGCCAACAGCTCCTGCACGATCAGCTGGTTGACCGGGTTGTCCTCGATGTACAGCAGCCGCGCCACGCGACCCGCGCCCGGCGGCACGCGCGGCGTGGCAGCGGCCGGCGGCGGCCGTGCTTCGGTGCCGCGCGCCGGCGCCGAGGCGTCGGGCAGCCGCACCTCGAACACGCTGCCTTCGCCCGGCGTGCTGCGCGCCTGCACCGAGCCGCCCATGCGCTCGACCAGCGCCTTGACGATGCTCAGCCCGATGCCGGTGCCTTCGATGCCTTCGTGCTCCAGGCCCAGCCGGTTGAAGGGCTCGAAGGCCAGCCGCAGCTGGGCGGCGTCCATGCCGCGCCCGGTATCGCTGACACGCAGCAGCACCGTGCCGGCGCCGGCTTGCGATTCCACCTGCACCCAGCCGCCGTTGCGGTTGTACTTGACGGCGTTGGTCAGCAGGTTCAGCAGCACCTGGCGCAGCCGCGTGGCGTCGGCCAGCGCCACGCCGTGCTGCACCTGGTTGCGCAGCTCGAGCCGGTGCTGCCGCGCGGCGCGCGCCACCAGCGGCAGCGTGTCGGCCACCAGCTCGGCGAGCACCACCGGCTGCGCGCGGATGCGCAGCTCGCCGCCTTCCAGGCTGGACAGCTCGAGCACATCGTCGATCAGCGACAGCAGGTGCTGGCCGGCACGCTGGATCTGCTCGAGCCGGCGGCGGCGCGTGTCGCCTCCTGCCTTGTCGCCGTCGCCCAGCAGCAGCTGGGCGAAACCGAGTACGGCATTCAACGGCGTGCGCAGCTCGTGGCTCATGCGCGACATGAACTGCGACTTGGCGCGGCTTTCGCGCTGCGCCAGCAGCTTCTCTTCGCGCGCGGCCTGCGCATCGCGCGCGTCGGTGATGTCCCAGTTGATGCCGATGCGCCGTGTGGGTTGCCCGTGTTCGTCGCGCACCGCGATCGAGCGCGAGGCCAACTGGCGCCAGCGGCCGTCGGGCCAGCGCACGCGGTATTCGAGGTACGACGCACGTCCTTCGGTCGCGGCCTGCGTCAGTTCGCGCAAGGTGGCGTCGCGGTCGTCGGGATGCACCAGCGCCATGCGTTCGTCCACGCCGAGCGGCTGCGCGCGAGGCGGCAGGCCGCGCAGCCGCCACATCTGTTCGTCCCAGTAGGGCTGGCCGTTCGGCAGGTCCTGCTCCCAGGTGCCCATGCCGGCGCCGCGCGTGGCCAGCGCCGCACGTTCGCTGGCCCGGTGCAGTGCCGCTTCGGCGGCGCGGCGTTCGGTCACGTCCATCAGCACGCCGAAGAAATCATGCTGCCCGCGCGGGCCTTCCAGGCGCGAATAGCTGAGCATGTGGCGCGTCGCGCCGTCGCTGCGCACGATGCGCAGTTCCTGCTCGAGGTTGGGCCCGCCGCTGCGCGCCCAGTGGCGGTAGCGCTGGCGCACCGCCGCGCGGTCGGCGGGGTGCACGAAGCGATCCAGCCATTCGTGGGTCGACGGCGCTGCGGCGGTTGCGCTCAGCCCGTGCAGCGCGAAGGTCTGTTCGCTCCAGCGCGACTGCCGCGTCGACGCCAGCACGCTCCAGTAGCCGATGCCGGCGGCGCGCGCGGTCAGCTCGAACTGGCGCACCAGTTCGGTTTCACGCTGGCTGGCCTGCACACGCTCGCTGATGTCCAGCCCCACGCCCAGCAGCGCCAGCGGCCGGCCCTGCGCGTCGCGCTGCGCGATGCGCCGCGTCAGCACATGGCGCCAGCCGCCGTCGGCGTGGCGAAAGCGGACCTGCGCGTCCACCGGCTGCTGGCTGGCCAGCGCCTGCTCGGTGGCGCTGCGCAACGCGGCGTGGTCGTCGGCATGCACCAGTGCGCGCAGCTGCTCGCTGCTCAGCTCGGCACAGCCTTCGGGCAGGCCGAGTTCGAACGCGCGTTCGTCGATGCGCACGCGGTCGCTGTGCAGGTCGTGGCGAAAGACGATCACCTTGGCCAGCGTCAGCGCCAAGGCCAGCTGCGCGTTGGCCTCGTCGCTGGTACGCGCGCGCGCCAAGGCTTCGGTGTCGTCGACGACGATGCCCAGCGCGCGTTCGGGGCGGCCGTCGCCGCCGTTCTTCACCACCCACTGCGAGTGCAGCTGGCGCACCACCCCGTCGCTGCCGCGCACGCGGTAGCGGTGCGAATAACTGCCGGCGTGGCGTATCGATTCGCGGAAGGTCCAGCGCAGCATGGCGCGGTCGTCTTCCAGCACCGACTGTGTCGCCTGGTCGAAGCCGGGCGCACCCTCGCTCTCGGCCAGCCCCCAGATGCGGTGCATGTGGCGGTCCCACCAACCCTGCAGCGTGCGCGTGTCGCGCTCCCACACGGCCAGCCGCCCGAAGTCCTGTGCCAGATCCAGCAGTTCGCTCAGCCGTCCGGCCTCGGCCGCTTGCCGGTGCGATTCGTCCACCGCCTGCCAGTGCACCGCGCGGCGGCCGTCGGCCAGCGGCACCACCTGTGCGCGCCACCAGCCCGCGCCGATGCGCAGGTCGGCGCACGGGCCGCCGCGCCCATCGCGCAGCGCCTGGTCCAGCTGCGACGCAGCGTCGGCTGCCAGGCCCAGCAGCGACGCCAGCGGCCGGCCGTGGGGCTTGGAGTTGCTGCGGCCACACAGTTCGAGCAGTGCAGCGTTGCACCACTGAAGCTTGCCGGCGGCATCGCACAGGGCGATCGGCCCGGGCGCGCCGTGCAGCAACGCCAGCGCCGTGCCGGGGTCCAGCCCGGTGGGCTGCTGCGCGGCCGCAGGCTCGGGGTCGCGTTCGGCAGGTTCGGGCATCGCATCGATCCGGGGGCAGCGCGCAGTCTAGGCGATGCCCTCGCTGCGGCCGCGCCGCGCAGCGCCTGCGGCGCGAGCGCGTGCAGGATGCACGCCCGGCGCGTCGGTGCATGGCGACATCCCGCCAACCCGAGCGCGGCACGGTCCGCACCAATGGCCGGGCCGCTGCGTGCGCGGCGTGCCGCCATGCGCCAAACCGGCGCGATGCTCAGGGTGAGGGCCGCCGCTTCGGTGCGCTCAGGGCGCGCAGCTGTCGAGGCGAGCGCGCAGTTTGCCGGCGACGCGGCGCACGGCCGGGTTGCGCGATTGCTCTGCAGCCAGCAGGCATTCGCGAGCGTACCCAGGGTCCGACTGCAGCCTCTCGACGTGCACGTGCAGCCCCTCGGCCGCGAGCAGCCACTTCAACTCGACGATATCGACGAGCCGAAGAGCGCCTTGCTCGCACAATGTACTTGCGTTCATTTGATGGGTCACGAATCCCGTTCGACCTCGACAGATTAACGCGCCAACACCCACGGCGGCTGACGCCGATTAGAGTTGCCGCCCCAAGCCTTGCCTGAGGATGGCTGCATGCCGACCATGCCGATCAACCCGCCGCCCGCGCTGACCGCCTTGGCGGATCTGGATGCGCAGCTGCATGCGGCAGGATATGCCGTGCTCGATGCACCGTCCTTCGTCCGTTTGAGTGATGTTGCGCTGCAGCAACTAAACGACTGGGAGCGCTACTGGCAACAGCTGCCGCCGGACGCCCACCTGCGCGACGGCGGGCGCTACAGGCAGCGCCGGCACGGCAGTTTTGTCGTCGACGACGCGCGGCTGACCCCGGTGGCGCACCGCGCCCACTGGCAGCCGGTCGAATACAACGCGCTGCACGGCGGCATCGAACGCTGGTTCGAGCCCTTGCCCGACGCGCTGGTGGCCGACCCGGCCTGGGCGCGCGTGCTGCTGGCACTGGCGGGGTGCGCCAGCCGGCTGCGCGGGCCGCGGCGCTGGTTCGTCGAAGCGCACCTGTTTCGCATCGACAGCGGCGACGAGGGCATCGGCCGACCCACCCCCGAAGGTGCGCACCGCGACGGCGTCGACCTGGTGGCGGTGATCCTGGTGGCGCGGCGCAACGTGAAGGGCGGCGAGACGCGCGTCTTCGACGCACGCGGCCCGCAGGGGCTGCGCTTCACCTTGAGCGAGCCGTGGAGCGTGCTGCTGCTCGACGACGCGCGCGTGATCCACGAAACCACGCCGATCCAGCCCTTGGACCGCACGCTGCCGGCGCAGCGCGACACGCTGGTGCTGACCTGCCGCGCCGGCGGCTTTCAGCAAGCGGGGTGAAGTCGATGAGGCTGGCCATCGGGTTCGACGACGTACAGCAGGCGGCGCAGCGTCTGGCCGGTGTCGCGCACCGCACGCCGGTGCTGCGTTCGCGCAGCGCCGACGCGCGCAGCGGCGCCAGCGTGTTCTTCAAGTGCGAGAACCTGCAGCGCATGGGCGCGTTCAAGTTCCGCGGCGCCTACAACGCGCTGAGCCGATTCACGCCCGAACAGCGCCGCGCCGGCGCGATCGCCTTCTCGTCGGGCAACCATGCGCAGGCGGTGGCGCTGTCGGCGCAACTGCTGGGCATGCCTTCGGTGATCGTGATGCCGCGCGATGCGCCGCAGGGCAAGCTCGAGGCGACACGCGCGTATCAGCAGGGCCGCCCCGGCAGCGAGGTGGTGCTCTACGACCGCTACAGCGAAGACCGCGAAGGGCTGTGCCGCCGCCTGGCCGGCGAGCGCGGCATGACCATGATCCCGCCCTTCGACCACCCGGACGTGATGGCCGGGCAGGGCACCGCCGCGCTGGAGCTGATCGAGGACGCGGGTGCGCTGGATGCGCTGCTGGTGTGCGTGGGCGGCGGCGGGCTGATCTCGGGTTGCGCGGTCGCGGCCAGACACTTGCTTCCTGAAGTGGCCGTCTACGGCGTGGAACCCGAGGCCGGCAACGACACGCAGTTGAGCCTGCAGCGTGGGCAGATCGTGCACATCGCCACGCCGCACACCATCGCCGACGGCGCGCAGACGCAGTCCAGCGGCAAGCTGACCTTCCCCGTGATCCAGGCGCTGGTGGCCGGCGTGTTGACGGTCAGCGATGCGCAACTGGTGCAGACGATGCGCTTTTTTGCCACGCGCATGAAACTGGTGGTCGAACCCACCGGCTGCCTGGCCGCGGCCGCACTGCTCGACGGCGCGATCGACCTGCGCGGCCAGCGTGTGGGCGTGATCATCAGCGGTGGCAACGTCGACCTGCAGCGCTTTGCCGCGCTGCTGGCCGGCTGAGCGGCCCGCTGCAACCCGGCGCCGCCGTCAGAAAGGCGCCGCGCAATGCAGCTGCAGCGCCGTGCCATGCAGCGGATGCGACAGCCACAACGCGCAGGCGTGCAGCATCAGCCGCGGTGCGTCGTGCGGCGCCGGCGCGTACAGCGCGTCGCCGACGATCGCATGGCCGATCGCCGCCAGGTGCACGCGCAGCTGGTGCGTGCGTCCGGTGTGCGGCTGCAGCGCCAGGCGCGAGGTCTGTGCGGTCTCGTCGAAGGCCAATAACTGCCAATTGGTGAGCGACGGCTTGCCGTGCAGCGGGTCCACCTGCTGCCGCGGCCGGCGCGGCCAGTCGGCGCGCAGCGCAAGCTCGATGCGGCCTTGCGGCGCCGGCATGCGCCCGGCGGCGATGGCCACGTAATGCTTGGCGATGCGCCGCTGCGCCAAGGCCTGGCCGAGCCGGCGCTGCACCTCGGGGCCGCGCGCGAACAGCATCAGGCCCGACGTCGCCATGTCCAGCCGGTGCACGACCCGCGCGTCGGGCCAGCGCTGCAGCACGCGGTGATACAGGCAGTCCTGCTTGTCGGGCCCGCGCCCCGGCACCGCCAGCAGCCCGGCCGGTTTGTCCAGGGCGAGCAGCGCTTCGTCCTCGTACAGCGGCGTCACGGCGGCGTTCGCGTCAACCGCGAATGCGGCCAACCGCCGGCTGCCGCACTCATGCGCTTGTGGCCGCTCAGGGGCCGTAGACCTTGCCGAACAGCACCCAGGTCTTGCCGTCGAAGCGCGCCAGTTGCTGGCGCTCGATCGGGAAGTAGTCGTCCGCCGCGGTCTTCACGTTGACCCCGGGCAGCAGCATCGGCAGCGTCATGTCCAGGCTGGCGGCCTGCTTCATCACGTTGGCATGGGTCAGGTTGTCGCCGGCCGCCTTGAGCACCTGCACCAGCCCCTGCGCGACGGTGTAGCCGTAGACGTTGAAGCCGTCGTTGAGGTTGGCGCCGACGTTGTACTTCTTGAACCAGGCCACGTAGTCGTCCCACTCCTTGCCCTTCTGGAACTGCGGGTCGGTCGGGTCCTTGATGTATTGCGCGGTGAGGATGTCCTTGCTGTTGTCCAGCCCGGCCGGGGTCAGCACCGCGCCGACCGAGGTCGACACGTTGTTCAGGTAGTGCGTCGGCTTCCAGCCGGCCTCGGCCATCTTCTTGATCGCCTGCGCGGCGAACTTCGGCGTGGTGATGTTGAAGAACACGTCGGCGCCGGTGGCCTTGAGCGTGAGGATCTGGCTGTCGATGGTCGGGTCGGTGACCTCGTAGCTGACCTTGCTGACGATCAGCGCCTTGGCCTTGTCGCCCAGGCCGTCCTCGAAGCCCTTCAGGTAGTCCTTGCCGTAGTCGTCGTTCTGGTACAGCACCGCGATCTTCGCGTTCGGCTTGGTCTCGAGGATGTGCTGCGCATAGATCTTCGCTTCGGACTGGTAGTTCGGCTGCCAGCCCATGGTCCACGGGAAGTTCTTCGGGTCGCCCCACTTGGTGGCGCCGGAGGACAGGAACAGGTGCGGCACCTTCTTGTCGTTCATGTATTTCTGGATCGCGGTGTTGGCCGCCGTGCCCAGCGGGTTGAACACCAGCAGCACTTCGTCCTGCTCGACCAGCTTGCGCGCCTGTTCCACCGTCTTGGCCGGGTTGTAGCCGTCGTCCAGCGCGATATAGCGGATCTTGCGGCCGTTGATGCCGCCCTCGGCATTGACCTTGTCCAAGTAAGCGCCGATGGCCTTGCCGATGGCGCCGTAGGCCGAGGCCGGCCCGGAATACGGGTGGATCGCGCCGATGACGATCTCCTTGTCGTTGGCACCGGCGTCGTACTTCTTCTGCGCCAGCGCCGGCGCGCTCGAAGCCAGCGCCAGGGCGCAGGCGAGGCTCGGGATCAAGAACTCGATTTTCACGGTCGAAGGCTCCTTCTGGAGGGGTTGACGGGGCGAAGCGCGGGCCGCAGCCGCGGCAGCGGTGGCGTGAATCAGCCCGGCGCGCGTGCGCGCATGCGCGCCCACACCCGCCGCAGGCCACCCATCACGCCGGTGGGCAACAGATACATCAGGGCGATCAGCAGCACGCCGTAGAGGGCGGCCGGCGCCGACTTGGACAACGCGTCGGCGATGTTCGGCACGTACTGGATGAAGATGCCGCCGAAGATCGCGCCGGGGATCGACGCCACGCCGCCGACCACCACGCCCACCAGCAGGAAGATCGACAGCGTGACGGTGAAGCTGTCGGGCGAGACGAAGGCGACGACGATCGCGCCCAGTGCGCCGGCCAGCCCGGTAAAACCGGCCGAGGTGCCGAAGGCGAGCGTCTTGTACAGCGGCAGGTTGATGCCCATCGCGGTGGCGGCGATGGGGTGGTCGCGGATCGCCACCAGCGCGCGCCCGACGCGCCCGCGCAGCAGGTTCCACGCCAGCAGGAACATCAGCGCGGTGACGAACAGGCAGAAGAAATACAGCCAGCGGTCGGCCGACAGCGGCTGGCCGAACAGGCTGAACTCGAACGGTGGCTCGGGTTTGCTCAGCACGATGCCCTGCACGCCGCCGGTGTAGTGCTCGATCGCCTTGTACTTCAGCAGCTGCGGCACCGCCAGCGCCAGCGCAAAGGTGGCCAGCGCCAGGAAGTGCCCCGCCAGGCGCAGCGCCGGAAAACCGATCAGCAAGCCGATGACGAAGCACACCGCGAACGCGGCCGGCAGCGTCGCCCAGTACGGCAGCGCGTACAGCGACATCAGGATCGCCGCGGTGTAGGCGCCGAACGCATAGAACGCGCCGTGGCCGAGCGAGAACTGGCCGTTGAAGCCGGTGAGGATGTTCAAGCCCAGGATCGCCACCGCATACACCAGCACCAGGTTGAACTGGAAGACGCGGTAGTTCTTGAACAGGAAGGGCAATACCAGCAGCGCGGCGGCGACCAGCGCGCCGCCCAGCCAGGCCCAATGCGCCTTCGCGGGCCGGCTCATACGCGCGTCACCACTTTCTTGCCCCACAAGCCGTTGGGCCGCAGCGTCAGCGTTGCGACGATCAGCACCAGCGCCACGCTGAGCTTGAGTTCGGTGCCGATGACGTAGGCGCCCAGCAGGTTCTCGAGCACGCCGACGATGAAGCCGCCGAGCACCGCGCCCAGCGGGTTGTCGATGCCGCCCAGCAGCGCCGCGGCGAAGCCGTACAGCAAGATGCCGGCCATCATGTTCGGGTCGAGGAAGACGATGGGCGCGACCATCATGCCGGCCACCGCGCCGATGGCCGCCGCCAGGCCCCAGCCCAGGCCCAGCATCCACGACACGCGGATGCCCACCAGCCGCGCCGAGTCGGGGTTCTGCGCGGCGGCGCGCATCGCCAGCCCGAGCGAGGTGAAGCGGAAAAAGCCGAACAGCGCCAGCAGCACCAGCAGCAGCACGCCGGCCGAGCCGATCTGGTGCGCCGAAAAGAAGCGAGTGGCCAGCACCGAGTCCTTCGGGAACGGGCTGTCGAAGCTCTTGATCGTGTGGTCGAAGATCCAGCCCGACAACGCGTTGAAGATGAGCAGCAGGCCGATGAAGACGATGACGTTGGTCATCACCGGCGCCTTCTCGATCGGCTTGAGCACGATGCGCTGCACCAGCAGCCCGCCGGCGAAGGACAGCGCCACGGTGAAGAAGAACGCGCCCCAGTAGGGCCAGCCGCGCTGCATCAGCCACCAGGCGATGAAGGTGCTGAAGGTGGCCATCTCGCCCTGCGCGAAATTGATGTGGTGCGTGGCCTGGTAGATCATCACCAGCGCCAGCGCCACCGAGCCGTAGATGATGCCGCTGGCCAGACCCGAGAACACCTGCGAGAAGAAGGCTTCCATGTTCAGTAGCCGAGGTAGGCCTCGCGCACCTTCTCGTCCTTCTTGATGGCGGCGGCCGTGCCGGACAGCGCGACGCGGCCGGTTTCCAGCAGGTAGGCGTGGTCGGCCAGGTCGAGCGCGAGGTTCGCGTTCTGCTCGACCAGCAGCATGCTCACGCCGTCTTCCCGGTTGATCTGGCGCAGGATGCGGAAGATCTCGGCGACGACCAGCGGCGCCACGCCGAACGAGGGCTCGTCCAGCAGCAGCAGCGTCGGGCGCAGCATCAGCGCGCGGCTGATCGCCAGCATCTGCTGCTCGCCGCCGGACAAGGTGCCGGCCTGCTGAGCGCGACGCTGTTGCAGGATCGGAAAGCGCGTGAACATGCGCTGCATGTCCAGCTCGAGCTCGGCTGGGTTGCCGCGCACATAGCCGCCCAGGCGCAGGTTTTCTTCCACCGACAGCCCGGTGAAGGTGCCGCGCCCGTCGGGCACGTGCGCCACGCCCAGGCGCACCACGCTCTCGGTGGCCTTGCCCACCAGTTGCTGGCCGTTCAGCAGGATGCTGCCGCGGGTCTTGACCCCCTGGCACAGCGCGCGCAGCGTGGTGGTCTTGCCGGCGCCGTTGGCGCCGAGGATGGCGGTGATGTGGCCTGCCTCGAGCGCGAAATCCACGCCGTGCAGCACCTGCGTCGCGCCATACCACGCGCACAGCTGCGCCACCTCCAGCAACCTAGGCATGCGCGGGGGTTCCCAGATAGGCCTCGATCACGCCGGGGTGCTGCTGGATGTGCTCGGGCGGGCCCTCGGCGATCTTGCGGCCGAAGTTCAGCGCGACGATGTGGTCGGACACGCTCATCACCAGGCTCATGTGGTGCTCGACCAGCAGCACGGTGATGCCCAGCCGGTCGCGCGCGTCGCGGATCAGCCGCGCCAGCTCGCCCAGCTCTTCGTGGTTCAGGCCGGCGGCCGGCTCGTCCAGCAGCAGCAGCGTGGGTTCGGCGGCCAGCGCGCGCGCGAACTCCACGCGCTTTTGAATGCCGAAAGGCAGGTCGCCCACCGGGCGCTGCGCGAAGGGCGTCAGCGCAAGCTCGTCCAGGATCTGCGCTGCGCGCTGGCGCAGCCGTGCCTCCTCGGCCGACACGCCGGGCAGGCGCAGGGCGCCGGACAGGAAGCCGCGCGACGAACGGCAATGCGCACCGACCATCACGTTCTCGCGCACCGGCATGGTCCTGAACATCGCCAGGTTCTGGAAGGTGCGGCCCATGCCGAGCGCGGCGATGCGGTGCGTGGGCGTGTGCGTGATCGAGCGGCCGTCGAACACGATGTCGCCGGCCTGGTACGGGTACAGCCGGCTCAGGCAGTTGAACAGCGTGGTCTTGCCCGCGCCGTTCGGGCCGATCAGGCCGCAGATGCCGCCGCGCTCGACATCGAAACTCACGCCGTCGAGCGCGACGATGCCGCCGAAGCGCACGCTCACGCCGCGCACGCTGAGCAAAGGTTCGTCGGGATTCGGCACGAGCGGGAAGGGGGTCGATGGCGTCACAGGGCAGCGCGCGCGAATCGTCGAAGCGCCGAGGCGAGCGGTTTATAGGCCGCATCGCGCCGCGCTGGCAATCGGAGCTTGCCCGGCCGCACGCCGGGCGCAAGCGCGTCGCTACAATGCGCGCCGCAGACAACCGCAGGACCGCTTCTCGAGGTTTCGCTTCACCGCCCGCGCCTGATCCAGGCAAGGGCCGGCCCGGTTCGGAATTCCCCCTGGTTGATGTTTTCTCGAGTGTCTGTGTTTCGCGCCGCCGGCAGCGGCGGCGCGGTTTTCGTGTCACCCAGTTTTCGTGTCACCCATTTACTCGAGGAGTTCATCCATGGACAACGCCACCCAGACCGGCACCGTCAAGTGGTTCGATGACGGCAAGGGCTACGGCTTCATCACGCCCGAAGGCGGCGGCAAGGACCTGTTCGCCCACTTCAGCGAGATCAAGGCCGGCACCGGCTTCAAGAGCCTGCAGGAAAACCAGCGCGTCGAGTTCGAAGTCAAGCAAGGCGCCAAGGGCCTGCAGGCGGCGAACATCCGCGCGCTGTAGTCGCCTAAGCTTTCCCGACAACGGCACCGCAGCGCTGCGGTGCCGTTGTCGCTTGCGGCTGCTCGAGCTGGATCTGCAGCGCTTCCAAGAAGCGCGACACCATGTTGTACGCGGCGATGGTGGCCGTCAGCTCGACGACCCGGCGGTCGTCCAGATGCACGCGCAGCGCGTCGAACAGCGGCTGCGGCACCTGCACCTGCAGCGTCATCGCATCGGCATAGGCCAGCACGGCGCGGGCGCGCGCGTCGAACAGCGCCGAGTCCTGCCACGACGCCAGCGCATCGAGCTGCGGCTGCGACAGCCCCGCGGCCCGCGCCACCGGTGCGTGCTGCGCAAATTCGTAGGGCGCGCGATTCAGCAGCGCCACGCGCAGGATCACCAGCTCACGCAAGCTGCCGTCCAGTTGCGTGTGGCTGCGCAACGCGCCCAGCAGCGTATTCCAGCCGTGCGCCACAGGCGCGCTGTGCAAGAGCTGGCGATCCAGGTTCAGCAGTTCGCCGCCGCGGCGCGCGCGCATCGCCTGCAGCAGGCCGGCGTCGATGCCGGCGGCCGATTCATCGAAATCGTCGAGTCGCGCCATGGCGGGCGACGATAGCCGAACGCGACGGCGGCGACACGGTCGGGCGCACACGGCCCCCGGGGCGCCGCGGTTGGGCGCCGGCTCGTGCGCCGGCTCGTGCGCGCACCAGGAATGCCAAACCCCGCACGGGGCGGGGTTTGGCGGGGTTTGGCGGGGTTTGGCTGGGTTGGTGCCGCACCGGGCGCGGCGCCTTGCGTGGGGGCTTTCAGTGCCGCTGCTGGATGCCGGCAATGGACCAGGACGGGCTGTCGCCGAAGCGCGTCAGGTGCCAGATCTCGTCGAAGTTCTCGATCGGGCCGTCGGCTTCTTCGCGGATCTGGCCGTGGAAGCGCACGCTGACCACCTGGCGCTCGCCTTCCTTGGCCAGGTCCAGCACCTCGGCGTCGACCTTGACGACATCGGTGATCTGCGCCTTGCCGCCGCGCTCTTGCAGGTCGAGCTTGGCCACCGCGAACATCTCGGGCGTGGTGAAGCTGCGCAGGTCGTTCAGGTCGCCGCTGTCGTGGGCGGCCTGCATGCGGATGAAGATCATCTTGGCCAGCCGCGAGAAGCCCTCGGCGTCGAAGTCCGACGGCAAGGTGTTCGGCACCACCGAAGCCTGCGTCGACCCCGGCATCGCTGCCAGCGGCGTCGATCCGTCGGCCGACATCACCGCGGCGCCGCCGGCGTTGACGCGCGCCATCACCGGCGCGGCGCTGGGCGCTGCGGCCGGCTTGTCCCAGCCGGGGGCCAGCGGCGGTGCGCCGGCCGCGGCCCATGGCTCACGCTGCGCGCCTGCGGCAGGTGTGGCCGCCGCGCCGGCGCGGCGCATGAACATGCGCACCACGAACAGCGCCGCCAGCGCCAGCAGCGCGAGCATCAGGAAGTTGCCGAAGGCCTCGCCCAGTCCCAGGTGGCTCATCAGCGCGGCGATGCCCAGCCCCGCGGCCAGGCCGGCGATCGGGCCCATCCAGTTGCGTTTGGCCGCTGCGGCCGCAGGCGCGGCGCCGGCGGCGGCCGGTGCCGGCGCAGCCTGCTGCGGCGCGGCTTGCTGCGGGGCGGCCGGAGCGCGCGGTGGCGCGCTGGGCATGCTGCGCTGCATGCCGCTGGACGATCCGCCGCCGAAGCGTTTGGCGTCGGACACCGACGGCGCCACCGCCAGCGCCGACGCGACGGCCACCAAGGCGGCGAAATAAAGCTGCTTCATGTCGAGGGGTTCCTTGCAATTTCGCCGGCGGTCGGCGGCGATGCCGCCGTTGGCCAACGGGTGCTTGGATTGTGCCAGCGGCCGAAGTTCCAACCCGCCGCGGCCGATCGCCGCTGCGCCGCGCGCGTCACGCGCCGATGCTGCCGGCGGCCGCGTCACCCGCCTGGGGCTGGCCGCTGGCTGCTGGCCGCGACGATGCGGATGTGCGCATCGGCGAAGCGCACCTGCTGCCCGGCGCGCAGCTTGCAGGTCTTGCGCAACTCGGTGTGCCCGTCCACCTGCACCTGCCCGGCGGCCACCAGCGCCTTGGCGCGCCCGCCGCTGTCGGCCAGCCCGGTGGCCTTGAGCAAGGCGTCCAGCGGGATGAACTCGCCGCGCAGCTCGAAGTCGATGTGCGTCATGCGCCGCGCCCGGCCAGGTCGAACTGCTCGGCCAGCAGCGCATACGAGCGGCGCCGCACCGCAGGCTGGTGCGCCCAGGTGTTGACCACCAGTTCGTCCAGGCCGAGCGAAGCCGCCAGCGCGCGCATCTGCTCGGCCACCTGCGCAGCGCTGCCGACCAGCGCCTTGGCGCGCAGGGGTTCGAGCACGGCGCTCTCGTCGGCCGTGAAGCCACGGGCGGCGACGGCCTCGGGCGCTTGCAGCGGCCCGGGCAGGCCGCGCATGCGGTCGATGCGCCAGCGCTCGCGGCTCAGCGCATGGTGCCGCGCCTGCGCCTCGGTGTCGGCGGCCAGCGCCCACACGCAGATCGTCGCTTGCGGTTCGGGGTGGTGCTCGCTGGGCCGGTACAGCGTGCGGTACAGGTGCAGTGCCTGTTCGCAGCCCTGGCCGTCGGCGAAGAAGTAGGCGAAGGCGTAGGGCAACCCGAGGTGCGCGGCCAGCCGCGCGCCGTAGTCCGAACTGCCCAGCACCCAGACCTGCGGGCGCTGCGGCCCGCGCGGGTGCGCGACCACGCCATGGTGCGCGTCGCCGGCGGCCCAGCGCTGCAGGTCGACGATCTGCTGCGGGAAGCCTTCGGCGGCGCGGTAGGCGTCGGGGTTGAGCAGTTGCGCGACGCGCATGTCGGCGCCGGGCGCGCGGCCCACGCCCAGGTCGATGCGCCCCGGCGCCAGCGCCTCGAGCACGCGGAACTGTTCGGCCACCTTCAGCGCCGCGTAGTGCGGCAGCATCACGCCGGCACTGCCGATGCGCATGCGCTTGGTGCGCGCCGCCACGGCAGCCATCAGGATCTCGGGCGCGGTGCCGACGATGGTCGCCAGGCCGTGGTGCTCGCTGAGCCAGAAGCGGTGGCAGCCGAGCCCTTCGCAGTGCTGCGCCAGCTCGAGCGTGTCGCGGATCGCGGCGTCCTCGCTGGCGCCGGCCAGCGAGATCGACTGGTCGAGGACGGACAGTTTCATGCCCCGAGCATGCCACGCGCTCCGCCGCGCGTTCAGCGCAGGCTCATGCCCAGCAGCGCTTCGAGTTCGCCCAAGGCCTGCGCCGCGCTGTCGACCTTGATCGTCGCCATGCCCAGTGCGCGCGCCGGCTTGCAGTTGATGCCCAGGTCGTCCAGGTACACGCAGGCCTGCGGCGCCACGCCCAGCAGCGCGCAGGCGTGCAGGTAGATGCGCGGGTCGGGCTTGCGCAGGTTCAGCTTGCTCGATTCGACCACGTGCTCGAACAGCGCCATGACCTGCGCGATGCGCACCGCGTCTTGCGCCGGGCGCGATGCCGACGGCTCGCGAGCGCCGGGCATGTTGTTGGTGATGCAGGCCACGCGGCAGCGCCGGCGCACGCGCTTCAGCGCCTCGACCATCTCGGGGCGGACTTCGCCATGCAGCAGCTCGATCAGCTTGCGGCCCGAAATCCTGGCGGCGGATTCGCCACCGAGCGCGCGTGCCTCGGCCTCGAACAGTTCGGCGAAGCGCGGCAGGTCGATCTCGGCGCGTTCCATGCGCGCCCACGCGTTGTGGTCGGGGTCGACGGCGTTGACGCGGCGGATGAAGTCGCGCGGCAGCCCGAGTTCGGCCTCGTAGCGGTTGAAGGCCTCGAACGGGCTGGACAGGATCACGCCGCCGAAGTCCCACAACACCGCCTGGAAGGTTCCGGCGCCGGTGGCGGGGCTTTGCGCTGGCAAGGGCTTCGGCATGCGGCCATTGTCGGCGCCGGCGCCGCGCCGCAGCGTCGCTTGCGCGACCGCCGCGGCGTAGCATCGCCGCGCCGCGCAGCACAGCGGCGCCGCAGGAGGCCCCATGCTGATCTTCCGCCCGCTCTTCGATCCCGCATCGTCCACCTGGAGCTACCTGCTGGGCGACGCCGCCAGCGGCGAGGCGCTGCTCATCGACCCGGTGTTCGAGCAGTTGCGCCGCGACCAGATGCTGATCCGCGAGCTGGGGCTGCAGCTGAAGTGGACGCTGGAAACCCACGTGCACGCCGACCATGTCACGGCGGCATGGCTGCTGCGCCAGCGCCTGGGCAGCCGCATCGCACTGTCGGTGCACGGCGGTGCCAGCGGCGCCGACCGGCTGCTGCAGCACGGCGACCACGTCGCCTTCGGCGCCCGCCACCTGCAGGTGCGCGCCACGCCGGGCCACACCGACGGCTGCCTGAGCTACGTGCTCGACGACGAATCGCGCGTCTTCACCGGCGACTGCCTGCTGATCCGCGGCTGCGGCCGCACCGACTTCCAGCAAGGCAGCGCCGCCGCGCTGTACCGTTCGGTGCACATGCAGCTGTTCACGCTGCCGGGGCACTGCCTGGTCTACCCGGGGCACGACTACAACGGCATGGGCGTGTCCACCATCGACGAGGAACGGCGCTTCAATCCGCGGCTGGGCGGCGACGTGGCCGAGGCCGACTTCGCCGGCTTCATGCAGCACCTGGGGTTGCCGCACCCGAAGAAGATGGACCTGGCCGTGCCGGCCAACCAGCGCTGCGGCCGCCCCGAAGGCGAGGTGCTGCCGCCCACCGATCCCGCGTGGGCGCCGCTGAGCTGGACCATCGCCGGGTTGTGGGAAATCACGCCGCACGCGCTGGGCGAGCTGCTGCACCAGGTGCAACTGCTGGACGTGCGCGAGCCGGCCGAGTTCGCTCAGGGCCTGGGCCACATCGACGGCGCGCTGCTGCTGCCGTTGGGCCAGCTGCAAGCGCGGCTGGGTGAACTGTCGCGCCAGCGGCCCATCGTCACCGTGTGCCGCTCGGGCGCACGCTCGGCGCGCGCCGCGGCGATGCTGGCCAAGGCCGGCTTCGACCAGGTGGCCAACCTGCGCGGCGGCATGCTGCGCTGGCGCGCCGAGGGTGGGGCGGTGGCCGACGCCGGGGAGTAGGCGCGGGCGCCTCGATCCGGCAGCAAGGCGCGAGCTACGCCAGCCAGTCGCGCAGCGCCTGCGCCGCCTCGGGCCGGCTGAGCAGATCCCAGTGGTTGGCCTGCGTGATCAGCCGCTTGTGACTGGCCGGCAGCACCAGCGCGTGCGCGCGCTCGGGGTGTTCGCCCCAGGCGCTGGCCAGCGAGACCAGGCCGTCGCCGACGGCGGCGTGGCGCAGCCCGCGCGGCTGCTCCGCGGTGGTGGCGGCCAGCAGGTACACGGCCACGCCTTCGGGCAGCGGGGTCGGCTTGCGGTCGTCGCACTTCTGCTCGTGCGCTGGCCGGTCTTGCCAGTCGGCGTGCTGCAGGTTGCCGTAGCGCAGGTCGGTGATGCCGGCGCTGCGCGCCTTGCCCAGCCGCGCGAACGGCACGACGTAGGGGCTCAGACCCAGCACGATGTCGAGCAGGTGCCCGCCGCGCTCGAGCACCGCACCGTGGTGCGGCGTGCCCAGGCACACCAGGCGGCTCGAGTGCCGGCGCCAGTCCAGCGCCCGCGTTTCGGCCGCGTGGATGGCGCTGCGCGCGACCAGTCCGCCCATGCTGTGGCCGACGATCACCAGCTCGCGCAGCGGCACCGGCCAGTTCGCCGCCAGCCGCTCGAGCAGCGCGGCCAGCTGCTCGCCGTTGTCCGAGATGTGCAGGCCGCTGTTGTAGTGCAGCGCCAGCACCGTGCAGCCGAGTTCATCGGCGAGCAGGCGGCCGTGGTCGTGGCCATGGCGCTGCCATTGCAGGTCGTTCATGCACAGGCCGTGCACCAGCAGCGCGACGCGGCCGCTGGCTTCGGGCAGCGCGGCGCGCAGGCCGGGGGCATCCAGCGGCAGCACGTGGCCGGCGCGGCGCAATGCCATCGTGATCGCCAGCGGGTTGCCGCTTGCGTGCAGATGGTCGCCCCAGATGCCGTTGAGCGCGGCGACCAGCGCGGCGCGCCGGCGCGAGTGCGGCGCCGGCACGGCAGCGGGCTCGACGAGTTTGAGCGACACGTCGACGCCGCGCCCGATCAGCCGGGTGACGCCGCGGATCGTGCCGTACACCGCGCCGGTGATGCCGCGCGTCGGCCCTTCGAGCGCGCCGCCGAGCGGGGGCGCGTGCGAGGCGATGGTCAGGTGCATCTGCTCGACCAGGCGGGTCAGCCCGATCGTGGCATCGACGCCCAGCCCGGCCAGGCCGCGCAGGTCGGCCAGCGTCAGCGGCAGGGCGGGCGTGTCGGGGGTACTCGGCTTCATGACGGACTCGCCGCACTGGGTGGTGGACACGGCGATTGTGCGGGCGCGCAGTCGGCGCGGGGTTCGACGGTCGGGAAGCGCCGGTCGAGGCGGTCCAGCATCGCCAGCAGCGCGGCCACGCGCTCGGCCTTGCCGTCCACCTCGATGCGCCCGCTGCGGATCGCCTCGTCCAGCGTCGTGCGCTGCAGGATCACGTCGTCGAGCGTGGCGCGGTCCAGCGTCAGCGTCGCGTCGGCGGCGGGATACTGGCTCTTCAGCCGGTGGTGCAGCGCGCCGTTCTCCAGCAGCAGCACCACCTGTTGTCCGCTGTCGCTGAAGCGCCAGTTGACGGCGATGCGCTGGCCCTCGGCCTTGGCCGCGTCGAGCCGCACCGCGAGCGAGTCGAAGAACAGGTCGAGCTGCAGCGCGCGCACCGGATCCGCACCCGCCGGGCTGCCGCGCAGCGCCGGCACGCCCTGGCGCAACTCGGCCGCGCCCTGCAGGAAGGAGTTGCGCGCAGTGGCCGACTCCATCTGGCAGCCCAACTGCTCGTAGGCGTCGGCGGCGAGCGCGCGCGCCTGAGTGTTCTTCGGGTCGGCGAAGACCAGCTGCGAGGCCACCTGCGCGACCCAGCGGTAGTCGCCGCGCGCGTAGTCCTCGCGCGCGCGGGCCAGCACCGCGTCGGCGCCGCCCATGCAGGCGATGCTTCGCCGTGCCGATTCGACCGGCGGCAAGGCCTCCAGCCGCCACGGGTTGCCGTCGTAGTAGCCGAGACAGCGCTGGTAGACCGCGCGCACGTTGTGCTTGACGTGGCCGTAGAAGGGGCGCACCGACCATTCGCGCTGCAGCGCCTGCGGCCAACGGAAACGCTCGGCGATCTCGTCGGGTGTGAGGCCGTGATTCATCCAGCGCACCGTCTGGTCGTGCAGCACCTTGCAGGCGTCGCGCTGAATGCGCAGGAAGTGCTGCAATGGCTCGTCGCCCCACACCGGCCAGTGGTGCTGCGCGATCAGGATGTCGGAGCGGGCGCCGCAGCGCTGCAGCGCGCTGTCGAGATAACGCGACCAGGCGAGTGCGTCGCGCACCTGGGCGCCACGCATCGGCAGCAGGTTGTGCAGGTTGCGGCTGGCGATCTCGGCCATGTTCAGCACGCGCTGCGCCGGCAGGTGCATGATCATCTCGGCCGGTGCCTCGGCGCCCGGCGTCAGCTCGAAGGCGATGTCGATGCCGTCGATGCGCTGCGTCTCGACCGGTCGCTCGATCAGCTTCGTCGGCGCGATCAGCGTCACCGTGCCCGGCGGCCCGGCCTTGCCCAGGCCGGCATCGACCAGCCCGCGCTCGTTGCGCGGCAGCAGCATGCCGAACTGGTACAGCGCACGCCGCGCCATCGCGTCGCCGGCGATGACGTTCTCGCTCACCGCCCCTTCCAGGAAGCCCACGGGTGCGATCACCTGCACGCGGCCGGCGCGCACGTCGGCTTCGTCGACCACGCCGCGCACGCCGCCGAAGTGGTCGACGTGGCTGTGCGTGTAGACCACCGCGACCACGGGGCGCACCGGCCGGTGCTTGTGGTACAGCGCGAGTGCGGCGCGCGCGGTCTCGGCCGAGGTCAGCGGGTCGATCAGGATCAGGCCGCTGTCGCTTTCGACGATGGTCATGTTCGCCAGGTCGAAGCCACGCACCTGGTACACGCGGTCGGTGACCTTGAACAGCCCGCCGATCGCGTTCAGCCGCGCGTGCTGCCACAGCGCCGGGTGCACCGTGTCGGGTGCCTCGTCGCGGCCAAGGAAACCGTAGGGCCGCAGGCTCCAGATCGGCCGGCCTTCGGGGCCGGCGATCACGGCGTCGCCGATCGATTCGATCAGACCGCGGCGCGCGTCGTCGAAGGCCTGCGGCAGGCCGTCGGACAGCTGCGCACGCGCCGCCTGCTGCAGCTGGCGGGTGGCCGCGGTGGCTTCCTTGGCCGGAGCGGGGGAGAGCTGCTGAGCCAGCGCGGAGCCGGTCAGCAGTGCCGCAACCAGGGCCACGCCGAGAGCGCGGCAGGCATGGACAGCAAGCATGGACGTGTCTCCCTCATTGCGCTTCGATCTTGGCCGCAGCCATCAGCTTCTCGGTCGTCGCGATCTCCTCGCGCAGCGCCGCGCTGTACTCCTCGGGCGTGCTCGGCGTGATGCGTCCGCCGAGGGCGTCGAGCTTGGCCCGGACATCGGGGCGTGCCAGCGCTTGATGCAGCGTCTCGGACAGGCGCTTGACGATCGGTGCCGGCGTACCCGCCGGCACCGACAGCCCGCCGATCGAGGTCAGCGTCACCTTCAAGCCGGCTTCGGTCAGCGTCGGCACGTTCGGCATGCGCGCATGGCGCTGCGGCGCGGTCACGGCCAGTGGCCGCAGCTTGCCGCTGTCGACCGTCGGCAGCGCGACCGAGGTGATCGCCAGCGCGAAGTCGACCTGCTTTCCGATCACCGCGGTCACCGAGTCGTTCGCGCCCTTGAAGGGGACGTGCGTCGCCTCGACGCCGGCGGTTTCGAGCACCAGCTCCGCACCCATGTGCGCCGGCGAGCCGATGCCGCCGCTCGCGTAGGTCAGTGCGCCGGGCTTCTTCTTGCCCTGGTCGATCAGATCGCGCACCGACTTGATGCTGGACTCGGAGCTGGTGATCAGCGTCAGGTCCGAGGTGCCGATGCGCCCGACGTGGATGAAGTCCTTCATCACGTCGAAGCCCGGCTTCTTGTAGGTACGCATGCTGCTCGCCATCGGCGAGGCCGAATACACCCAGGTGCAGCCGTCGGGCGCCGAGCGCGCCGCCGCCTGCGCGCCCATGTTGCCGGCGGCACCGGTCCGGTTCTCGACGACGATGGTCTGCTCGAGCGATTCCGACATCGCCTCGGCGACGATGCGCACCGTGCTGTCCGGCGAGGTGCCGGGCGCGTAGGGCACGATCCACTTGATCGGCTTGCTCGGGAAGTTGTCCTGCGCCGGCGCGGCGGCCGACAGGGCCAGCGCGACGGCGGCGGCGGCGAGCTCGAGGGCCTTGATCATGATCTTGTCTCCGTGGTTTTGAAGTCGGCGGGTGTCAGCGGGTTTGGGGCGCGAGCAGCTCGCGCGCGATGGTGTTGCGCTGGATCTCGCTGGTGCCGGTGAGGATGCGGTACATGCGCAGCATGCGGAACAGGAACTCGACCCGGCTGCCCTGCACGATGCCTTCGCCGCCGAGGATCTGCACCGCGCGGTCGGCGATGCGAAACGCCGTCTCCGAGCAGAACAACTTGGCCATCGAGGCTTCGGCGCGCGCATCGACGCCGGCATCAATGCGCCGTGCCACCGACAACATCAGCGCGCGCGCCGCGGCCAGCCCGGTGGCCATGTCGGCCAGCATGTGCTGCACCGCCTGGAACGCGCCGATCGGCTGGCCGAACTGCTTGCGTGTCATCGCATGCGCGCGCGCATCGTCGAAGGCCAGCCGCGCCAGCCCCAGCATGGCCGGGCAGTGCAGCAGCCGGTTCACCGTGATCCGCCCCAGCGCCAGGCCCAGGCCCTGGCCGCGTTCGCCGATCTGGTTCGCCGCCGGGATGCGGCAGTCCTCGAGGTGGATGTTGCCGGTGTGCGACTGCCCGGCCATGGTCTTGTAGCCGGCCTCGATGCGAAAGCCGGGGCGGTCGCGCTCGACGAAGAAGGCGGTGGTCTCGCGCTGGTCCGGGTCGGTGGCGGCGATGATCACCGCCATGTCGCAGAAGGGCGAGCCCGAGATGAAGCGCTTGACGCCGTTGAGCAGGTAGCCGTCGCCACCGCTGTCGCTGACGGCGTCGGCACGGGTTTGCAGCGAGGCCGCGTCCGAGCCGGCCCCGGGCTCGGTGATGGCGAAGCAGATTGCCTGATCGCCGCGCGCCACCGGCGCGATCAGCCGCTGCATCTGCTCGGGCGTGGCGGCCTTGATCAGCGCGCCCAGCCTTGGCGGGCCCGACAGCTCGCCCAGCACGTGCGGCGCGAACACGGTGCCGCTGGCGTAGATCGCCTCCTTGATCAGCGCGTGGTCGAGTGTGCCGAAGCCGGCGCCGCCCATGTCTTCAGGCAGCGTCATGCCGTAGAAGCCGCGTTCGTGCGACAGCTTCCACACGCGCTGCAGCAGCGCCTTGTCGCCGCCGTGGCCGTGGTCGATGCCGTGTGCGGCGGCCAGCGGGTCGAGCTCGTTGCGCACGAAGGCTTGCACGCGTTCGATGAAAGCCGCCGCGGCCGGCGAGCCTTCGAAGGTGGGCTTGGATCGAATCATGTTCTTGTCTCCGGTGGTGTTCAGTTGACGCGCCGGTCGCGGCCGGCCCAGTACGGCTCGCGCACTTCCTTGCGCGACAGCTTGCCGTTGTTGTTGTTGGGCAGCGCGGCCACGAAGTCGACCGAGCGCGGCCGCTTGAAGCCGGCCAGGCGGGGTTCGCAGAAGCGCATCAGTTCTTCGGCTGTGGCCAATGCACCCTGGCGCAGTACGACGACGGCCTTGACCGCCTCGCCCCAGTGCTCGTCGGGCACGCCGATCACGCACACCTCGTACACGGCCGGGTGCTGCGCCAGCACCGACTCGACCTCGCGCGGGTAGACGTTGAAGCCGCCCGAGACCAGCATCTCCTTCTTGCGGTCGACGATGAAGATGCAGCCCTGCTCGTCGACGCGCGCCAGATCGCCGGTGTGCAGCCAGCCTTGTTCGTCCATCGCCTCGCGCGTCAGCTGCGGCGCGCGCCAGCAGCCGGCGAAGACATCGGGGCCGCGCACGCAGATCTCGCCGATGGCATCGCCCGCAACCGGCTCGCCGGCTTCGTCGAGCACCTGCACCTCGGACTCGCAGGCCGCCCGCCCGCACGCCGCGAGCAGCTCGGGCCGCTCGCCGGCGATGGCGCGCGCGTGATCTTCGCTGCCCAGGCTGGTGACGCCGCCGGTGGTCTCGGCCGCGCCGTAGCCCTGCGCCAGCACCGGGCCGAAGGCGGCCCAGGCCTCGCGGATTCGCGCCGGCGACATCGGCGCGGCGCCGCAGCTCAGCAGCCGCAGGCTCGTCAGGCCGCGCGTGCGCAGCGTCGGCTCGGCGAGCAGCGCATGGATCATCGCCGGCACCATGAAAGCCATCGTCACCCGGTGCTTTTCGACCGCCGCCAGGATCTCGGCCGGCTGGAAGCGCTCCATCAGCAGGATCGCCGCGCCCTGGTAGAGCATCGGCTGGATGAACATGCCGCTGGCGTGGGTGATCGGGCCGCACAGCATCAGCACGTCGCCGGGCTCGGCGCTCATCTTGCCCATGATGGTCTTGCGCAGCGACGCGAAGCGGTTGCCCACCGTCTGCATCGCCGCCTCGAGCTTGCCGGTGGAGCCCGAGGTGTAGTGCAGCACCGCCAGCTCGTCGGCGCGCATGTCCTCGCACGGCAGCGCCGTGGCCGGCGCAGCGGCCAGCAGCGCTTCGTAGTCCGACCAGGCCTCGGGCGCGCCCCTGGCGCCGTCCAGCGCGATGCGTTGCAACGCTTGCGGCAAGCCTCGCGCCGCGGCATCGCACATCGCCCAATGCCCGGGCCCGGCGATGATCGCCGCCGGCTCGGCGTTGGCGAAGGCGTCGGCCAGCTCCTCGGGGGCCAGGCGCGAATTCAGCGCCACCTTGACCAGCCCGAGCCGGTACAGCGCGCATTCGGCCTCGACGATCTCGCCGCGGTTGGGCGAGACGATGGCGACGCGGTCGCCGCGCTTCAAGCCGAGCGTGCGCAGCGCGTGCGCCAGCCGCAGCGAGCGCTGCTGCAGCTCGCGGTAGCTCAGCGTGCGCCCGCGCACCAGCACCGCGGGCCGATCGCTCCAGTGGCGTGCGCTGCGTTCGAGGTACAGGGCGAGGTTCATCGATCGGTCTGCGGCTGACGGGGGGTGCAGGCAGTCTAGGAAGCGAAGGGCATTCTTTGGATAATCAAAATGCGCCATGTGATAACCCAGTGGAAGGCAACCGATGTCGCTGCGCCTGGAGGACCTGGACTACTTCCTCGCCGTCGCGCGCCACGGCCAGGTGCGCCGCGCCGCGGCCGGCGCCAGCGTGACGCAGCCGGCGATCACCAAGGGCATCCAGCGGCTCGAGGCCGAACTCGGATTCCCGCTGTTCGAGCGCAGCCGCCGCGGCATGGCGCTGACCGCGCCGGCGCAAGCCTTCCTGCAGCGCATCGGCTCGCTGCGCGCCAACCTCGGCGACGCCATCAAGGAGGCGGCCGACCTGCACCTGGGCGCCTTGGGTGTGCTGCGCGTGGGCGTGTCGCCGCTGTATGCGCAGCGGCTGTTCGTGCCGGCGTGCCTGCGGCTGCAGCGCGAGCGCCCGGCGGCGCGCGTGGTCGTCGACGTCAACCTGAATGCGGCGCTGATCGCCGCGCTGCAGCGCGGCGACATCGACCTGAGCCTCAATGCGCTGCCGCCGGCGCTGCCCGAGGCGCTGCAGGCCGCGCCGCTGATGCGCGACGACCTGTGCATGGTGGTGCGCAGCGGCCACCCGCTGCTGTCCCGGCGGCGGCTGCGGCTGGCCGACCTGGCCGGTGCGCCGTGGATGCTGCCCGGCGCGCAGGTGGGCGCGCGCCGCAGCGTCGAGGCGCGCTTGGCCGAGGCCGGGCTGCCACCGCCGCGCGTGGTGGTCGAGGTCGGCAACACCACGGCGCAGCTGACCGGGCTGCTGCTGGGCAGCGACTTGATCGCCGTGGTCAGCGAATCGATGCTCGGCGCGAGCGCGCGCCGCGCGCTGGTGCCGCTGCCGATGGCCGCTGCGCGCTTCGAGCGGCACATCGGCGTGCTCACGCGCCGCGACGCGCGGCTGCCGCCGCTGGCCGAGCGCTTCGCGCAGATCGTGGCCGAGCTGCAGCGCTGATTCGTACACAGCGTGCAATGGCCTTGCGCGATCGGGTCGCGCGCTTGGCTAGCATCGGCGTCATGGACAAGACGCTGTTTCTAGGAACCTCGCTGCTCACCCTGATGTTGCATGCGCCGGCCGCATGGGCGCAGCCCGCGGCGGCCAAGCTGCTGCCGGCGCGCAGCGAAGTCGGCTTCGTCAGCAAGCAGATGGGGGTGCCGGTGGACGGGCACTTCAAGCGCTTCGACGCGCAGATCCAGCTCGACCCGCGCAAGCCCGAAGGCGGCAGCATCGTCGTCAACGTCGACACCGGCAGCGCCACGCTGGGCTCGCCCGAGCCCGACGCCGAGATGCCCAAGGCGCCGTGGTTCAACGCCGCCAAGTTCCCTCAGGCGACTTTCAAGTCCAGCTCGGTCAAGGCCGCGGGCGGCGGCAAGTTCGAAGTCGCCGGCAAGCTGCAGATCAAGGGCCAGGCGCGCGACATCGTCGTGCCGGTGCAGATCGTGCAGTCGGGTGCCGATGCCACCGCCAGCGGCAGCTTCGTCATCAAGCGGCTGGACTTCGGCATCGGCGAGGGCGAGTGGGCCGACACCTCGGTGGTGACCAACGAGGTGACGGTGAAGTTCAAGCTGGCGTTGAACGGGCTGGGCCCGCTGTAAGCCGATCTGCGAGCCCCTCTGTGGCCCAGCTCTCGGGCCCAGCTCTCGGGCCGCGCGCGCTGCAAGCGTTGGCTGCGCCAGCGCCTCGCGCTCGGGCGCGCCGCAGTGCGCGCAAGCGTCAGCGCTGGCGGCCCAGGCGCCGCGCGTTGGCGCTGGCGCGGCGCCGCACCGGCGCGATGCCCTGGTTCAGCACGTCCAGCGCCGCCGACTGCCAGGCCGCGGCCCACGGTTGCCACGGGTTCGGCGCCGGCCGCCGCGCCCAGGGTTGGGCCCCTGCGCCGCCCCACCCGCCCTGCCACATCGATGCCGCCAGTTGTGACTGCGCCTGCAGCAGCTGCAGCGCCATCGCCTGCCAGGCTTCGCCGAAGGCGGCGAGCTTTTCCGCGCCCATCAGCTGAAACTCGCGCCGGTCGCGCTGGCTGGGCCGATGTCCGGCCAGCGCCAAACGTGCCACACGGTGTGCCACCACCTGTGGCGCGGCGCGGGCCAGCTCGCCGGTCTGTTGGCTCAGGCGCAGTGCCTTGCGGCGCGCAGCGGCATTCATGATCCGATTCCTTGCTGTGGCGGGTGCGAGCCCCGGCGTTGCCCGCGGCGCCCAGTCTACGCATAGCATGGGCCATGGCCCGAAGCGAACCCGGCGTGCGGCACGGCGCCGTCGCCTTCGACCTCGACGGCACGCTGGTCGACAGCGCGCCCGACATCGCCGCTGCGTTGAACGGCGCGCTGCAGGCGTGCGCGCTGGCGCAGGTAACGCCCGATCGCGTGCTGGGCTGGATCGGCGACGGCCCCGACCCGCTGATCTCGCGTGCGCTGGCCGCGCTGGGGCGCACCGACGATGCCGCGCTGCATGCCAGGCTGCGCACGCACTTCGACCGCGCGACGCTGGCCGCGCCGCTGCGGCACGGCCGCGTGTTCGACGGCATCGATGCGCTGCTGCGGCAACTGCGGCGGCGCTGGGCGCTGGTGGTGGTGACCAACAAGCCCGGCAGGCTGGCGCGTGCCGTGCTCGATGCGGCGGGGCTGGGCGAATGTTTCGACGCGGTCCACGGCGCCGACACCCAGGCGCTGCGCAAGCCGGCACCGGCGTTGCTGATGCAGGCGGCGCAGGGCTTGGGCATCGCGCCGTCGCGGCTGTGGATGGTGGGCGACGCCGCCACCGACATGGCCGCCGCCGCCGCGGCGGGCGCGCCGGCGGTCTGGGCCGGCTGGGGCTACGGGCGCATCGAAGCGTTGCCGGCGGCGCCGCGCTGGCGCATCGAACACCCGGCGCAGCTGCCGGCGCTGCTCGACGCCGCTGGCTGAAGCCGCTGGCTGAAGCCGCGGCATCGCGTCGGTCAGGGCCGGTCAGGGCCGGTCAGGGCCGGTCAGGGCCGTACGCGGTCGATGCGCAGCTCGATGCCGCTGCTGCCGCCGCGCAGCGGCGCGCTGTGGCCTTCCAGATCGCCGCTTTGCGGCAGGGCCTCGCCGCTGCGCGAGATGCGTGCGCTGACCACCACCGGGTCGTAGGCCGACAGCTTCAGCTGCGGGCTCATGGCCATGCTGTCGTCCAGCGTGAATTGCAGCGGCAGCTCGGACACGCTGCGCTTGAGGATCGCCAATGGCACACGCGGGCCGTCCACCGCGCGCGCCAGCACGTACAGCGTGTCGCCGGGGCGGACCTTCGCGGCCAGGGCCGGATCCAGGCTGACGCGCCCGCGCAGCGTGCCGGCGCCGGCTTGCGGCGCGGCGGCGGCCGCCGCACTGGCGGGATCGGCCGGTGGGCTGCCGGCCGTGCTGGTGATCGCAGCAGTGGTCGCAGCAGTGGTCGCAGCAGTGGTCGCGCCCGCCACGCCGCCCGCCGCGCTCGCCTCGGCGATGCTGCGGTCGAGCGCGCGGGCGAATTCGCCGTCGGCGTCGTTGGCGGTGGCGCGCGCGCGCGTCCAGTAGGCCACCGCGGCGGCGTAGTCCTTGCGGTTGTAGGCCGCGGTACCGGCCAGCGCCAGCGCCTTCGGGTTGTTCGGGTCGTGGCGCAGCGCCAGTTCGATCAGGCGCAGCGGCTCGCCTTGCAGCTGGCCGCCTTGCTGCATCGCCAGCATGTCGGCCTGGTCGACCAGGATCTGCGGGTGCTCGGGCATCAGCTGCAGCGCGCGCGCGAAGGCGCGGCTGGCGTCGGCGTAGCGCTGCAGCATGGCGTAGCTGCGCCCGAGCATGACCCAGCCTTCGGTGTCGTCGACATTGCCGGGCGGGCGCTGTTCCATGCGCTGCGCCAGCCGTTCGACCATCTGTTCGACCTGCTGCGCGTCGGGCGCTTGCGGCTCGTTGCGCGCGTGCGGCGACAGCGCGGCCGGGTTGCCGGTCCAGGCGTACAGGCCCAGCACCAGCGCCGGCAGCGCCAGCAGCAGCATGAGCAGGGTGGCGCGCGGCGATCCGGCATGCCAGGCGGCGCCGCTGCCGGCGCCTTCTTCGTCGAGCACGCGGCGTTCCAGCTCGGCGCGTGCGCTGCGGTGCTGCGCGGCGTCGAGCGTGCCTTCGGCCAGGTCGCGGTCGAGCTGCGCCAGTTGCGCCTTCAGCAGCGCGAGGTTGGATATGCCGCCGCTGCTGTGGCTGGCGCCGCTGCGGCTGGCCTGGGCGTGGCTGCGCCGCAGCGCCAGCACCAGCACCGCCAGCGCCAGCGCCAGCAGCGCTGCCGCAATGCTTGCAAACAGCACCATGTTCAGCCCGGCTCCTGGTCGAGCAGCCGGCGCGCGCGCGCGCTTTCGTCGGCCTGCAGCGGTGCGCCGGCGCTGCGGCGGCGGCGGATGTTCACGCCCAGCGCCACCAGGGCGATGCCCAGCAGCACGAAGGGCCCGCCCCACAGCAGCCAGGTGCTGCCCTTGAGCGGCGGCTTGTACAGCACGAAGTCGCCGTAGCGCTGCACCATGAAGTCGACGATCTGCTCGCGGCTTTGGCCTTGCTGCAGCTTGAGCCGGATCTGCTGGCGCAGGTCGACCGCCAGGTCGGCCTGCGACGCGGCGATGGTCTCGTTCTGGCACACCAGGCAGCGCAGTTCTTCGGCGATGTGCATCACCTTGGCTTCGAGCGCCGGGTCGGCGGCCAGCGGCCGCGCTTCCTGCGCCATGGCGCCGCCCAGCCAGGCCAGCAGCAGCGCCAGCAGCATCGGCGCCAGCTTGGGCGCCACCTTGGGCAGCAGCCTAGGCATCGAGCTTCTTCACCAGCGGCAGGATGGTGTCGCGCAGCACGTCGGGGGTGACCGGGCCGATGTGCTTGAGCCGGATGGTGCCGGTCTTGTCGATGACGAAGGTCTCGGGCACGCCGTACACGCCGAAGTCGATGCCCACCAGGCCCTGGGTGTCGGACAGCGACACCCGGTAGGGGTCGCCGTGCTTGGCCAGCCAGGCCAGCGCGTCCTCGCGCTTGTCCTTGTAGTTCAGGCCGTAGATCGGCACCGCGCCGCTCTTGGCCAGATCGACCAGCACCGGATGCTCGATGCGGCAGGCCACGCACCACGACGCCCACACGTTGAGCAGCCAGACCTTGCCCTTCAGGTCGCCCAGCGCCAACTGCTGCGCGGGTTCGTCCAGCCGCGGCAGGCTGAAGGCGGGCGCCGGTTTGTCGATCAGCGGCGAGGGCACCTCGCGCGGGTCGAGCTTGAGCCCCACGGCAAGAAAGCCGACCAGCACGGCGAAGACGATCAGCGGCAGCAGGTAGCGTTTCATGGGTTGGCGGTGCGGCCGCTCGAGGCCGGCGTGGGCTCGGAGGCGGGGGGGCGGGCCGTCTGGCCGCCGGCGCCGGCGCCGGCGCGGCGCGGTACGCGGTAGCGGCGGTCGAGCACGGCGAGCAAGCCGCCCAGCGCCATCAGCAGGCACCCGCCCCAGATCCAGCCGACCAGCGGCTTGTAGTACACGCGCACGCTCCAGGCGCCGCCGTCCAGCGGCTCGCCCAGCGACACGTACAGGTCGCGGGTGAAGCCGCGGTCGATGGCGGTCTCGGTCATCGGCATGCGGCTGACCAGGTAGTTGCGCCGCTCGGGCTGCAGCGTGGCCAGCACGCGGCCATCGCGCGACAGCTGCAGCGTGCCGCGCGCGGCCGTGTAGTTGGGGCCGCGCACCTCGTGCACGCCGTCGAAGCGCACGCGCACGCCCGCGATCTCGGTGCTTTCGCCGGGCGCCATGCGCAGGTCCTTTTCCACCTGGAAGCCGCCCACCACGGTGACGCCAAAGACGAAGACCGCGACGCCGAAGTGCGCCAGCAGCATGCCCCACCAGCTGCGCGGCTGCTGCGCCAGCCAGGCGCGCCGGCGCGCGGGTGGTTTTTCGAGCGCCTTGCGCCACAGCGCCGCCAGCGTGCTGCTGGCCACCCAGGTGCCCAGCAGCAGGCCGAAGCCGATCATCGGCGTCCAGCGCCCGAGCACGAAGGGCGCGACCACCGTGGCCACCAGGCTCACCGCCAGCGCCCAGCGCAGCTGGCGCGCCAGATCGCCGATCTTGGCCGAGCGCCAGCGCGCGATCGGGCCGACGCCCATCAGGAACAATGCCGGCGCCACCAGCGGCACGAACACCGCGTCGAAGTAGGGCGGGCCGACCGAGATCTTGCCCAGGCCCAGCGCGTCCAGCACCAGCGGGTACAGCGTGCCCAGCAGCACGGCCGACGCCGCCACCAGCAGCAGCACGTTGTTGGCCAGCAGCATCGATTCGCGCGACACCCAGTCGAAGCTGCCGCCGGCGCCGACCTTGGGCGCGCGCCAGGCGAACAGCAGCAGCGAGCCGCCGACCACCAGCGCCAAAAAGCCGAGGATGAAGATGCCGCGCGCCGGGTCGCTGGCGAAGGCATGCACCGAACTGAGCACGCCCGAGCGCACGATGAAGGTGCCCAGCAGCGACAGCGAGAAGGCCAGGATCGCCAGCAGCGCGGTCCACATCTTGAAGCCGCCGCGCTTTTCGGTGACGGCCAGCGAGTGGATCAGCGCCGTGCCGACCAGCCAGGGCATGAACGAGGCGTTTTCCACCGGGTCCCAGAACCACCAGCCGCCCCAGCCGAGTTCGTAGTAGGCCCAGAAGCTGCCGAGTGCGATGCCCAGCGTGAGGAAGCACCAGGCCACCGTGGTCCACGGCCGCGACCAGCGCGCCCACGCGGTGTCGAGCCTTCCCGACAGCAGCGCGGTCACGGCAAAGGCGAAGGCGACGATGAAGCCCACGTAACCCATGTACAGCAGCGGCGGGTGCAGCACCATGCCCGGGTCCTGCAGCAGCGGGTTCAGGTCGCGCCCGTCGGCGGCGGCCGGCAGCAGCCGCTCGAAGGGGTTGGAGGTGAAGATCGTGAACAGCAGGAAGCCGCAGCTGATCAGCCCCATCACGCCGAGCACGCGCGCCTGCGTGCGCTCGTCCAGCGGCTGCGAGAAGACCGACACCGCGAAGGTCCAGCCGGCGAGGATCAACGACCACAGCAGGATCGAGCCTTCGTGGTTGCCCCACACCGCGGTGAACTTGTAGATGCGCGGCAGCAGGCTGTTGGAGTGGTTGGCGGCCAGCGCCACCGAGTAGTCGTCGGTCATGAACGCCCAGGTCAGGCAGCCGTAGGCCAGCAGCATGAAGACGAACTGCGCGCGGGCCGAGGGCCGGGCCAGCGCGATCCAGGTGCGGTTGCCGTTGGCCGCGCCGATCAGCGGCAGCACGCTCTGGCTCAAGGCCATCGT